>DATNHL010000194.1:0-33827 GCA_035604995.1 Occallatibacter sp. | reverse complement strand
AGGCGCCGAACCTAGATTCTCGCCCCGATACTCGGCCTTGAGCCGCAGCGCCAACACGCCGCCCACCAGCAGCGCATAGAGCGCCATCCCGCCCAGCGACTCCAGTCCTGTCACCGGTTCGTGTTGCACGGCATGGCGCAGCGACTGCGCCGCCATTCCGGGCGGAAGGCATTTCTGCACTGTGCTGGCCACTTTCAGGACCGGTGCATAGCGGGCCTCGGCCTCCCGCAATTGCTGCACCCGCTCATCGGGGCCGGTGTGCCGCGCATGCCGCTTCTGGTAGAGCGCCGGATTCATCAGTTGCAGGCTCAACAGCCCCACCATGAAAATGGCGCCCAGAATCTCGCGCGTCTTGCGCTGTGCCAGCCAGCGGTCGATCCAGGCAAAGACGGCCCGCACCAGCAGAATGTTGAAAGCCGCAAACACCGCCAGCGCCAGCGTGGCGAACACCAGCAGGCCGGGCCGCGCCGCGGCAACCCCGAACCAGATGCCCACGCAGCACAATCCGCCGAGAATCGTCGAGATATCGAGCAGCCCGAAGACCAGGTAGAGCAGCATGTACGACCCGAAGCGCACCGGAAAGCGCAGCAGGATCCCCAGGTCAAACTGCTCCTGAAACGAAGCCAGCATCACTGGAATGGCCTGCCACAGAAAGACCAGCACCCAGAACAGAATGGGCAGCAAACGCCACTCGCCGCGCGACACAAGGAAAAAGGTGGCGATCCCCATGCCCGTGCCCAGCCCCAGTCCCATCAGGCCGTAAACAAGAAGGGAGAAGGTGCGTGCGCCCAGTTCCAGCGCGCCCTTGTTGGAGCGGAGGCCGTTCAAAAACATGCGCCAGCGCAGCCGCGCCAGCGCCCCATACTGCGCGCGAGCGAGCGTGCCCATGATTCCGCCGGCGAGGCTCGCAGGCGGCGCGCCCAACCCACCGGCGCCGTTAAGGCCGGCCTCGCCCAGGTCAGCCCCGCCTATGAAAGCCATGACAGCTCCTGCGCCTGCTCCTGCGTGCCGCCCGCGCCCACAATGGAGAGGAAAATCTCTTCCAGAGTAAGCCGCTGCTCCTGCTCGGCTCCGGGAAGTGTGGACGCCACGCCCGCACGCAGCGCCTCGATGGACCCGTTGGCCACCAGGCGGCCCTGGCTGATGATGGCCACGTGGCTGCAGAGCCGCTCGACGATTTCGAGCACGTGCGTGGTCAGGAAGATGGTCGCCCCGCGGTTGATCATCCCCTGCAGCATGGACTTCAGCATGCCCGCGGCAATCGCGTCCACGCCCTCGAACGGCTCATCGAGAAACAGCACCTTGGGCCCGTGAATCACGGCCGCGGCCAGCGCCAGCTTCTTTTGCATTCCGTGCGAAAAATCGGTGACCAGCTTTTTTGTCTCATTGGCCAGCTGCATGAACTCCAGCAGCTCCTGGGTGCGCTGGTTCGTGGTCTCACGGTCCAGGCCATACATGCGGCCCACAAAGTGCAGATACTCGGGCGCCGTCAACCTGCCCAGCAGTGCCATCCCCTCCGGCACCACGCCAATCTGCCGCTTCAAATGGAGCGCGCCTGCGCCGAAGGGCTGGCCCAGAATCTCGACAGTCCCGGCGCTGGGCTCGAGCAGGCCGGTGAGCATCTTGATGGTGGTGGACTTGCCCGCTCCGTTCGGCCCCAAAAAGCCAAAGAACTGTCCGGGAGCCACGCTGAGCGTGACGTCCTCAACGGCCGTGAGGGCGCCGAAGCGCCGCGTCAGGCCGTGAGTTTGAATCGCCGCAGTTTCCATGTGGGGCAAGGATAACAAGATTTGGCGGCGGGGCAAAACGGAGCGGCGGACCGTAGGCGTGCGGCTGGACGCGGTCAGCGGGTTGAAGATCCCGCTTACTCCAGGTGCTTTTCCACCCCGCGCACCATGGTGTCTTCAGGGAAGAGCGCACGGTACTGCTCCACCAGCTTGCGAGCCCTGGCGGCCTGGCCATCCATGGCGTACTGCTGCGCGAGGCGGGCGGTAAGCTGGTCGGAATAGGGATACGCAGCGAGGCCTTTTTCCAGGATGGCTTCGGCCTCCTGGGCGCGGCCGAGGTTTTCGAGTGCGGTGGCCAGATTAAGGAAGGTGATCGGCTCCTCCGACCCGTTCTTGATAGCAAGGGCAAAATCGCGGGCGGCCAGGGCGTTGTCTTTGGTCTGCGCCAGCGCCACAGCGCCGAGAGAGGCCAGGACGGTGGGATCGTTGGGCTCGGACTTGCTCAGCTCGTTCAGCTTCCGAAACCACAGCGGCCACAGGCTGGGGTCCCGGCGCGCGGAGGTGAAATAGGCCTGGAGCTGCGCCAGATCGGGCATGCGGGCACTGGGCTCGCCAGCAGGCCGGTTCATCCACAGCAACCCTGGCAGGTCGGGCCTCGGCTGCTCGAAGGCCACATCGGGCAGCGGCTGGCCGGGGTAGCGTACGATGCGGTGCTTGGTGTCGTTGGAGTGGGCGATGCCCGCAACCGGGCGCTTTTCCATGTGGCACTCGACGCAGTAATCGGCCGCAGCCACCCGCTTGGGGTCTTCGGGCTTGAGGGTGCAGCTCTTCACCGTGTGGCAGGTGAGGCACGCGGCGCGATAGGCCGCCTTTTCTTCGCCGGGATTGGGCGGGTGATGGACGGAGTGGCAGGTGGAGCAGGTCAGCTGCCCGTGGCTCGCCTGGTAACACTTGCTCAGCACCAGCGTGGAGTTCTTCCACCAGAGAGGTTGTTCGAGGCTGCCGCGAACGGGCGGATTGGTCTCCAGCCGATTGGCCTCCTCGCGCTGCTCCGGCTTGATGGGCCGCTTCACGATCGCAATCGTGTCGGCCAGCGGAGTTCCGGGCCGGTAGTCCATCACCGTCTTGCCCGGATAGATCACTTGCGCATCGCCCGCCTGGTGGCACTCCTGGCACAGGTCGTCGGCCAGCCGCGGCGAAAGCCTCGCCGGATTCACAATCGACGTATCCACCTCGTTGGCCCCCAGTACGCGCTTGGGATAGGCGCGCATCTCCTTCACGTGCAGCGCGCCCGGCCCGTGGCAGCTCTCGCAGCTCACGCCCAGCTCGCCGAAGCGGAACGGCGGGTCCTTGAACATGCCATCGCGCCTGGCCACCGGGTCCGGTTCGCCGTTGTGGCACAGCAGACAGCCCGTCGTCATCACCCGCGTAAAACCTACATCGTCCTTCACGTACCCCGGCGACAGCTCCCAGGTCTTCGAGTGCGCGTAGTAGCTGAGCGGCGCCTGAAGGATCCACGGGCCGAGTTGAAAGAGATAGGAGTAGCCCACGCTCTCGCCGCCGGTGACGTAGTCGATCTTATGCGTAACGTCGTAGACTTTGCGGCCGTTCTTGCCCAGCTCATAAGCGCTCTGGTACAGATCTTCATCCTTCTGGTAGACCGTGTAGTACCGATTGTTCGCTTCGTTGAAGACGGTCACCGGCCTGGGCACGCGCTCGAGGTCGCTCGGAAGGTTCGCCAGCGTCATCGACTGCCCATGCGGCGTCAGCATGTAGTCCCGATACATCTCCGCGTGGCAGCCCGATTCCTCGCAGTTCGCCGACCCCACATAGCCCACCGACGAATCTGTGTTGCGGAAGATACTGCTCTGCGCAACCAGCGTGGGCGCGCACAAACACGCCGCCAGCGCCACAACACAAAATCTGAGTTTGAACGGCAAAAGAGTCACACGCTCCGAAATAGGAGTTCCGGGCGCCCTGACGGTCGTCCTCAATCGAGCGGGTCAGGCGGAACGCCGGGTCCCCGGATCGTCCCTAAGGGTCTTGAATTCGCAGAAAACAGAGCGGAAATCTGTTACCATAGGTCTCTGCCAACCACTTAGACGAAAGAGTCGGATGCCCGATGACAAGAGCGCTGCCGTCAACTTGAGAAGGTGAGGAAGATTGTCCGCTGGAATCAAAGCGCCGGTCAGGTCCAAAGGCGATCGGAATGCCGGACCCCGGAGTGACGCGCTGCCTGTGCCCCATTCGACCTGACGTGAGTGACGCCAAATTCTCAGCTGGCTGACTCACAGCAACGCAGGCTAATATTTCTAGGCAAGGAACCGGCCAACATGCGAGAAGCCCTGGAAGGCAGAGTGATGTGGGAGAAGACGGACCACGGGATTTGCCTCACAGTCCCGGTTCGTCGCTGGCCGTTTACCTCCGTCTATGCGCCGCTGGTTACGATCTGGCTGATCCTTGCCACCATCCGCTACTGGCGCCTTTTGTCAGGACCCCACCCGGAGGATATCGATTTCGTCTTGCAAATGATCTCCATCGGGATTTACGTGGTTGGATTCATCTACTTCGTGGGCTGGCTGATATGGAACAGGACAGGCGAGACGGTTGTTACTTTGAACCCGGCCGAGGTCAGGATTCAGACTCGCGTCTTCGGTGTCGATTTGTCCTCGCGCACCTTTCAAACCGGTCAGATTCATCGCATGAGGTTTATCCCTCCCCGCAGGTTGTTGACGCGGCCTTCGGTGGTCAACCCGAACTCCAGTTGCATCCGCTTCGAGGCCGACAAAAGATCCAAAAGCTTTGCCAGGGGAGTTACCGAGGCCGAGGCCCGCGCGCTGATCGACAAGATGCTGCTGGTTTACGAGTTTCCGCGGAGCTGGTTTAAAGGGCTGCCGCTTCGCAAAAGACTCCCCTCCTGGGTACATCGGCACTCGGCGGTGTGCCGAACCTAAGCCGTCGGAGTGTTTTCCGCTTTCTCTGGCGCTGCCAAGGGATCGTTGTCCCGGTCCGTCACACCGACAAGCGCCGCAAGCTTCGCCGCCAGCTCCGCCGTCCAGCTTCCCTCCGGCGCGCGCCAGCCCCAGTTCCCTGCTCCCACAGCCGGCGTGTTCATGCGCGCTTCGGAGCCGAGTTCCAGCAGGTCCTGCACGGGAACCACCGCCAGTTCCGCCACGCTGCCCTCGGTGGCGCGAATCAGCGGCCAGACAGGACGGCCGCCGACTGGCCCGACGAAGGCTTCGACTGCGGCGCGCGTGGTCTCATTGGCCGTCGACCACCAACCCTGTGTGGTGTCGTTATCGTGCGTGCCCGTGTAGGCCACCGTGCCTACCGTGAACTGGTGAGGCAGGTGACCGTGCGCCTCCCAGCCGTCGAAACCGAACTGCAGCACCTTCATCCCCGGCATGCCAAGCTCCAGCCGTAGCGAATCCACTTCCGGCGTTATGATTCCCAGGTCCTCGGCAATCAGCGGCAACGGCCCCAGCGCCGACTCCAGCGCGCGGAACAGCTCGAGTCCCGGCGCCTTGACCCACTTGCCGTTGATGGCCGTCTCCTCTTCGGCGGGAATCGCCCAGAAGGCCTCAAAGCCGCGGAAGTGGTCGAGGCGGACCAGGTCGTAGAGCGCGCAGGCGCGGCGGATGCGGTCGATCCACCAATCGAAGCCGCGGTCCTGAAGTACATCCCAGCGATAGAGAGGATTGCCCCAGCGCTGGCCGGTGGGAGAGAAATAATCGGGCGGGACACCGGCGATGCGAATTGGCTTGAGGTCCCCGTCGAGTTCGAAGAGCTCCGGATGCACCCACACATCGGACGAGTCCATGTTGACGAAGATGGCCACGTCGCCGAGGATGCGAATCGCATTGCCTGCGGCAGCTTTTCGGAGCGCATTCCACTGCTTCGAGAAGGCAAACTGCAGCACCTGCTCCTGCGCCAGCGCGCGGCCATGCTTCTGCGCAATCTGGGCCAGCGCAGCCGGTTGTCTTTTCCTCACCGGCTCCGGCCACGCCGTCCACGCGCCTGTGTTGAACTCCCTGCGCAGCACGGCATAGAAGGCGTAATCGATCAGCCAGCCCGCCTCGGCGCTGCAGAACCGCTCGAACTCCGCCCACTGCGCAGCGAGGCGCGGGTCGTGCGCTGCGCGATCGAGAAAATTTTCCGCCGCCTCGTGGAGCAAAGGCAGCTTGCGCTGTTCCACCTGCTCGAAGTCCACGTTGCCGCCGCGGCCTGCGAGTCCGGCGATGCGGTCGCCTTCGATCCATCCCCAGTCGCACAGCAACTCAAGGCTGATGAGATACGGATTGCCGGCAAAAGCCGACGAACCCGCGTAGGGCGAGTTGCCGAAGCCCGTGGGGCAGAGCGGCAGCACCTGCCAGACATGCTGTTTGGCCGTGGCGAGAAAGGCCACAAACTCGTGGGCCGCGGGACCCAGGTCGCCAATGCCTCCATACGAAGGCAGCGAACTGACGTGCAGAAGAACTCCGGACGAACGCGAATATTCCATGATTCCATTATCGATGGGACGGGGCTCCGGGTCGATACCACGCCACCGGGAGCCGGTATATAATCCGTAGGTTCGGCTGACCTAGCCGCAAATCCCTTTGAAAATCTGCGAGGAATGCTTGCCGTGTTCACCCAAATCCGACCCACACTAGGACTTATCGTGGTATCGTTATCAGTTTTTATGTCTCCCCTGGCTTCCTCAGCCAAACCGACTTTGCCCGCACCGGTCGCCGTCTCCGCAGGCTGGCAGTTGCAAGATGTGGCCAAGGTGCCACAGGCGGGCGCAGAGGTCTCCGCCGCTGCCTTCAAAACAGCCGGCTGGTACGCGGCCACGGTTCCTGGCACCGTGCTCACCACGCTGGGTGACAACCACGTTTATCCTGAGCCGCTCTACGGCGAGAACAACCGGCCCGAAATCATCCCAGAGAGCCTGGCGCACACCTCGTACTGGTACCGGACCACGATCGACGTGCCAAAGTCGTACAAGGGCCGGCACGTATGGCTCAACTTCGACGGAATCAATTACTCATCGACCGTGTGGGTAAACGGCGTGCAGGTGGGCACAACGCGCGGCGCCTTTGCCCGCGGCATCTTCGACATTACGGCTAACGTGAAGCCCGGCAAGAAAGCCGTGGTTGCCGTGCTGGTGGCGCCGCAGCCTCACCCCGGCGTGCCGCATGAGCACACGCTGCGCGACGGCATAGGACCGAACGGCGGCGAGTCGGCCATCGACGGGCCCACGTTCCTCTGCACCATCGGCTGGGACTGGCTTCCCGCCATGCGCGACCGCGACGCCGGCATCTGGCAGAGGGTCTTTCTCTCCGCCACTGGCCCGGTGGTGGTGAAGAACCCGCTGGTCACCACCGATCTGCCGCTGCCCCGCACCGACTCCGCCGACATCGGGGTCCAGGCAACGGTTGAAAACGTCACAGACCAGCCCGTCACCGGAGAGCTCGTGGGCAGCATCGGCAGCGCAGGGACAATGACCTTCGGCAAGCCAGTGACTCTCGCGCCGCACAGCTCGCAGACGGTGAGCTTCGATCCCAAAACCACTTCGTCGCTACACGTTGACCATCCGCTTCTGTGGTGGCCCAATGGCTACGGCCCGCAGAATCTCTACCAACTGCACCTAAGCTTCAAGGTCGACAAAAAAATCTCCGATGCCCAGGACGTGAGCTTCGGCGTTCGCAAGATCTCCTACAGCGTGCCCGGCACCGACACGCTCACCATCTCCGTCAACGGCGTGCCCATCTTCATTCGCGGCGGCAACTGGGGGCTCGACGAGGGGCTCAAGCGCATTCCGCGCGAGCGGCTCGAAGCCGAGATTCGCCTGCACAAGCTGGCCAACCTGAACCTGATCCGCAACTGGGTGGGCCAGAGCACCGGCGAAGACTTCTACGAGCTGTGCGACAAATACGGCATCCTCATCTGGGATGAGTTCTTCCAGCCCAATCCCGGCGACGGCCCCGACCCCACCGATTTAGACACCTACATCGCCAACGTGCGCGAGAAGATTCTGCGCTACCGAAACCATCTGGCCATCATGCTGTGGTGCGCGCGCAACGAAGGCCTTCCCCCGCCGGAGATCGACGCGGCCCTGCGCAAGGTGCTCTCCGAACTCGAACCCACGCGACGCTATCAGCCCAGCTCCACCGACGGACCCGGAGTCCGCTCGCACGGGCCTTATTCCTGGCGCACGCCGCGCGAGTTCTACAAGGTCACCGACGACTTCTTCAAGACCGAAACCGGCTCGGTCTCCGTACCCACGCTTGAATCCATCCACGGCATGATGCCGAAAAAGGATTGGGAGTCGATCAACGACGACTGGGCCCAGCACGACTTCGCGCGCGGCAACTCCGGCGCCCAGGATTATCCCGCCGAACTCGCCGCCCGCTATGGCGTGGTCGCCAATCTCGCCGACTTTGTGCGCAAGGCGCAGCTGATGAATTACGAGGCCTACCGCGCCATGTACGAGGGCCGCAACGCGCAGATGTTCCACCCGGCGACGGCCGTGATCACGTGGATGAGCAACCCCGCGCAGCCAAGCTTCGTGTGGCAGCTCTACCACTACGACCTCGAACCGAACGCCTCGCTCTTCGCCGTCAAGCATGCCAACGAGCTGGTGCACATCCAGTTCAACGAGGCGACCGGCGAGTTGCAGGTGATCAACAACCTGCCCGAAGCCGTGAATAGCGCGGTTGTGCATGTGTCCGTCTACAACCTGGACGGCACGGTGGCCGCGACGCACGACACGCCGGTGACCGCGCCGGCCTCGGCCACGACCACACTCGGGCCGGTTGAGATCCCTGCTTCGGTCTCCGCGGTTTACTTCATCAAGCTGGACCTCGACGACGCCGAGGGCAAGCCGATCTCGTCGAACTTCTACTGGCACGCGGCGGCGGACCAGCCCGACGACTTCACCAGCCTGAACAAGCTGCCTATGGTTACGCTGGACGCCAAGGCCGAGCGCAGCTTCGTTGACGGCCAACAGGTGGTCACAGTCACGCTTCACAATCCGACCAAAAGCATCGCGCTAATGGCGCACCTGCAACTCCGATACACGAGCAGCGGTGATCGCATTTTGCCCGTCTTCCCGAGCGACAACTACATCTCGCTCGTCCCCGGCGAGACGCGCGCAATCACCCTCACTGCAACACAGGGCGACTTCATCACGCCGGACGCGCAGGTCCTCGTTGACGGGTGGAATGTGAGCGTGGCTTCGGGGTCCGCGAAGGGAGTCTCGATTGCACCCAACGTCGATGCACAACCCGATCACTCACCGACCACGGGGCTTCCTTACCAGACGGTGGGCCTGCGCTGAGGCCGTCGTCGCACAGATGCAGAAAGGCCCGCAACCTGGATGGTTGCGGGCCTTTCTGCTGCCTCCGTTGAATCTCCTGCTTACATGCCCGGAATCTGCGGACCCTGCTGTGCCTTGGGATTCATCCGGATGCGCTTGTTCTTCTTGTAGTCGGCCATGATGCCGCTCAGGAAGACGTTGAATGCGTCGGAGCGGCGCTGCTCGAGCATCTGGTCGCGTGTCTGGTCGAAGCTCTTGGCAATCTCGTCGGCGGTGGGCTCCTGCTTGTCCAGCAGCTTGGCCACCACGCCTGTGCGCTGCGCGGAGATGGGTCCACTGATGGCGCCCACCGTCATGTCGAGCAGTTGCGGAGCCACCTGCGTGACCTGCCCCAGGTCGGGAACCTGCCCTTCAGGCCCAACCAGGTCGCTGGTCTTTACCGTCGCGCCCACTTCCTTGGCAGCCTTGGCCAGATCGTGCGAGGCCTGCGCCTTGTCTGCCAGCTCCTTGGTCTTCGCGGCCAGCAGCAACGGCAATTGCTCGTCGCGATAGTCGTCGAGCACGTGCGTCTTCCAGTCGGCAAAGGCAGGTGCGTGGGCGGGCTGTATGCCCGTGACCTGGAAGATGGCGTAGCCCTCGCCGGTAGGCGCGTACTGCGGCGGATCGCCCTGCTTGGCCTCGAAGGCGCGCGCAATCACCTGCGAGCCGTCGGGCAGAGCCGCGATGACGCCCTGCTTGCCCACCAGCGGCGTGGTCACCACTTCCAGCTTGTGCGCCGCGGCGGCCTTCTCCAGGCCGTTCTTGATGGCCTCCGAGGTCAGCACGTGGGCAAAATTTTCTTCCGCGGCAGCGGCCTTCTGGCGAATCAGCGTGGCCTGGATGGTGGGCAGCACCTCGTTCAAATCCTGCGAGTGCGCCGGCTTGCGCTCTTCCACCTGCACAATGTGATAGCCGAACTGGCTCTTCACAATGGCAATGTCGCCGATCTTCTGCGAGAAGATGGCCTTGTCGAACTCGGGAACCATGGTGCCGTGCTGCGCAAAGGGCAGCTCGCCGCCGGAGTCCTTGCTGCCGGGGTCGTCTGAGTTTTTCTTGGCCAGGTCGGCAAAGTTCGCGCTGCCCTGCAGTTGCTTCAGGATTCCCTCTGCCTTGGCCTTGGCCGCCGCATCGGTCTTCGCGTCCGCGCCCGCATCCACCTTGATGAGGATGTGCCGCGAGCGCGCCTGCTCAGGCGTCTCGTACTCGTTCTGGTGGGCGTCGAAGTAGGCCTTGATCTCCTGCTGCGTGGGCTGCGGCACGCCGCCGGGCAGCTCATTGGGCGTAAAGGCAAAGTAGGTGATCTTGCGCTCTTCCGGAACCGCCGTTGCGTAGCGGGCCTTGTTCTTGTTGAAGAATGCTTCCAGGTCGCTGTCCGAGGGATTGATCCCCTTGCGGACATCGTCCGAGGAAATGACCGCGTAGTCGAACTTGATCTTGATGTTGTTCTTGCGATAGTCTTCGCGGACTTCCTGATCGCTCACTGTGACGCCGCCCGTGATCAGCGCCTGCAGGCGGCGGATGGCGATGTCGTGGCGCACGTCGTCTTCAAACTCCGCCACCGACATGTTGAAGCGGTTGGCCACCAGCGACACATACTGGTCGTCGCCGATGAACTTGCCGCCGGGGAAAAGCACCTGGCCGGCCGAGCCGGTTTGCAGGTACTGGCGCACGTCGTCGGCAGTGGCGTGGATGCCCAACTTCTCCGCCTCAACCAGAAGAATCTCCTGCTGGATCAGTTGCTGGCCCACCCGCTGCTCGAACAGCCCCAGGATCACCGGGTTGTCAGGATAGCGCTGCTGCTGCAACTGCGCCCTCGCCATCTTGTCCACCTTCTCCTGGCTCACGGTCGAGCCCGAGGACAGCAGCTTGCTGTACCAGTGGGGGTAGATCACGGCATAGGTATCGGCGGACGCGGCGCCCTGGCCGGTAAGGCCGGGAATCAGGTAAACCACCATCGACACCGAGGCCATCCCAATGATGACCACGAAAAATGCCTTGACGACACGGCTGTCTCTTTGCAGGAAACGAATCATGGAGGTACTTGAACCTTCTACTCTCTACGCGCGGACAGGGAAGACGCCTGCCGCCGGTTGGAGGCCAATCTGGCCTGGGCTGCGGGGCCGGCATCTCCCTTGGGATGCGCAATTCTCGCCCAATTCTCGATTGGCGCGATTCTCTGCCATTATAGACGACAGAGAACCGGATTGGCCGGTTTGAATCCTCTGCCCCGATTCAAGTGAGAGGAGACGTATGTTCGAGCGCTACACAGAAAAAGCCCGCCGCGTGGTCTTTTTCGCGCGCTACGAGGCCCAGCAGCTCGGCGCGCCCGCAATCGAGCCCGAGTACCTGCTGCTCGGCCTGCTGCGCGAACACCCGAAGGCGGTGAGCCGCTTTCTGGTGAGCCGCTTTCTCGAGACAGATGCCTCCGAAGAGTGGTTCCGCAGCCGGATTGAGGCGCAAGCCCCTGCCCGCGGCAAGTTCTCCACCGGCGTGGATTTGCCGTTATCGAACGCATCCAAGCGAGTCCTGCTCGACGGCGCCGAAGAGGCCAAACGTCTGGGCCACAAACATATCGGCACCGAGCACCTCCTCCTGGGCTTGCTGCGCGAAGAGAAGTGCCTGGCCGCGCGCCTGCTTGTCGAACGCGGCGCGGACCTGAAGCGGATTCGCAAGGAACTGGCGGAGGCGGCTAAGCAGCGGCCATCCGAGCAGGAGGAGCCGACATTCCGTCCGGGATTTGTCCGCGCGGTGAGCCGGTCCGGAGGACTCCGTCCGCCGCAGGTTTCTCCTCTCGCGGACTCGGCCGGCTCCGCAAGCAAAACCGGCTTCGAGCGCAACACCGAGGGCGCACGCCGCGCCATCTTCTTCGCCCGCTACGAGGCCGCACAGCTCGGTTCCCTGTACATCGAATCCGAACATCTGCTCCTCGGCCTGCTGCGCGAGGGGAAGCCTCACCTCGACCTGTTCTTCTCTTCCGGAGTCACTCCGGACTCCGTCCGTGCGTAGATCACGCAGCGCGCCGTCCACGCCGGAAAAACCTCAGCCAGCGACGATTTGCCGCTTTCCAGCGAGTGCAAGCGCGCGCTGGCCTACGGCGCGGAAGAGGCCGAGCGGCTGGGAAACCCGCGCATCGGCGTCGAACACCTGCTGCTCGGACTGTTGCGCGAAGAAGGTTGCTTCGCCACCCGCATCCTCCGCGACCACGGCGCCGACCTCGACCGCATCCGCCAGGCGCTTGCCAACCCGCCCTCCGACCCTCTCGCCAATCACGCTCATCAGGAATAGAGCCCGCGGGAATCCGGTGGCCCGCACGCAACCCAGACCGCCAATTGCCCCAAACGCAAAGCGGGCACCCCGTCCTCCAGGATGCCCGCTGTGTTTACTGATCCCTGTTCCCTGCTTTTACCGCCAGTAGTAGACTCCGCCCACCATGTAGTATGGCCGGTAGTACACCGGGCCGTAGCCATACGGGTAAGCCCCCGCGTACTGCGCGCCGTAGTAGGGGTAAGGTCCGCGCCGGTAGAGCGTCGGCCCGCCGGTGTAGAGCCCCTGCGCCAGCCGCGCCGCTTCCTGCGCGCTCACCGGGTTGACGGTCAGCGGCGTGTTCAGGTGGAAGGTGACCAGCGCCTCGGCCGGAATCCAGACTCCCGGTCCGGAAGAAGCCGCTGAAGCTGCCGTGCCCGCCGCCACGCCTGCCCCGGCGCCCACCGCGCAGCCAAAGCCGCGGCCCACAGCGCAACCGATAATGGTGCCCAGGATTCCGCCGCCCACGGCGCTATTCACCGTCTGGCCGGCCTTATTCGGTCCCTTCACCTTGAACTGGTCCGAGTCCAGCGGATAGCTCTGCCCGCCCAGATCCAGCGAAGTGAGCCTCAGAGCCAGTTCCGAACTGCCGCCCAGATCCCCGGAGCCCACCCTCTTCACTTCGCTCACCACGCCGTGCACCGTCGCGCCCTTGGGAAGGGCCAGTACGCCGCCCACGGCCACGTCGCGAATCACGGTAAACTGCACCGGCTCGCCGTCCTTGGCCCGCTTGCTGCTCAAAGCCTCGCTGGTGCGCAACTGCAAGAGCGTTCCCTGGGGAATCGTTACCGGCCCCTTCGGTTCCTCATAAGCCGGGCCTTGAGGCGGAGCCTGCGCATATTGCCGCTGCTGAGGATAAGGAGGCGGCGGGGGCGCATACTGTGGCCGCTGCGGAGGATAAGGCGCCTGAGGCTGTCCCTGTGCCTGGGCCTGCCCCTGATCCTGCCCCTGGCTTGGCATCGGAAGCGGCCCATCCGTGGGTGCTGGAGGGGCCTGCGCTGCATCTTCCGGCTGGTTGTCCGCCATCTGCTGCGCACCGGCGTCAGCCGCCTGCGCTTCCTGCGGGTTGCCCACCTTCAAATTGTTGTTCACCTTGGTCACGCCCGCCACGTGGCCGGCGATCGACTCTGCCAGTTCGCTGGAGGCGTCGCTCGAAACCGTCCCAGTGAGCGTTACCTCTCCCTGGATGGTGGCGGCTGTAATCATGTCGTTCTTCAGCGCCTTGGAAGCGTCCAGCGCATGAACCACATCCATCTCGATCTGGCCGTCGGAGCGCTCGCCCGTCTGCGCCGCAACCGTGCCCGCGGCAGGTTTCTGCCCCTGGGCAACCGCAACCGCACAGCACAGGACCACCAACGCGGCCCACGCAAAAACCCGCGGAAAAACTCTTTTCAGTAACGATCGATTCATAGCTGATCTTCTCCTCTGCCTGAGGTGCCGCTCCCAGCTTCACCCTGCCGGATGATGCCACCCATTTAGACGGGCTTTCGCGGGAGCCGTCATCGGTTGTAACCCCGACCCCAGGAAAAAGTTCCGCGCCTGCACACAAGATGCAGATTGCCCCCATTTGGCGTCATGATCCGGTGCAAATCCCTCCACGTCGCCGCTCATCTGACCGCGTGAACCGTCGTAAAGCTCAGAAAAAAGAGGGCCGCATGGCCCCCTCAATCCCTGGTCTTTCAGTGCTCCAGTCCCCTACACCAGCGCCTGGTCAAACGCCGCCGCCAGCGTCTGCAAACCCGCCGCCACGTCCGCCCCCAGGTGCACCCGCACCGCGCGGCGGCCGCGCGACTCCAGCACGGCCAGGTCGCCGGCGGCCTGCGCGTCGATCACCACCCCAAAGCTGTAGGTCTGTCCGGGAATGTCCACGTCCACCTCGTGGTCCGCGGTGATCTGCAGAAAAACGCCTGTGTTGGGTCCGCCCTTGTAGTCCTGGCCGGTGGAGTGGAGAAAGCGCGGCCCGAATCCCAGGCAGGTGGCCACGCGCTTTCTGTCGCGCACCTTGTGCCGGAAGTCCTGGATGGCCGCCTCGTGCTCGGGGAACATGGGCAGAAAAGCCAGCGCGGCAAAGTAATCGCCGGCCTGAATCTGGTCAAGATGAGCGCGTAGAACTCCGGCAAGCGTCCAACTGGGCGCGACAGCCATCAGCGTGGCCGCATAGGCCTCTGTGGCATAGATGCCAATGCCCGCGTCCGACAGTACAGGCTTGCGCTCCGGCAGGCGGCCCGTCTTTTCGTACTCGGCCGTGAGGGCACGGGTTTCGATCTTGGCGCTCTCCACGTCCGGCTGGTTGAAGGGATTGATGCCCATCACCGACCCCGCCACCGCCGTAGCCACCTCCCAGGTAAAGAACTGGCCGAAGATCTCGTAGAGGTCGTCAATCTCGATGTGAACCACCGGTTGGCCGGTGGCTTCGAGGGCGGCGACTTTAGCGTCCAGACTTGAGTCGGACGTTCCGGTCAGCTTCATATAAGCGAAGATGCGGTCGCTGCCATAAACCTCCGGCGGACCGATTGCCTCCCTGTCCACCGGCGTAATGCCCTTGCCCAGTTTGCCGGTCGACTCGGCGATGAGCTGCTCGATCCACGCGCCCAGGTCGTAGATCTCCGGCGAGGTGAAGACGGTGATCTTGTCGCGGCCGGCGTTGGCCGCAGAGCCCAGCAGCAGGCCCAGCTGGACGGCAGGATTGTCTTTTGGCGCCAGCTTAGCCTCGCCCACACCCCTGGCGGCCTCGTCCAGCAGCCTGCCGATATCGAGACCGGCCACCGTGGCGGCCACCACCCCAAAGCTCGACAGCGCCGAGTAGCGCCCGCCAATCTGTGGATCTCCATAGAAGATCGACCGGAACCCGTCAGCCTTGGCCACCTGCTCCATCTTCGATCCAGGGTCAGTGATGGCGATAAAATGGCTCCCCACCCGCTCCGCGCCCACGGCAAACTTCATCTGATCGAAGAAGTACTGCTTCAGCACATTCGGTTCCAGCGTGGAGCCGGACTTGCTGGCCACCACCACCAGCGTCTCGGCCAGCTTGAGCTTGTCGAATGCTGCCTTTACCTGCGCCGGGTCGGTGGAATCGACGATATGCAGCGCAGGAAAGCCCGTCTGCTGGCCAAAAGTCACGGCCAGCACCTCCGGGCACAGGCTGGAGCCGCCCATGCCTAGCAGCAGGACCGTTTTGAAGTGGCTGGTTTCCACGTCCGCGCCCAGCTCGGCCAGGTTGGCCAGTTCCTTCCGCTGCCGCTCGACAATGTCGATCCAGCCCAGCCAGTTCTCCTCGCCGTCGTTGGTCCACAGGCTGGGGTCCTTCTGCCAGAAGCGGTTTACTTTGCCGTTGGATTGCCAGTCGACAACCGCCAGGTCCAGGGCAGCGCGAAGTTGCAGGGGCAGTACAAATCGAATGCTCATCTCGTTATCGATTGTGCATCAAAGACCGCAAATAAGAAAACAGCGAACACCCGAGAAAGATGTCCGCTGCATAAAAAGACGCGAAATTGGCTTTCGCCGCCGCCGGGCGAGGCTTACTTCGATGCGACCCCGGTGAGCATCTGGTCTTCGATCCAGGCCATGGTCTTCTCCATGCCGTCGCGCAGCCGGATCGAGGGCTCCCAGCCCAAGTACTTCTTGATCAGCGTGTTGTCGCTGTTGCGCCCGTTCACGCCCTTGGGCGCGTTCAGGTTATATCTCCGCTTCAACTTCACCCCGGCAATGTCTTCGGCAATATCGACCAACTGGTTGATGGTGACCAGCTCGCTCGATCCCAGGTTGATGGGCTCCAGAATGCCGCTCAAGAAGATGTCGATCACACCCTTGGTGCAATCGTCGATGTACATGAAGCTGCGCGTCTGGTGGCCGTCTCCCCAGATTTCGATCTCGTGGTTGCCGGAGTGCTTGGCCTCCAACACCTTGCGGCTGATGGCGGCCGGCGCCTTTTCGCGCCCGCCCGTCCATGTCCCCAGCGGACCGTACACGTTGTGGAACCGCGCCACACGCGTCTCCAGGCCGAAGTCCTCACGGAAGTGCCGGCACATGCGCTCGCTGAAGAGCTTCTCCCACCCGTAGCCGTCCTCCGGCAGGGCTGGATACGCGTCTTCTTCCTTCAGCGCGACCACATCCGGGTTGGTTTGCTTGTCGCCGTTGTAGACGCAAGCCGAGGAGGAGTAAAAGAAGCGCTTCACGCCGGCGTCGCGCGAGGCCAGGATCATGTGCGTGTTGGTCAGCACGCTCAACATGCACAGAGCCTTGTTGTTCTCAATAAAGCCCATGCCGCCCATGTCGGCGGCCAGCTGGAACACCGCGTCCATGCCCTCAGCGGCTTCCTGGCACGACTCCCGCAACTGGAGGTCCAGCACCCGGGTGTCGGCAGCGGCATTGATCTGGTACCACTCGTCAAGCGGCTTGACATCGACAGCACGCACGCTCGCGGCGCCCTCGGTGAACAGCGTGTTCACCAAATGGCCCCCGATAAAGCCACCTGCACCACAAACCAGAACTTTTCCACCACGAATGGACATTAGTTGCACCTCGCTTGTTTGTTGACCTGTGAAATGGCCAGGAAGCCATGCGGCGAAAGGATTCGGCGCTCGATTGGCGCCGCGGAGCAGCTCATCACGTACTCGGCTGTGAGAGAGTTTTTTGTCCCATCGCGCTGATTCAGTTTCTCATAGGCGCGGCTGGAGGAATACCCCGGGGCATGCGCCAAGGTTACTTTCGGCACAGGTGCCGCTCGGACAAGCCTGCCATGCCGGATCAAGCCGCAAGTGGTAGAAAACAGGAGCATTTTCGACCGGGGGACTCGTGCCGGCCCGCTTCCCGCGGAGACCGTTCTAGGCATGTCCGGCCATGAGCTGGCGAAGGAATCTGAAGACGAACCGGGGATTGTTCCTGATGTAGCGTTTGGCCAGCCGGCGCGGCTCCGTTATCAGCCGAAACAGCCATTCAAGCCCCCAGCGCATCATCCAGCGCGGCGCCTGCGGCTTGGTCCCTGCCAGAAAGTCGAAGGCCGCCCCCACCGCCAGCATCACCGCGGGAACTTTGCCCGCGTGCTCCACCACCCAGTTCTCCTGCTTGGGACAGCCGAGACCGATAAACAGCAGGCGTGTCCCGGAAGAGGTGATGCGATCAATGACCGCTGCATCCTCCTCGGGCGTCAAAGCCCGGAAAGGCGGACTCTCCTTAAAAGCGATGTTGAGTTGCGGATGCTTCGAGCGCACCGCGGCGACCAGGGCATCCAGAACCGCTTGGCTTCCGCCGTAGAAACCGACCGGAATCCCCGCCTTTTCCGCCGCGTCCAGCATCATCACGGTGGTATCCGGTCCGTAGACCCGCTGGGCGCTCTTGGCTCCCAGCGCACCCAGCGCCCACACCAGCGGCATTCCGTCGGGATTCACAACGTCGATCGAATTCAGCCGGCGAAGAAACTCGGGATCGTCCACCGCCTCCATGATCATATGAACCGTCGAAAAGCAAAGCGTGCGCGACTCCCGTGCCTGGGCCCAGGCAAGACAGCGCTGAACCACCTTCTCGTAGCTGCTCACTGCCACATTCACCCCGAGGATGGGCCGGGTGTTGAATAGACCGGGAAATTCAGCGATGGAACTCACGTTGGGGATATCCTCTCAGCAATCTTGAAGTCATCATCGGTGAGCTGGTCGAAAATGCACTTCCGCAAAGATTGTCACACCTATCCTGCGCATTCCCTTTCGGGAATGCCACATCCTATTGGAGCAGATCAAGGCGGCAATACGGCAGCAGTTTTTTCCAAATCGACAGGCCGGATTGCACCGAAGCGGGGAACTCGCCTGCATTGGAAAACTGTTCTAACTGTTCTAGATGGAAAGACGAAAACTAAGAACTTTCTCGATACTGTCAGGATTATTCCACAAAAGCATGCGTCGGAGAAACCCTCAAACCGCGCTTCGGCGACCGGCTGTCCCGGCCGCAGCGGGCCAAGTGGCTGAAACCATTCACCCTCCTGGCTGAAAGGGTCTTTGAAGGGGTACCGCCATGTAATCCGGCCGAACACACCCATCCCGCTGCGCATCCGATCCTGGCCGGCATGGGACGGCTTGTCACACGGTGGAAGGCAGCCGGTCCCGGTAGCGCAGGATCATGGGCGCAAGATGCCACGCCTCCCAATAGCGCGGCCCGTAGCGCGGCGGGTTTGAGACGCTGCGCCAGAGCCAGCCCAGCCCGACCTTGTCCACCCACACCGGGATGTGCACCTGGTCCCCGGAGAGAAAGGCGATCGCCGCCCCGATGCAGTGGATTGCCGGCCTGTAGCCCAGGTTCTGCTTTAGATAAAGGCCCAGCCTCTCCTGCGTGCCGCCGCCCAGCCCGATCACCACGTGCCGCGGCCGCCGCTCCTCCAGCTGCCGCAGCAACTCCTTGTCTTCCACGTTCGCGTCATAGATCGGGGCCTCATACAGGCCTTCCGTCGACACCCGAACCCCGTGCTCCGTGAGCCACACCCGGTTGCGCTGCGCCGAGGAAGCCGTGGGCATCACCCAGAAGCTGGAACCGGCCTCGCGGAACTCTTGCCGCACCAGCAGCTCCCGCAGATATTTCAGTCCGGACAGCTTAGGAATGTGGTCGCGCTGGATCAGATTCCAGCTCAACACCATCAGCGCGCTGTCGGGTATGGCGAAATCCGCCCCCAGCAGCGCTTCGCGGTAGCGTTTGTCCTGGGTCAGGTTCTTGAGGGCGGGAGCGGCAGGGACCACCACAAGACCACCGTGGCGAGAAACCTGGTCGATCGCATCGGGCGCGTCGCCTACGATGAAGCGAACCCCGAGAATTTGCTGAAAGCGAACGGGATGGCCCATCCTCGCTTTGTCCTCCCACCCGACTTGAGCTCTTTCGATCCTGCTCTGGACCAAATCCGCGCAGGTCATTGGCGTCTTCCTACCCCTTCGATCCTGCACGGATGGCAACGGGTGGCTTGAAAGTGCTTGGATTGCTGAGTATCGCAAATATAAGTGACTAAGAAAATAGATAAAAAGTACCCACATAATAAGGTACTTACATGCAAAAGAGAGTAACTTGCGCATGCCGCGCGGAGAACTCGCACTGTTGCTGGTTCAATCACCACGCACGATCAACCCGGCCTGCAACCATGCACCACGGCAGTGGAAGTCCGGAGAGGGATTGGATGCAGGGTTCTGATTGCGCACTCATCGACGGGGATAAAAAGATCGCCCTATTCCGAATCCCAGGGCAGCATCGAAACCGAAAACTCTATCTACTGCACATAGGCCCGGAAGAAGGCCGCTTATCCTCTGACAGCAAAATCGCCCGAAAGATCTTCCCCACAATTCTCTAACCGGAACCAAGCAGTGCGCGCATGTACTCGTAGTTGACCTTCGCCGCTTCCAGAGCAGTCATGCCCACGATGGGCGGTTCCTGCTCGGAGAAGTAGTACTCAACACCCGCCTGGCCGGCCGCCGCGAAGATCGGCTTGTAATCGATGTGCCCATGGCCGAGTTCCGTCCCAGTGGGGCGATCCCCTTCACTAAGGCTTGTCGTCGGCTTCGCGCCTGGAAGAAAGTCCTTCACATGGATCATGCGATAGCGGTTCGGATATTTCCTGAAGTAGTCGACAGGGCTGAATCCGGCCGTAATCATCCATCCACAATCTAGTTCGAACTTCACCAACTCGGGATCAGTCTCTTTGAGCAGAAGGTCGTAGCCCGTCTGACCGTTGCCCTGATCCTTGAACTCGAAATTGTGGTTATGGTAGGCGTACTGCAAGTCCGACTGTTTTGCCTTGGCGCCAATCTGATTGGCCAACGCGGCGATCTGCCTGAAGGAGTCCAGCGTCTGGCTATTGAGAGCATCCATCAGAGCCTTCATCGACGCAACCTCCGGCGGCTTGGCCATGAGCACGGAACTGACCGCATAGCGCGCTCCCACCGCATGCGCGTCCTCAAACAACGGGCCGGGATCGCCGGCGCCGAAGCGAAGATGGGCACTGGGGCACTTGAGCCCGGCGTCATCCAGAGCCTTGCGAAAATCCTTTGCGGATAGCTTTCCAAATCCAGCGCTCTCGACATACTTGTAGCCGATCCTGCTCAACGCCCCGAGCGTGCCCGGCACATCGGTATCCAGCGCGGCTGCAACCGTGTAAAGTTGAATGCCGATCGCGGGGACCCGCGTAACTGCCCGCAGGCTCTCAGGCCGGCTCATGGTAAGAGCCATTGCGGCGGCTGCCGCGCTGCTTTGTGCAAAAAACTTCCGGCGAGTCAGGCTGTTCATTTCGCTCCAGATCCTTTCCATCCAAGATCCGACCATTGATCGTAACTCAAAGCGGCGCCCTTCGGCATCGCGGCCGCTTCATGACCTTCGAGAGTGCATCGCGATCCGTGGATGACCGAACAAAGCCTGAAGACGAGAGCGCCCGTTCCTTCATCATGATTGGCGGGCCCTGGCGAACGCGAGCAGATTGTCGAAAAAGCGCTCCAAACCGAAATTTTTTGCGCTTGCCCGCGGCCGGAAATCTTATCTCGGCGCCTGTTCCCCCAGCGGGAGTTAGGTGTAACCGCCTGCCATGCTATGCACATGAGTAAGTTCCTGAGGGACAAGTTAGCTTTTATCCGTGCGGCTATCTTCAACGCCAATCTACGCAGTTGGCATGGAACCGGCGGCTTCCGGTCTCACTCCCGCCGGTCACTGTTTCTGGATGGATCTGTTCAATCGGTACATGGCGCCCACGGTGATTCCCTGCGGCATGAATTCTGGAGCGCCCAGGAACTTCCCCCAGAATTGGTATTCGTAATCGGCGCGCAACCACACATGCCTTCCAACGCGATACTCAAACCCGCCCCCTGCAGCGTTCGTGAACCGGGAATCATGAGAATAGTCAGGGTGGCCCGGATACACAACTGGTTTGAAGTCGATCATTCCGTAACTCATGATGTATTTGACGTAGGGCCGGAATTTGGGGGACTGGCGCCACGTATACGTCAACCCTCCGCCAACGCTGCTCTCGGTCAGGTTCGACTGGTTCAGCGAACCTCCGGCAAAGAGCGACCGGTACTGCAATTCGACGCTCATTGGATGGATCCAGGCCGGACCAAATCGGAGGCCGGCGTCGGCCCATCCCGTCGCGCCCCACATCCGGCCGAAACCCAGTCCGGTGTAGAACTGGTTTACCGGCGCCGGGCCTTGCGCGAAGTAAGCGTCGTAGTTGGACATCCCTGCACCGAACGACAAGGGCAACCTGCCCTGCTTGGCGTCGTAAACAGTCTGGGAAAATACGGTACCCGCCGTTGAGACAAAAAAGATGGCTAGCAGAAGCTTGGGCAGCAGCCTGAATATCATGCTGGTTTTTCCTCCAGAATTGCGGATCATTCCAAGGAAGTAACGGCCCGTTCGGGCCAAGTGGGCACGTCGAATCCAGCAGCCGCAAGGTGAGGATTGTGCAGACTGGGGAGTCTGAAGCCAATCGTTGCATTGTGTAGTAGCAACTTAATCGCTCACCCTCGTCTGGTCAAGCACTTCCCCGCAGGTTCCTACCCATCCTAAACCAGCCGGCCCGGGCGTCTCTCGCCTCTTTACCCGCCTCACTCCCTCGCTTGCACTCTGGGAGGCTCGAAGTTTGCCGGCCGAACCAGATACCGGCGAACCCCGTGAAGTCATAGGCGGCGCCAATCGTGATTCCGGTTGGCGTCAGCGGATTGGGACTTCCAAAATGATCCGGCCATAACTGGTGCTCCCCATCCGTCCGTCTCCCGCCCAAGACCGGCAATCGGCAATTTCAACTGTTGACCCGGTCCGCTGCAATTTGTTGTGCGCTTTCCAGGCGCAGTGCTACCGGCCGATCGTCACCAGCGCCCGCACCGGACCTGCCGCACCGTAGACGGCCTGTAGCTTCATGGCGCGCAAGCGCCGGCTGCCCCACCGCAGGTGGTTGCCCATCTTGGCTGCAACAGTTAGCCTAGGAATGGTCATACCCATGCGGGGATTCCAAACCGCAGAATTCTGCGCGAAGCAAGAAATGAGACAAAGCCTTACATGTCGAAATCAGTTTCTATTTGCGTGATCGGGTCCGGGTACGTAGGCCTGGTCGCTGCCGTCTGCTTTGCCGAGATGGGCCATCGCGTCATCTGTGTCGACAACGACGAGGCCAAGGTCAAGACCCTCCGCGAGGGCGGTGTGCCCATCTTCGAGGACCTGCTTCCGGAGCTCCTTGCCCGCCACCGCGACCGCGCGGTCGAGTTCACCTCCAACCTTTCCAGCGCCGTCGAGCGCAGCGAAGCCATCTTCATCGCCGTCGGCACTCCCCAGGGCGATACCGGCGCGGCCGATCTCTCCTACGTCGAGGCCGTGGTCTCTGAGATTGCCCGCCACATCACCTCCTACAAAGTCATCGTCGAAAAGAGCACCGTCCCGGTCTACACCAACGAGTGGATCAGCCGCGTGCTCCACCGTCACGGCGTTGACACAAAGAGCTTCGACGTCGTGTCCAACCCCGAGTTTCTCCGCGAAGGCACCGCGGTCCAGGACTTCCTTCATCCCGACCGCATCGTCGTCGGCGCCAACTCCAAGCGCTCCGCTGACTTGCTCCAGCGCATATACGCACCGCTCACTACAGGCGCCTATTACGATCAGCCCGGCGCCTTGCAGGGCATTTGCAGCGCCTCCCGGCCGGCCCGGCTCCTGGTCACCTCGGCACAGAGCGCCGAGATCATCAAGCACGCCTCCAACGCCTTCCTGGCGCTGAAGATCTCCTTCATCAATGCCGTGGCCAACCTGGCCGAATCCGTCGACGCGGACATCGAGGACATCGCCGAGGGCATGGGCCTGGACACCCGCATCGGCCCCAGGTTCCTCCGCGCCGGCCTCGGTTACGGCGGCTCCTGCTTCCCCAAGGATGTGGCCGCCTTTCATTGGGTCGCTCAGCAGCAGGGCGTCAACTTCAAGCTCCTGCAGGAGATCCGCAAGATCAACGAAACCCAGCGCGACATCTTCTTCAACAAGGTCCTCTCTGCGCTATGGACCCTCCGGGGCAAAAAGCTCGCCGCCCTGGGCCTGGCCTTCAAAGGCGACACAGACGACATCCGCGACTCCCCCGCCATCGAGGTCATCAAGAAACTCCTCGAGGCGGGAACCATCGTCACGGCCTACGATCCGGCCGCCATGGAGCGCACCAAAGCCGTGCTGCCCCCCTCCGACAAGATGCGCTACGCCGGGGACCTGTACGGAGCTGCGAAAGACGCCGACGCGGTGCTGATTCTGACCGACTGGAAGGAGTTTGCCGGGATCGACCTGGTCCGCCTCAACCAGGCGGTCCGCTTCCCCATCGTCATCGACGGCCGCAACCTTTACAAGCCGAAAAAGATGCAGGATCACGGGTTTACCTACGTCAGCGTGGGCCGGCCGGCCAGCTATCACGCGCAGCAGGGCAAGCCCCGCGGCATGGTATCTTAGGGGATTGGAAGCTGCGTCGTATGCTCTACCGGTGCACTGCCATCCCCTTGGTTTCGTGAATCCTCAGCCAGGAAAGTGAACTCCCTCTGATGCATGTGCTCGTTACCGGCGCCGCCGGATTTCTTGGTTCCCACCTCACCGATCGCCTGCTCGGTGAAGGACACACCGTTCTCGGCGTCGACAACCTCTCTACCGGCGACCCGGAAAACCTGGCCCACCTGGCCCATGAGCCCCGCTTCCGCTTCGAGCAGCGGGACATCTGCCAGCCCTTCGATGCCGGCCCGGTCGACTATGTCTTCAACCTCGCCTCTCCAGCTAGTCCGCCGGAGTACTTGCGCCTGGCCATCGAGACCCTGCGCGTAGGCTCCGTGGGCACGGAAAACACCCTAGAGATCGCCGCCCGCTACGGCGCCGGCTTTCTCCACGCCTCCACCTCCGAGTGCTACGGCGACCCGCTTGTGCATCCGCAGACGGAGGACTACTGGGGCAACGTCAATCCAGTCGGGCCCCGCTCCGTCTATGACGAGGCAAAGCGCTATGCCGAGGCGCTGGTCATGGCGTACCACCGCTCGCGTGGCGTGAACACCCACATGGTCCGCATCTTCAACACCTACGGACCCCGCCTGCACCCCAGCGACGGCCGAGTGATTTCCAACTTTATGATGCAGGCCCTGCGCGGAGAGCCGCTGACCGTCTACGGGGACGGAAACCAGACCCGCAGCTTCTGTTACGTCGACGACCTGATCGAGGGCATTCTGCGCCTGTCGCGCTCCGAGGAGCATTTGCCCGTGAACATCGGCAACCCCAACGAGTTCACCATTCTGGAGTGCGCACAGGCGGTGCTTGAGGCGACGGGCTCCTCCAGCGAGCTTCGCTTTGAGCCGCTGCCACAAGATGACCCCGTGCGCCGCCGCCCCGACATCGGCAAGGCACGCACTCTGCTTGGCTGGGAGCCGCAGGTCGCGCTCAAGGAAGGGCTGGCCAGATCGCTCCCGTTCTTCAGGAGCAAAGCCGGCGTCCGGTAAGCCTCAACCGTGCCCGAGTCTCTGGTCCCTGGTCCCTGTCATCTGTCATCTGTCATCTCAAGACGGACACCTGACACCCGAAGTTGCTACTCTGGCTGCACCATGCGACGCCCTGTCTTCTTCCTTATTATCTCTTTGCTTGTCCTCTGCGCCGCCTACCCGTCTGCCGCGCAAAAGTTCCAGCCGAAGACCATCCAGTTCAAAGGCGACCCGGAGTATTCCGACGAGGAGTTGCTGGCTGCCGCGGGATTGAAGAAGGGCGTTGTCCTCACCTCCGCCGAGATGAACGACCACTCCAAGGCGCTGATGGACTCCGGCGTCTTCGACAACCTGACTTACAAATTCGACGGCGTGGATCTCATCTACATCCTCACCCCCGCTGAGCTGCTCTATCCCATCCACCTGGAAAACCTTCCCTTCGCGCCGGGCACGGAGCTGGACGCGAAGCTCCACGATCGTCTCCCGCTCTATCACGGCAAGGTCCCGTCCGAGGGCGGCCTGCTGGAGAGTGTGCGCGCCGCGCTGGAAGACCTGCTCGCGTCCCAGGGCATCAAGGCCATCGTCACAGCCACGCCCTACACCGACATCAAGCTGCACAAAGTGACCGCCTTGAGCTTCTCCATAACCTCACCCCCGGTCCAGGTTGGCGAAATCCATCTCGACCCAGCCTCGCCCGCATTGGACCCCAAGGCCCAGGAGATTCTGGCCAAGCAGTCCGGTTCAGACTATGACGTAGAAGGAAGCTCGAGCCAGATTATCTCCAACCTGGGCAACTTCTACCGCGAGAGCGGTTATCTGGAAGCTGCCGTCCAGGCCACTCCGCAACTGACTCCAGCCATTACTCCCGATGCCATTCGCATCCCGTTTGTCGTCTCCCTCTTGCCCGGACCGCTCTACAAGATCGCCTCTGTTCAGATCGCTCCGGGCCTCGCCGTTACCCAGGCAGACTTTGACCACCAGTCCGGTATCCATCCAGGAGACATCGCAGACTCCGTGCGTCTGCGCCAAAACTGGAGCTTTATCGAACGCCAATACCACAACAAGGGCTATATGAAGGCCACCGTTCTCCCCAAACCCAGCTTCGATCACGGCCACGGAACCGTCAGCTTCTCAGTAACCGTCGTCCCAGGCCCGGTGTACACGATGGGAAAATTCAGCGTGGAGAATGTGACCGACGACCTTCGTGCCCAAATCGTGGCTGCCTGGGGAATGGCTGCCGGTGCGGTCTTCAACGAAGGCGCAATCCGCGGATTCTTTGCCACGGTCGGCGTCCATCCGGCGCTCGAGCGGGTGTTCGCCACTGTCAACCTGAGGTACGTGCTGCGCTCGAATGACGATAGCCACACCGTGGATGTTGCGTTGTTCCTGTCAAAAAAGCAATGACGCTCTGACCCGTCCTTTGGCCCTCACCTGGCTGTCCGATCAGCTCGCGCAACCTTCCCGCCCCTCGCTCGCGCCCGCCGTCTCCTGTTCCCGCTCTTCCGCGCCAAAGCAGACGCGGTTCCGGCCCTCGGCCTTGGCCCGGTAGAGCGCCTTGTCGGCACGAGCCAGCAGGCTGGGCGCCGTATCTTCCTCGCCCAGCACCGCATAGCCGAAGCTGGCCGTCACACGCATCGGCTCGCCGTTCACGTAGCACGGCTGGGCCGAAATCTCCTCCCGTATCTGGTTCAGCCGGTGTTCCGCCTCAGACGGATCCAACCCTGGGAGCAGCAGGATGAACTCCTCGCCTCCATACCGTCCGCTGGCATCGTATGCGCGCAGCGCCGCAGCCAGCCGGCCACTCATCTCCACCAGCACTTCGTCGCCCACCGAGTGCCCAAAGTTGTCGTTGATCCTCTTGAAGTGATCCAAATCCAGAATCGATGCCACCAGCGGCCGATTCTCCCTGCGGCAGCGCGGCATCTCCCGCTTCAGCTGATCCAGAAGAGCACTGCGATTGTGCAATCCCGTCAGCGCATCGTGCGTCGCCTTGTACTCAAGCACCTCCTGCATCGTTTCCAGCACGCGGTTCTTCTCGGCAAGCTCATTGGTGCGGGTGGCCACCAGCTCCTGCAGTTGCCGCTGCCGCTCCCGCATCTGCCGGGTCCGCAGGTGCCATCCCAGCACCACCAGGCCCACCGCCGCCAGCACATACAACGCCATGGCCGCGTTGCCGCGCCACCACGGCGGCTGCACCACCACTTCCAGCATCGCCTGATCGGATACCGGCGTCCTGGATTCGTCGAATATCTGAAAGTAGAGGGTCGCGTGTCTTGGCACCGACTGCGGCATTCGCACCATGCTTTCGCCCAAAAGCGTCCACCCGTCCAAAAAGCCCGGTGCACTGTACATGAGCTGCGCGAACGGCTCGCTCTCGTGCTCCGTCGTGCCCACGCGAATCTCAATAATCCCCTTGCCCGGCGGAATCCGCATCGGGGACACCGCCGGAATCTCCCGCCCGCCCACCGTCACGGAGAGAATCCGAACCGAGTGCATGCGCGTCTCGAGCGCCTTCTCCGGCTCCAGCAGATGCGACAGGCCGCCGCTGGTCCCCACCCAGATGCTGCCGTCCTCCGCTTCCAGAAACGACCCCTCGTCGGTGTCGTTCCACACCAAGCCGCTCTTTTCGTTCAGCAAGCTCCACCGTCCGTCGTGCAGTACGTCCAGCCCTCCATCCCCGCTCACCCAAACCCAGCCGCGCCGGTCCACAATCACCTGGCTGATCACCCGCGAATGCAGCAGCGGCCGCGCCACCCAGTCCATCCGCTGCACCCGATCTCCCTCGATGTGCGCCCGGAACAGTCCTTTCTGGTCCACCCCGCCCCACAGGGTTCCTTCCTGGTCCACGGCAATGGAATACACATCCAGAGCCGGTCCGCCGGCCAGCACCTGCGTCGCAGTCCCGCGCGATGCGTCCAAGCGGTAGACGCCGTCACTGGCGGAAACCCACACCTCGCCGTTGTTTCCGGTCGCGATCCGGCGTATCGGCCGGGCGCCCAGCGGCGCAAAGAGCTCCGGCCGGCTGTTTGGCTGGCCGCCGTGGACCACATAGAGACCCTTCACCGTTGCCACCCACAGATCCGCTCCCGCCTCTCTCAACTCCGGCGAAAGCCCGGGCAGCGCAAAATGCTCCAACCCGCCCGCTCCCGCGCGCTTGCGATAGAGCGTGGAATCGGAAGTAAACCACAGGCTTCCATCCGCCGTGCGCGCGGTAGCATAAACCATCCTGCGCACCTCTTCCGTGCCGGCCAGCCGCGCAAACCGGCTGGCCCCGGCAGGCAGGTACGCCACGCCCGCATCGGTGCCGGCAACCAACCCGCCCGCTCCATCTGGGGTCAGCTCCCACAGCGCATTGTTGGGCAAACCCTCAGCCTGGGTATAGCTTTTCCAGAGCCCGTACCCCTTCCACCGGAAAAGCCCAGCCCCCCTGACGCCCAGCCAGACGCTCCCCCGCGCATCCACAAAGATGCTGCTCACCATTGCGGCCGGCAGCCCCTGCCCCTCGCCAAAAAACTGCCAGCGGCTCCCCTCCAGTATCCCGATCTTCTTGACCAGGTTGATCATCAGCCGCCCCTGGCCGTCTTCGGCGAGAAATGGAAAGGTGCAATCCAGAACTCCGGTTCCGAAGGCCCCGGCCGCGTCCCTCCATTGGCTCGAATCCGGCGCCAGATGCGACAGGTGTTTCCTTCCCCGCGCCCACACCTCGCCGCTGCGCATGGCAAACAAGGTGTTGTAGCTGTCTTTTGGAACCCCCTGTCCTTCACCCAGCTGCGTTAAGCGGCCCGCTTGCCATTTGCACAGGCCCGCATCGCAACCCAACCAGATGCCGGCCCGGGTCTGGACCAGGCCATTAACCTGCACCGAATTCGGGAATCCGGCATGCGCCTGGGCGAATTCCTCCGCCGCCCATTCCATGTTCCCGTTGGCGTTCCGGCGCTGCCGGACGGAAATCAGTCGATCGCCGGAGATATAGGCAATCTCTCCCTCGTCCAGCTCCGCAATCGTACCCCTGGCCCCTATATTCGGCGCCGGCGCTCCGGCAACAACCTGCCCGAATTTGCCCTCGCTCTCATAAAACAGGCCGTGTTCGGAACTCACCCACAAGTGGCCTGTCGAGCTCCTGAACATGCGCGCAATCGTCTCTTCCGTGGCTCCGGCTTCGGCGCCCACATGCATGAACTTCGAGCCGTCCCAGCGGTAAAGACCCGCTTCGGTAGCCACCCACAGGAACCCCTGCTCGTCCGTCGCAATGCCTCGAGCCACAAGGTTCTCCAGACCCTGCTCCTGCCCGTACACCTGAAACTGGACGTGCTGCGCCCCTGCCGGCCAAACCAGCCAAGCCAGCATCCAGAGTGAATACGTTGCTTTTCGAACCAGAGTCAACTTGCTGCCGCGCATCGTGCCTTGCCAATCTTCCTGCCAGCGGGAGCGTGTGCGGATAACATCCCGCCGCCATTCCACCTTATTTTGCTTAACGGCATTCTACTCATCGAGGGCATTTCCGGCCACCCGGCGTTCACCCGGGCGCCGCCTGCCCGCTGCCATGCCATTCCTGCTGGAAAACCGCGAGACCTCCCGGTATCCTCGCTTCATGTCCCTTCCGCTCCCGCCGCCTCACCCGCGCCCTTGAAGGCCGCGCCACCATCCTCATCCGCAATGGCCAGCTCGACCTCAAGGCCATGAACCGCGAGGCCCTCACCCGCGAGGAGCTGCTCGCCGTGGCCCACCACCAGGGCTTTGAGGGCTTCCACCAGGTGCGCAAATGCGAGCTCGACCCCAACGGCACCTTCTATGTCGAAGCCTTCGACCCCTCCGCCGCCGACAAGCACCACGCCGAGCTGCTCTCCCGCATCGACGACCTCGCCCGCCAGGTCGCCGCGCTACGCCCTCAGCCGGCCCTGAATCCAGAGGGCCAATAGCCGGATCCGGCCCGATTCCATTTTTTCTATATATTTCTGTTGCGGATATATCCGTAATGGATATATATTGCCGTCATGGCTGCTGGAACTGCACCCGCCGCACCCCTCACCCCCGCCGTCTTCGCCATCCTGCTGTCGCTGGCGGAGGGAGAGAAACACGGCTACCTGATCATGAAGGACGCCCGCAGCCCCCAGGGTGGCGGCGTCAACATGGGACCCGGAACCCTCTACGGCTCCATCGAGCGCATGATGCGCGACGGCCTGGTCGAGGAGTCCGGCATCTCCGACGACGAGCGCCGTCGCTACTATCGCCTCACCACCCTCGGCCACGCCGTCCTCGCCGGCGAACTCAGCCGCCTCGATGCAGCCGTTGCCTCCGCCCGCTCCCTCGGCCTGCTCCCCAACGGAGGCCGCTCATGACTCCGGCCGCAGCGAACAGCGCCCGCCTCGAATCCCTCTACGCCGTCGCCCTGCGTCTCTACCCACCAAGTTTCCGCGCGTCCTACGCCGAGTCCATGCGCCAGACCTTCCGCGACGCCCTCGGCGACAGTTCGTTCCCCCGCCGCGCCCTCATTGCAATCATCCTCCGCGACCTCGTCACATCCCTCGCCAAGGAGCATCTCTCCATGCTGCTCAGTACCTTCGCCCGCCCCGCCCTCGTCTTCAACGCGCTGGTGCTCACGGCTCTCTCCACCGGCTTGGCGCTGGCGCTCTACTCGATTCCGCAGCAGGTTCTCCGCCAGGGCGCCAACGACCCGCAGATCCAGATGGCCACGGATATGGCAGCCCTGCTCGATCGCCACGGCGTCACGGACGGCCTGCATCAGGGCGCGCTGCTCCAGAGCGGCGGCGTCGTCGACATGGCGCGTAGCCTCTCGCCCTTCCTCATCGTCTACAACGATCAGGGCCAGCCTCTCGGCTCCAATGCCCAGCTGAACGGTCAGACTCCCGCACCTCCCCAAGGTGTCTTCGACTACGTCCGCCAGCACGGCGAAGAGCGCGTGAGCTGGCAGCCTGTCCTGGGCGGGGAACACGGCGTGCGCATCGCCGCCGTCGTCGAGCGCGTCAACGGCCCCCAGCCCGGCTTCGTGCTGGCCGGCCGCAACATGCGCGAAGTGGAAGCGCGAATCGATCAGGTTCAACAGATGGCCGGCCTGACCTGGATCGGAATGCTCGGGGTCATTCTTGTCGGCACCGCAGTCTTCGGCTGGTACACCCGGCCGCGGGCAGCGTAACCATAGCTAACGAAGCATCTCGAGCTTTGCCCCAACTGGCATCTGCGCCCATATCTTGTCTGTCGTCCAGGGCGTCGCATCCAGCAAACTCGCCAGCGAGAGGCAAGCACGGTCTCCCAGGGAAAGGGCTGGATTGACTCGAACGATGGTGGCCGCAAGTTCCGCCTCGGCCCTTCCAAATGGAACCAGTTCAACGCCTGCCAGCAGCGACGCGAGCTTTTCCCCGGGGTTGGTCACTGATTCCCGCTGCAGGCAGGTCAGGATTTCGCACCAGTTCACTGAGCTGATGGAGACCTGCACATCGGCCCCCATCTCAATGGCATCGAGGAGGGCATCAACGCGCTCCCCGCCAGGCTCATTGTGAATCCTTGCCAGAACTGCAGAGGCGTCAAGAACGATCTTATTCACGCACCGATTCCTCAAACTCACGCGCCGCTTCCTGACGGCGTTCAGCGAGGAATTCGTCGAGGAGTCCGTTCAGGCTTCCACGGTGTTTGATGATGTCAGCCTGAATGCTCTCCAGAGCCATCTTTCTGCTCAATATCCGGATTACGCCACCGTCGTTTGTCACCGTGAGCCGGTCGCCTGTCTTCAGCCCGAGCTCCTTGCGGATCGCCGCCGGAAGGACGATTCTGCCACTTTCACCAAGAACCACCGTTTCAGTCATGATCTGGCGCTCCACCATAATTATGCCACTTTTTGCAGTTCATACCACATTCAGTGCAGAAATGGAACCTGATGCTCAGAATACGCGACAGTCCGCAAAGTCCAGGCAAGTTGATTCACCCCAAAACCCCGCACGAATGGCGGCGAAGCCGCGCCCGCCCGTGACGGCCAGTCACTCCCACTCGATCGTTCCCGGCGGCTTGGAGGTGATGTCGTAGACCACGCGGTTGATGCCGCGCACCTCGTTCACGATGCGACTGGAGATGCGCTTGAGCACCTCGTAGGGCAGCGGCGTCCAGTCGGCGGTCATGCCGTCTTCTGAGTGCACGGCCCGCACGGCGCAGGTATATGCATAAGTCCGCTGGTCCCCCATGACGCCGACGCTCATCACCGGCAGCAGCACGGCGAAGCTCTGCCAGATCTTCGAGTAGAGCCCTGCGGCCTTGATCTCGGCCACGACAATCTCGTCGGCCTCCTGCAGCAGTGCCACGCGCTCCGGCGTCACCTCGCCCAGGATGCGCACGGCCAGCCCCGGCCCCGGAAACGGCTGCCGTCCCAGCACGTCTTCGGGCATTCCGAGGTCGCGGCCGATTCGCCGGACTTCATCCTTGAACAAGTCGCGCAGCGGCTCAATCAGCTTCAGCTTCATCCCCAGCGGCAGCCCGCCCACATTGTGGTGGCTCTTGATCGTCTGGCTCGGCCCCTTCACGCTCGACGACTCGATCACGTCCGGGTACAGCGTCCCCTGCACCAGCCAATCCACCCCGCCGGTCTCCTTGGCAATCCTCGTCGCTTCATCGTCGAAGACGGCGATGAACTCCGCGCCAATCCTTTTTCTCTTCGTTTCCGGATCGGTGATCCCGGCCAGTTGCGCCAGGAACCGCTGGCTCGCGTCGACAGCCACAATGTTCAGCCCCAGCTTGTCGCGCAGGTTCTTCTGCACGTTCTGGAACTCGTTCTTGCGCAGCACGCCATTGTTGACAAAGATGCAGGTCAACTGGCTGCCGATGGCCTTGTGCACCAGCACCGCCGCCACCGACGAATCCACCCCGCCGGAAAGCCCGCAGATCACGTGCCCGGCGCCCACCTTCGCGCGAATGCCCTCAACCGTAGTCTGAATAAAGTGTGCCGGCGTCCAATCCCCCGTCGCCCAGCAGATGTTGAAGACGAAGTTCCGGATCAGTTGCGGCCCCAGCGGCGTGTGGTGTACCTCGGGATGGAATTGCACCGCCCAGATGCGCCGCTCCTCGTTGGCGATCGCCGCCAGCGCGTTCGACGTCACCGCTGTCCGCCTGAACCCGCCGGGCAATTCCTGCGCCTCGTCCCCGTGGCTCATCCAGACCTGGAGAGTCGCCGGCAGCCCGGCAAACAACGGCGTCGCACCGTCCTCAATCGTCACCTCGGCGTGCCCATACTCCCTGAGCGGCGCCGACTTCACCTTGCCGCCCAGGTGGTGCACGATGAAGTGCAGCCCATAGCAGATGCCCAGCACCGGCACGCCCATCTCCAGCACGCCATCATCCGCCGCCGGCGCGTCTGCATCGTAAACGGACGACGGCCCGCCCGAGAGGATGATGCCGAGCGGCTTCAACGCCTGAATTTCTGCGAGGGGCGCCGTGCAGGGTAGCACGACGGAGAAGACGTTCTGCTCACGTATGCGCCGCGCAATCAGCTGCGTATACTGCGAACCAAAATCGAGGATAACGATAGTCTGGGTGTCCACTCCCTAGTGTGGCAGGGTCTGCGCTGGAATGTAAAGACGGTTTTCACCCCTCGCGCCTGCGCTCAAACGCCGGTGTAGAATCCAGCTAGCTGAGTCTGGAGTTCATTCCACAAATGCTGTCATTCTGAGCGACCGGAGCGAAGCGAAGAGAGCCGAAGGACCTGCGTTTAGCCACGCCGGCCTTCGAAGGTGGCCGAAAACGACGCAATGAACCTCACACTCGGGACACTGGGAAGGGATGCTTCCTATGAGCGTTGAGCACAATCGGCTGAGACCTCAAAACGGGTTCAATATCGAACTTGACGCAATTCGTGCCCAAGTTTCCTCCATCAATGAACGCCTCGACGCACTGCGAGGCGGTCCTGACTCATGTGAAAAATCCCCGGGCTTAGCCCAGGAGGCCAGCCAAGCTCTCTTCGAAAGCATCTTGGTGCGCTTGGACTGCCTCCAGGAATCCGTCGTCCTCAACAGACGCCTCTCGGCCTTT
>DATNHL010000193.1:0-5827 GCA_035604995.1 Occallatibacter sp. | reverse complement strand
GCCGACATCACGCGCACCTGGACGGGTCCGAAGGCGGAAGCGCCGAACCGTGCCAGGGGCTCGACCGTGCCGATCGCGGTCCGGGCGTCCTCCAGCATCAGGCCTGCATCGGCCAGCGACAGCACCGTGCTGAAGCTGCCGTCGACGGCGGCAACTTCCACTTTCTCATTGCGGGGAAAATTCACCGGCAAGCGGGACTTGAGGAAGAAGACCAGGCGGCCATCCACGGGGAGATCGTCCAAACTGCCGAGGCGCACCGGCGAGGGGGGGCCGGGAGCATCTTCCTGTACGCCTTTATTGAGCAGCGTAACCTGGGGCCGGGGCGCCTCGACGGTGACCGGGACCTTCAATTGGCGGCCATCCTGCAACTGCACTTTGGCAACATAGGGCTTTCCGGGGACCAGGTTGGCCGTGGCGGCATCGGTGCTCATCGCCAGCTGGTCGAAGTCCTGCACGCGGCTTAGCGCGGAGGGCGTGAGGGCAATTCCTTCCAGGTCGGCCTTCGCCACTTCGTCCAGCCGCTTGCCGCGCAGCAGCGCCACCTGGTCACCCGCGCTCAGCGTCAGCCGATCGAGCGAAGCGGCCTCGGCATAGGCGCGCAGCGGCAGCCGGTCGGGCTTGTCCAGGCCGAATTGGTAGATCTCCAAGGTGACCGGCCCCGGGGCCGCACCCTTCATGGGTACGGATACCTCCAGCGAGTCCGGCTTGAGAGGTTTCCAGGCCAGCTTGCGAGCATCGCCGCCATCAGCCTCTTCTTCTATCCGGTCGACGCAGAGCGAGCTGTCGTCTTCAAGGTGCAACGTGTCTTCGCGGCCCACAACCAGGGCAGATTGGTCTCCGGCCGCCAGGGTCCATTTGCCCTCCTGGGCAGCATGAAGATGAAAGTGCGGCCCCTCCCAGTCGTCAAAGCCCCACTTGCCGCGCAGGCTGGCGATGACATCGGCCTCTCCAAGCTGGGGCACCCTGTCTACCGGCGCCAGCCCGCCTTCCGAGGGATCGGCCTTCACCGGCAGATCCACGGAAGATGTTTTTCCATTTGCCTGGGTCTCGATGTGGAGCGTCAGTGCGTAGGCCAACTGGGTGGAAAACACCGCCGGCGCGCCCTCGGCCGGCAGCACCAGGCCTGGCTTCTGCGCACAGAATTTTTCCTCAGGATTCACCGGATGCAGGGGTGGCGGCTTGGCCGACCCAATGGGGGGCAGCGCCACCACCACCACCGATTTGGGGTCGCGAAACGAGGGAGGCACGTTCAAGCGCAGGTTGAGCGTATCTTTGGTGGGCATCGCCAGTGCGGGAATGTATTGGAAGTGCGCCGTATGCAACGAGGCCAGAATTCTTGCCGTGTCCACAATGGCGCCAACGTACGGACTATATGTGCCTCCGCCGGCCATCGGCGAGTAGCTGAGCTGGTTCATCAGGTCCCCAGTGGCTCCGTTGGCCAGCTGGTTCACCATCGATTGCGCACTGGAGTCGTCCAGCACCAGCCCATCGGTGTGTTCCACCAGGCACGGAGCCTGCTGGTCGCTGGGCTTGTCGAAACATTCCTTGTCGAGTTTGATGCCCAGGCTGCGAGCAGCCTTTTCGGCGCGGTCTTTCAGCAGCCTGGGGTCGGTCTGCGAGGTGACCTTCACCTCGGCCAGGTAGGCTTCCAGCCGCATGCGGTCGAGACTGGCGGCCTGCAAATCCTGGGTGGCGCGCACAAACGCTCCGGGCCGCCCGCGCACGGCGGCGCGCAGGGTGCTGAAGTCCCCGCCTGTCTCCGGCGCCAGAAAGACAAGCGCCTGCTGGGCTTCGCCTGGAACGGTAACAAACACGCCCTCGTTGCGCACATCGCGATTCCAGGTCTCCACCCGGGTAAACCACTCCGAAGGGGGCGGATTCGTGGCCCCACGCAGGAAAGCGACAATGAGAACGAAACGGGTAGACTGGCTCTCCGGCAGGTCGGGATGAATCCAAAGCCTGTCGCCCGGTTCGAGGTTGGGCACCTCGCCGATGGGCAGCGTGACTGCCCCGCGTTTCACATGCACGTCCACCTTTGGTCCCAACAGATCGAAGGCGGGGCCATCGGCGTGCAGTCCGGTTGATGCCAAACACCAAAGCAACAAAAGCTGCAAACAACGGCGCATATCTCTATTGTACGAACTCCGGCCAATGGAAAAAGTTGGCCGGGCCCGCAACTTTCTCACCGCTTCGGTGTTGCCGCCGAGTGACCGGCCGCACAGATGTTTCATTCCTAGGAGCGCACGCCCTGGGAATCGGGTACACTGTGGCTTGTATAGTTTTGAGCCGGGGATTAGTCTAAAACGCTTCTCAAATCCCTGTGGGGTAAAGAAAGACAACCAAGAGACGGCTCTTAATTTGTAATCGAGCCAGTGAATTGCCCAAGATTGCCTTACTGCCTTACAGAACTTCTGGGATTCGCAGGAAGACCTCTCCACTCTATCTTTCGTTGAATGACCCTGAACCGCATGAATCCATTCATGGATATGGGGATGGAAAAGATTTAGAACTGAGCTGCCCTCTTTCGCCCGCTGCGCGGCACAACCACACTCCGGAACCACACCACGGGGCTACCGGAACCGGCGTAGCGCAGGCAGGCGGGAAAGTGCCGCATAGGGAGAAGAGAAGATGAAATCGCCAAAAGCTGCACCGGGCAGCGTAGATGTAAGCAACCTCTCCATTCCAGACGCAGAAGAGATTATCGAAGAAGGCCTCAACGAACTGGCATTTTCCTCCGACCCGGGGCTGGCGCGCGCGCTTCATTTCCTGTCGCCTCCCGGATACCAGGCCATTGTGGAGCTGTGCAGCGAAAATGGCCGCAGCAAGCGGCGCAACGCGTCTGCGGATACATGGTCTCCGGAAGAGGACGAAGTGCGCATCTACTTTGAGCGCGTCAATGACGCCGAGGCAGCACCGCGAGCCGTTCGCGCCCCGCGTGCAGCCGTCGAAGCCGACGAAGACGACGAGGACGATGACGGGCAGGAGGCCCAGATCCCCGCCGACCTGGACGCGCGCGTGAAGGAGTTGTGCGCCGCGCTGGCCGAGGCCGAACGCGGCGGTCATGCCTTCATCGCGCTCAAGTGGTTCCGCGATTCGTTCCTGCCGCGCAAGGCCTTCCGCTGGAACCAGCATCCGGAGTCGCGCCAGGCCGTTCTTGCCGAGGCCATCCAGCGCGGCGTGGTCATCACCAGCAAGATTGCCAATCCCAAGACGCCTGCTTATCCCACCACCACCATCCGCCTCAACCGCGCCGAAGCGGGCATTCCCGAAGAGGCGCAGCGCTTCCATCCCGTTGCCATCCATGGCGACTCCATCGCCGAGGCCATCGAAGAGGAACGGGGGAACCTGTGAGCTGCTACTTCCTGGAGTCCACGGCCTTCGCCAAGCTGTTTGTTCAAGAACAAGGTACGGACGCGCTGATCCGCCTCATGGAGGCCGTCGAGGACAACCGAAAGCTGATCTGTGCCTCCACGCCCCTGGAAGTTTATGCGGCCATCCGCCGCCGCCAGCGTGCCGGCGGAATTTCGGCGGAAGATGCGACAGCCGCGCTCGACATCCTGCGCCTTGAAGCCGCGCGCATGGTGCAGGAGCCGCTGAATCCCGCCGTGCTGGAAGCAGCCCGGCAACTGCTCGACCGGACGACGCTGCGCTGGCCCGACACCCTGCAACTGGCCGCCGCCATCGTCGCCCGCGACATGTTCCAGGGAACGGAGATCATCTTCGTCTCCGCCGCACCGCAGCTGCTCGAAGCCGCAAAAGCCGAGGGCTTCCACACGCTGGATCCGGCAAAGGAAACGGCCGCTCCAGCCACTTCGGCAGAATAGACAGGGCGCCTGCTGCAAATTCGGTTCTCTTGACCGCAGCATGTCTCGCAGCCTGCCCGGCATTTGGAAACGGCGACCCATACCTTGCTGTCACCCAGCCGCGGCCAACCCGCCAGCTCCGCATTTGACAATGCAGGCTTCCGCCAGCAACAATGCCCCCGCACGCATCGGGTGAATGCCATGGCACAATTCGGCGTGACCTGCAGTGTCACATTCACCGAATCAAAAGAGAGGGACTGCGCGATGACGCGTCAATTGAAGCACTGTCTGCTTGTTCTCCTGTTACTCCTGATCTCAGGCTCCGCAATGCGGCTGATGGGCGATACCTCCGAAAAGGCCAAAGTGGCCCTGGGCAAGGCGCTGCTGGGCAAGGACGTGAAAGCCCTGCTCGACATGCCCGCCTACAAGGACGGTCTGGACCTCTACGTCTACCCCAAGAGCGAGAAGCGCCTCGATGAGCGCGGCATCGACCTCAAGGAGTTGAGCAAGTTCCTGAAGGACAAGGGCGTGGGCGTGGAGCGGGACGAGTGGGTCACGATCACCGATGTGAAGGTGGACAGCGACCGGGTGGAGATTCACCTCGGCGGCGGCGGCGAGGGCCGCGGCGCCAGCAAGAATGCGGAAAAGAAAGGCGCGGGATTCAAGCGCGCCGGCGGGTCGCGCATCAACTTCCGCTATGGCAGAGACCTCCGCGACCCCGACCTTCAGCTGGATGCGTTTCTCCCCCTGCTGGAGCGCGTGCTCGACACCGGCAAGCTTCACGAGAACATGGAAGTCCAGGGCCTGCCGCCGGAGTTCCAGGAAGCCATCCGGGCCAAGGATGTGGTTCAGGGGATGACCTACCAGATGGTCCTGTTGAGCGCCGGCGAGCCCGATCAGAAGAAGGTGGAAGACACCACCGACGACAGCCTGCACGAAACCTGGTATTACCTGCGCGAGGGCCATCGCTGGGTGGTCAAATTCCTCAACGGCAAAGTCGCCAAAGTCCAGGTCTTCTGAGCCGTCGGAAGGTTCCCGGATAATACACACGCTGCCTAACCCACGCTGAGTATCGCAAAGAAATCGCCCCCGGTTGGGGGGCGCCGCTTTACGCGCCCCGGTTCCAAGTTCGTCTGGCCGGGGCGTTTCCCTGTGCGATAGTATGGCTGGCATGGCTCCCGAATCCTGGAATAAACCATGGCCGTTTGGCGTTGTGCTCTTCGGCCTGCTTATGTTGCTACTCGCAGTGATTGGAACGTTCACCGGGAAAGCATATGGGAGAGGCGGCTCCGCAGAGCGCGCCAAAGACCCTGCTGATTATTGGATAACGCTGGTCATCCAATATTTGGGCGGCGCTTTCTTGATTTGGTATGGGGCCTCCCTGCTGCCACACTAATCACTTGGGTTAGCCAGCGTATTTATTGCCGGTTCCCGAAAAAGCCCAAAATGCCCCGTGCCCCATCCTTTTCACGTTCTCTGTGGAAAGGGTGGGAAAGCACGAATCTCCGAATCACCGGAGGCTCGGAGAGCATTACTGCTCCCGCCGAAAGCGGTTTGCCCGCTCGAACTCGTCGCGCAGCGCCGGCGTACGCAGGTTTTCGCGCAGATGCGCCAGGCGCTGCTCCAGCGCAAGCAGCGCCCTTTGCACGGCTTCGGTGTTGGTGTAGGCAATGTCGCGCCACATCGAGTAGGGGCTCGCACCCAGCCGCGTCATCTCGCGCAGAGCGCGCCCGCCCACGTCCTTGAGCTCCGGCGCGTCGCCCACTTCTTCTTCGAGCAATGCGCTCAGGGCCGTAGCCACGAACTGGGGCAGATGGCTCACCCAGCCCACCAGCTCATCGTGGCGCGCGGCATCGATGTCGATGGTCTTTGAGCCAATAGCCTCGACCCACTCCCGCCAGCCCTTTACGAGTGCCGCCGAATGAGGCGAGCGCTGCCAGGCAGGGTCGTCGGTAAACAGCCACACTGCGCCGCGAAACAGGCTTGCATCGCCCAGCGCCGCGCCGCCGCGCTCCTTGCCGGCC
>DATNHL010000192.1:0-2353 GCA_035604995.1 Occallatibacter sp. | reverse complement strand
CACCCCTGTGAACGAGCAGACGCGACGGGAACTCGAGTCGTTGGGCTACGTCGGCGGGGGTGGATCGCGAGAGATCCAACTCGACTCACAGGCGCCGGATCCCAAAGATCGCCTGCCGGTTCTAGAAATCATCCAGCGAGCGGAAGACTTACTGAACGCCGGTGAGAACGCGCACGCCGCCCAGGTTATCCAGCAGGCGGTACGCCTTGACCGGGACAATCCGCGGGCGCGCGTTGACCTCGCCACAGCTTACGAGCGCTCCGGCCAGTACGAAGCAGCAGTCAAGGCGTACGAAGACGGCCTCGAGCTGCACATGCTTACCGAAGTCTTTTATGCACGATTAGGTAAGCTCTACTTGCGTCTACACAAACTGGATAAGGCTCTGGACGCCATGACCCAGGCCAGGCAGATCGATCCCACTAACCTCGATAACCTGCGCAACCTGGGCACCGCGGAGCTTCAGTTGGGACACGTTGATGAAGCAGAAAGGGCTTTCAAGGCGATCACGCATCAAAACGATCATTACAGCGCTGCCTACAACGGCCTGGGCCTGGTGGCCATCCAGCGCGGTGACGCCGACGCTGCGCGGCACGACTTCGAAAGGGCCATCGAGCTGAACTCCGCCGAGGTTGAGCCGCTCTTGAACCTGGGCGTACTGTATGACAAGGCCGGAGACAAGACCGAGGCTCTGCGGTATTACCAACAATTCCTTGCCAAGGCTTCGGCCAAGGATTACAGCGCGCTGATTCCCAAAGTCCGCGCGGCTGTTCAGGACTTGAAAAGCGGCAGATGACCGCCCACGGAGCGGCGCAGGCGCTCTTGCCGGGGCCTCAGACCACTCCTCCCGCCGCGAGCACAGGTGCGAGTCGGTATGCTAACATATTACTCGACGATGCCGGCAAACAACTCGGCTTCGTTTGCGTGACAAATTAGGATGGCGGATATCCCTTCGCTGGCGCCCCGCGCGCGCTGTTGGATTCCGAGCGAAAGGAGTTGGCTCATGCGACCTACCCGGCGGGCAAAAACCTCTTGGCGGTGCACCGGCGCTATGCTCGTAGCTGGCGCTTTTCTCTGGCAGCAGTCCTTTTCCACTCTGCTTGCGCAGAGCGCCGTCCCGCAAGCCCTTAAGGTCCCTCGCCTCGACGTCATCGTTCTGGCGGGCGACGGCGGAGTCAACATCGTCAAGGCGAAAAAGGCAGTGATGCCCGTGGTCGAAGTGCGGGACCAGGAGCGGCACCCTGTGGCGGGTCTCTCCGTCACTTTCGCTGCCCCCACCAGCGGTCCACACGTCACGTTTGCGCACGGCAGTTCGACTTACAGCACGGTCACCGATACCAACGGGCGCGCGACGGTCCCCACCATGACGCCTGTGGGGCAGGGTGAATTCAAGATCAATGTCAGCGCGACCTTTCAGGGCCTGACCGCCACAGCCGTCATCTCCCAAACCAATTACTTGACGGCTGCGGCAGCGAATGCCGGCGCGGGTGGCGCGGGAACCCCGGGCGCCACAACAACCGGCACCGCCACCTCAGCCTCCCATGGCATCTCGAAAACACTCATTGCTGTCATCATCGTCGGGGTTGCCGCCGGTGCGGGCGCGGCGGTAGCTTTAGGCAAAGGGGGAGGAAGTTCGAGTACGTCTCCACCTCCCTCCTCTCCCACTGGAACGATAGGAGGCACCGGCTCATCCGGCATCGGGCCTCCTCATTAGGAATCTTTTCGAACTACGCGGAAAGGAAACCTCATGCGTTCTGGCATTCGCCGTCCATTACTCGCTCTGCTCTGCCTGGGGCTGAGCCAACTCCAAGCCGCGGGCCAAAAAACCGAGGCTACGAGCTACACCGAGCAGGGCCAGATTGTTGCGCATCCGGAGGCGGCGCCGAAAAGCGACGATGCGGATAATGCGGCTCAGGGGATGCAGACGCCGGTCCTGGGTTTCGTCAGCAGCGCGGAGCAAGGTGAACTGCGCCTGCTGGTCGGCATTCCGGGCGCCTCGGCTCTGGGCGAGCCGCTGGCGGTTCCCGCCGGTCTTCGTGACCTTTTCTTCGCGCCGAATCAGAGTTATGTCCTTCTCGCGCCAAAGGCGGGCGGTTTTCTTGGCCTTATGACATTCCAGGGAGCGGAGGAGGGAGCCGTCGTCTCCATCTGTCGGGCCATTCCGCAACCGGACATAGTCGCATTCAGCCCCGGCGCTTCTACCGCGGCTCTCTACTCCAGGGCGGAGGGACGTCTTCAGGTGATTACTGGACTTCCCGATTCGCCGCAATTGGCCCGTGTTGTCCCTGAGAGCGATCTGCCGGATGAAGTGCGGTACCTGGCAGTCGCTGACGACGGGGCCACACTGCTGGAAGGG
>DATNHL010000191.1:0-4727 GCA_035604995.1 Occallatibacter sp. | reverse complement strand
TGGTGGTGGGGTTTTATTCCCTGGTCGCGATGGCCACCAGCTTCGCCCAAGGGTTGGCGAGCTTTCGGATCTTCCGCTTCCTACTCGGGCTGGGCGAAGGCCCCAACTTTCCAGGCGCTGCGAAGACAGTTGCGGAATGGTTCCCGAACCGCGAGCGCGCCTGGGCCGTGGCGCTATTTGACAGCGGCACGTCCATCGGCGGCGCCGTTGCTCCCTTTATTGTGCTGTATACTTTCAGGCTCTTCGGAACGTGGCGGCCCGCCTTCGTTCTCACCGGCTGCCTTGGAATCGCGTGGCTGATTATCTGGCTGCGCTTCTACCACGCGCCGCAAAACCATCCTTCGGTCTCGCCTGCGGAACTGCGCTACATCCAGGAAGGCCGCTCGCTTTCGGGCGTCACCGGCAAACCCGCGCGCTGGCGAGACCTGGTTCGTTACCGGCAGACCTGGGGCATCGTGTTGGGGCGATTCCTTCTCGATCCCTTCTGGTTCTTCATTGCCGAGTGGTTTGCGCTCTACCTTTCCAGCAAAGGGTTTCGCCTGGAGGCCAGTGTGCTTGGCTTTTGGATGCCCTTCCTGGGGGCTGATTTGGGTAACTTCGCGGGCGGCGGGCTGTCGAGTTACTGGATCTCGCGCGGCTGGCCCGTGGGCAAGGCGCGCCGGGCGGTCCTGATCATCTTCGGTCCAAGCATGGTCTCCCTGCTGCTGGTGCTTCGGACTTCCAGCTACATTGCCGCCCTGGTCATTTTCGCCTACGCGGCCTTCGCCTACGCCGCCTGTTCCACGATGTTCCTGTCTTTGCCCACCGACGTTTTTCAGTCGCGCGCCGTGGGCACGGTCAGCGGTATGGCGGGCACGGGAGCCGGCATCGGCACCATGATCTCTACTTACCTCATCGGCCGCGTCACCGATGTCACCTCGTTCGCCCCGGTGATCGTCGGCGCCGCCATCATCCCCTGCCTCGCCACCCTAGTATTCGTCAGCCTGGTCCGGCCCTCGAAACGGCCCGACCCGCGAGGCTTGCTTGTGGAGTTTTAGAACTGACCTCCTACTGTGGGCTGCCGAAGTTCCCGTGGAAGCGGCAATACCAGCATTGGCCAATCTTGACTCAGTCAGGCTAATGGAAAAGGCTCTTGCCATCTCGACATCCAGTATGATACATATAACCATATGAAGACAACCGTACATATTTCCGACTCTCTCCTCGAACAAGCCAAGCGCTTGGCCTCTCAGGAACAAACCACGGTAAGGGCTCTGATGGAGGAAGGACTCCGACGTCTCATCGCTGAACGGAAGTCAGCGAAGCCCTTCAAACTTCGCAGAGTTACTTTCCGAGGCAAGGGCCTTCAACCCCGGATGGCGGGCGCTGGCTGGCAGGAGATACGCGACACGATTTACGAAGGGCGCGGAGCATGATCGCTGTTGACAGTAATATCCTGGTTTATGCTCACCGTGAGGATTCACCCTGGCACGCGCAGGCGTTTGCGTGCCTGGCCTCGTTGGCTCAAGGCCGGGCCGCTTGGGCGATCCCTTGGCCGTGCGTGCACGAGTTTCTGGCCATCGTGACCCACCCCGGAATCTATAACCCGCCCACTCCGCTTCAGGCAGCGCTCGCCCAGGTGGAGGCTTGGCTTGAAGCCCCGGGCTTGGTGCTCCTGGCCGAAACGGGCAGCTACTGGCCGGAGCTCCGCGGGGCACTGGCAGCAGGCCGTGTTACGGGTGCGCAGGTGCATGACGCGCGGGTGGCGGCACTGTGCCGACTCCATGGGGCAGTGGAACTGTGGACCGCAGACCGGGACTTTGGCCGCTTCCCCGCTTTGAAAACGCGCAATCCCTTGGTGGATTGAATTCAGGTCCTATCGTGACGCAGCCTGCAACAAATCCAGCCAGCCATTCACGATTGATGTTTCCGCGCAACCGGGCTTGAGGCGCGAGCTGAGCACTTGAAACGTGGACGCGCCGAAAGCCGCGTCGTTGGGGATATAACCCGAGTTGGCCGTGCCATTAGCCAGCGTTACCACGAAGGTGTTGGCCAGCGGCGACCGTTCTATGAATTGCCGGCCAATGAGGCTGTAGATCTCCGCGTCCACCGATGCCAGAGCTACATCGCCGATGCGCAATACGCCCAGCCGGATATTCACGGGGTCTCCATCTACATAAGTGCCAGGTGCGCCCTCGCGACCGCTATCCGTGCGGCGGCGGCCCGGGCAGGTGATGGTGTTCTGGGCCGCCGAAATGCGCGGGGCGGCGTCCATTTGCCTGGTGTCGGTCGTCACGCGAATTACTTCCTCGCCCAGCAGCACACCTTCGCTGTCCATCACCCGCTCCAGAGTATCGCGGACTTTCGGGTCCAGCGGCCCCGCCTGAACCTTCCCCTCGCGGATGGGCGCCTCGACCCTTTCGCGCGTCAGGACGTTCCCGGTTATCGGCACTCCGCTCCGCGAGGCCAAAGCGTTGGTCCCGGCGCGAAGGTACAAGGGGTTCTGATCGCCCGAAGCGCCCTGGGCAAAGACGGCGACGACCTTATCGTCATAGGCCTGCTCGACGTAGCGGGAAGCGGCGCCGGCAAAATCTGCGCTGATGAGACCGGTGAGAAAGCCGTTGACGGGATGCATCGCATAGGTCATGTAAACCGCCATCGGTTCCCCTCCGGGCGACTCGAATTTGAGCACGGCGACGGTCTTGTCCGAAGGCCCATCCAGATTCGCGGCCTGCGTCCAGAGGCGCGTTTCCGGGTCGATCGCGTCACGGTTCACGTTGAGATAGGAGAAACCGGTTCCGAATCCGACGCGCGCCGGCTGGAGCCTGGCCTTCGCCTGCCGCACCGCATCGACCATCTGGCCGACGAACGGTGGAGGCGGCACGTCGGCCGTCGCAGGCGACCACGCGGCCCCCGGACGATCAGGCTGGGGGCGCCGTGTAAAGGGATTCGCTCCGGGCCCCCAGCCGCTGTGCGTGTGTGTGACCGAGATCACAATGTTTTCGACGGGGCAGTTCAGCTCGGCGGCGATCTGCTTCGACGCCGGTTCCCAGACGCTGTTCGGGAGCATGGCCTGATCGGCTCCGATGAGAGCGGCGCGGACCGATCCGTTGTCCAGCACGATGGCGCGCACGTAAAGGCGTTCGTGGGCGTACTTGCCCGAGGGCGGATTGGCAGGGTCCGCCGACGGCGTAATATCCACGCGCGCGGCGCCAACACGGAGATTGCCGGGGCCCGCGGCCCCGGCGGCGCAGCATAAGAAAGGCAAGAGCGAGGCGCACAACAAGAAATCCCAAGTTTTGTTCATATGGATTTGTTCGCTTCGGCTTCTGACAAAGTGCTAAATCAATTCGACTCCGGCCTGCCGCGCTGCATCGCGGAGCTTGTCGTCAAGTGTTGCCAGGGGCAGTCCGCGGCGTATTGCCAGCTCCAGATAAGTTGCGTCATATGCCGTCAAGTTGGCTCGCTGAGCCGTTTCAATCAGGCTCGAGATCTGCACGTACACTGGATCTACCTCGACTACGCCTGAAAACTCCTCCAGGTCCGCCATCAGGGTTCTGACCTGAGCGGCAGTGAGCCGCCCTCTTCGTTCAGAGATCACCACCGCATTTGCAACCTCGTGACGCCAGAGAAGAGGGACAACCGGCAAGTCGCCGCCGGTGATCAGCTTGCGAGCCAGAGCCGAACGAGCTGGAATCGGGCGGTCGAGCATCCAGCCAAGCGCGATGGAGGCATCGAGAACGAAAGCCCTCAAAATCGCCTCCCCTCTTCCACCAAGTCTTTCACCGTCGTCCCTTTGGGGAGTTTCATGCGCACGCGTGCGAATGAGTCGAAAATCTCCTTCACACTGCGTTTGCTTCTCGCAGCCGCCCCTACCAACCGTGCGCGCTCCCTGCCTCGACAAGTGATGACAATCTCTTCCCCTCGCGAGGCGCGCTCGACAAGCTCGGAGAGCTTTTGCTTGGCTTCAAAAATCCCAACCGTCATTGCGACCTCCCTTAATTCATCCAGATTATCTATCCAGATGCGTACCGGGTCAAGTGCGCGGCGGAAAGTCAAATCCTCGCATGGCTTCCTAATCCCGACTGCTGAGTCCTCTTCTGCCGTCTTGCCGCATTCTTTCGGGGTCCTCTATAATGAAAACTCGGGCTAAGAAGGTGTGAACAAGATCGCGCTCTGTCGTCGCGACTGAGGGTTCCCCAGGTGCGAGAGGGCGGCTACGGGGGCTGCCCCTACAAAACAACTCTTTCACACTTTCGTTGCGGGCGAGACGCCCGCACCACAACATTATGCTGCGTCCTTTTCGTCCAATCTGGCCCTACTTGGTGCGCTACAAAGCGCGCTATCTGGCGGGATTCCTCTGCCTGGTGTTCTCCCAGGTGGGCGTGCTGGTTCCTCTCATCATCAAGGCCGGCATCGATGATTTAACCCAGGGAGTCCCGGTCCGAACATTACTCAGCGTGGCCGGACTGCTTGTGGCCGTGGCCGTCTGCAAATCCGTTTTGGGATTCTGGGTACGATGGATTCTGATCGGGATATCAAGGGATGTCGAATACGATTTACGCAACGATTGTTTCCTGCATCTCATGCGCCTGTCGCCGCGCTATTACACTGAGAACCGCACCGGCGACCTGATGGCGAAGCTCACCAACGATCTGAACGCGGTGCGCAATATGGTGGGGCCGGGCATCATGTATTCCGCCAACACGCTGGTGTTGGGCCTGGCAACGGTTGCCCTGATGATGCAT
>DATNHL010000190.1:0-3475 GCA_035604995.1 Occallatibacter sp. | reverse complement strand
CTGGACCACAATCTACGTGGTGCTGAGTGGCCTGAATGAAATTGCCGCCTACGCGGTCGATGCATCGGGCGCCCTTGCCCCGGTTCCCGGCTCGCCGTTTATGGCCGGGCGCGGTCCGGCCTCGCTTCTTGCCTACAACAGCTTCTTGTATGCCCTCAACGGGCTTGACCATACCATCTCCGCCTACAGCGTGGACCAGAATACCGGCGTCCTGACCGAGATCCCGGGTTCTCCGTTTCCAGCAGGTACGGCAGTGGCAGGACTGATCACCGGCAACGGCGGAGTCTTGTACGTTCCCGATACTCAGTCCAAGAGGATCCTTGCCTTCAGCGTGGATGGGTCTACGGGTAGCCTCGCGCCTTTACCGGGTTCTCCGTTTCCCACGAGTGTGGGTCCGGTGGCACTCACGAGGGTCGTTTTCCCAATTTTGACCCCGCCTTAAGGTCAGCAGTGACCAGCGGCTGATGCCGCCGGAAGCGACCCAATACCTTGAAAGCTGCCAATAACAACCAACCTTTGTTTGATTGTTGATGTTATCAGGCGATAGCGCTCGCGACCGGGACTGGCTGGTGTCGGATTCTGGGAGGATGACGCGCGACTCGGAAGTTGGGCAGAGGCGGTCAAGGAGAAAGGGTGAAGGAGAAAGGGTGTCAGGAACATGTGAAAAAATTGATTTTACTGATTTCCGCACTCAGCATTTTCAATGATTTACATTGTGGATAACAGGCTCTAAATCAATTTTTTCACATGTTCCAGGTACCCTTTTCATCGAAGGACGGGGCTGACGCAGAGCGCAACTCTGCGGTCTCTGTTCATTCCGGCTCCACGCCACGCAGGGCTTCGCCCGGCGCCCGCCTCGCCCAGGTGCTTGCTGATTGCCGAGAAACCTGCCAATATTCTGAGCCCTCAAGGGGCCGTTGATTGAGCCCCAAAGGGGCGATCTAACGAAGCCCAGGCCAGCGGCCTGGGTTTAGATTATCCGCCCATTCTGCCGCCAGCCCTGAAGGGGCGAGATAGGTGTTCCCCCATGCCGCAATCGCTTTCGCAACTCTACGTCCACCTGATCTTCAGCACCAAACATCGCGAGCCGATGTTATTGGCGCCCGTGCGAGAAGACCTCCACGCCTACTTGGCGGCGGTTCTCAATAAGCAGGACTCTCCTGCGCTGAAAGTCGGAGGCATGAGCGACCACGTTCACGCGCTGTTTCGATTGTCGAAGAACCTCGCGCTGGCAAAAATCGTGGAGGGAGTGAAGACCAGTTCTTCGAAATGGGTCAAGACGCAGGGGCGCGGCCCCAATCCGTCGATAACCGGCCCGCCGTAGGGGGGCGGCTTGCCGTCCCCGCGTTTCTGCTGGTCCTGACGAGGGTAGGGCAAGCCCTACCCCTACACCGCCCGGGTCCGGCCGTGTGCGCCATAGAGGCGCGAGGCCATGGGCCCTACCGCCCTCGACCTCCCTTATCGACGGATTGGGGGCGCGGCATGGCGAACTTCCGCCGCAGTCTGCGCAAGGCCGGCAAAATCATCCACCTCTCTCCCAAGGAATTCGAACTGCTTTCCTTCCTGATGCTGCATCAATACGTTCCCATCACCCACGCGCGGCGGCCCCTTGCGCAAAGGCCCTCACCGACAGCGCCTCTCGACCGCAGCGTCTTGCCGCCGCAATTCTGTATTGACTTGCCCCCGACCGATGTCTAACATCAACCCCACGGGCAGGTTTCCGCATCATGATCGGCCAGCTGGCGTTGCATTGTCGCGTCCCTGGAAAGTTAGGTGGTGGCGGCAGGGGTGTGGTCTACGAGGCGGAGATCATCGAGTTGGGTCGCTTCGTCGCGCTGAAGTTCCTTCCCGAGGACGTGGCTTTCGAGGTCCATAGGACCGTCCGTGGACAGTAAATGAGGAGTGAGAAGATGCGCAAGTGGCATCACACATTATCCGTTGGCAGCGGCCTGGTGTTGATGGTAATAGGCGCTCGAGCGTGGGCGCAGCAAGCACAGCAGCAACCGCAGGCGACTTCCGCTCCGGCCAAGGATCACCAAAAGACGCAGCAATCCCAAGCGCAGCAAGCATCGTCGTCAGTGCAAGGGGCGCCTTCTCCGGCCCAGAGCCGGCAACAGGCGGGGCAGGAGACCCCAGCGCCGCCAGCGGCGGGCGAAGCCGAGCTTTTGCATTTGCTCGTGGGGCACTCGCTGGAGGTAAGCTCGCCGGAGCCGATCAAGAACTTTTCAGTCTCGAGCCCCGGCGTTATCGACGTAACCGTAGAGGATTCAAACCATATCAAAATCAACGGCAAGGCGACGGGCGGCGTCTCGCTGGAGGTGGTGGATAAGGCCGGCGAGAGTCAGATATTCTATGTTTACGTAGAGCTCGACGCCTCCGCCCAGGCGGAACAGTTGCCGGAGGCCCCGATTGACAATCAGGCACCGGCACAAGTGGAGAAGAAGACGAGCACGGCCTGGCTTGGATGGGTAGTGTTCGCTTCAGTTCTCTTGCTGGCAGGAGTCGTCCTTATAGTGCGACGCCGGCGGCAACCCGCCTCGTACAGACTGGATCTTCAAACAGCAAGGTTGGCTCCCAATGACGGTCGCGCCGAACCTGCGCCCGCCCGGACCCAAGCAGCGCGCGACGAGAAACCGCATCTGGCGGAGAACGTCACCGCCGCCGAGACGAGGGCGGCGGAAAACGCGGAGAAGGTCAAGCGCCGCCTGGAGGAGCTGTGGTCGCGGCAGATCCAGGAGCAAGCCGAGGCAGGATCGGAAAGGCTGCGGGAACAACTGAAGGAGCTAGAGCGCGTAGTGGAGGAGAGCAAGCAGCAGGTGGCCAGCCTGGCTGAGGCGAAGCTCGCCTTCCTCATGCAAGCTGTCCGAGACGAATATGGCCGGCAACTGGCACAGTCGATTCAGGGGCGAACGCAGATGGTCGAGGAGGCGGCAGACGCGGGAGTGAAATCCATCAAACAAGCCGTCGAGGAAGCGATCGCGCGATTTGAGGCTGCCGAGCAGAAGCGTGAAACAAGTTATCAGCAACTGGCGCAGACATTTCAAGAGCAAACCCAGGCGATGCACGAAGCGGCAGACGCGCGTGTGAACGCCATCAAGCAGGCGGCCGAGGAGGCGATCGCACAATCGCAGGCTGCCGCGCAGAAGCACGAGGCGAGTATCTTGCAAGCCCGGGACGCGGTGGAGCAGTTACGGGAAGAAGTGAAGAATTCGGGGCGATTCGTGGAGGGGAGCAAGCAAGAACTGGCCAGTCTGGCCGAGGCAAAACTGGCGTCAGTCGGCCAAGCTGCGGCCTACGCTGTAGCGAGCCTTGAGACGGCGGCGGCGAAACTGCGGGAAGAATTCGGAGCTTCGGCGCGGACGTTGGCGGAGAGCAGGGAAAGGCTGGCCGGCTTTGCCGAAGCAAGAATTGCTTTGCTGAACCAGGTTGCATCCAGCGCCGTCGCGAATGTCGAGGCCGAGCAAAGACGGTTTCG
>DATNHL010000189.1:0-8913 GCA_035604995.1 Occallatibacter sp. | reverse complement strand
CAGGCCCGAAGCGCGAAAAAACCCGCCGCAAAGGGAAACAGGACGGGAAATAGGAGTTTTTCCGCAGCCTGTTCAGTCGTGCCGCAAACGCAATAGAATCACCGCTGGGCTTTAGCCCCCGAGGGAAGGTTTTCCGCAATCTGGACTTTCACCACGGGCTACTAAGAGCTGAAAGCTAATGGCTGATGGCTGATAGCTGCATTTGCAGATAATTATGTGTCTCCGGCGCACAATAGGTCTTGTGAGCGTGAGCCAGGGAGAGCGGCGGTGTCCTCTGAGGGCCGCATCTTCGCCCTCCATTCTCCCCATCAAAAATCCCGACTTTCGTCCCATCCCAATGAAAACAAGCAGGTTACGCAAAAAATGACCCCCAAATCGCGCCTATATTCAACAAAATAAATGACTTATTTTGCTTGGAATCCAATCTCCATCGAAAAACAAAGGACTTACGTCCACTGAAAGTCGGGGGAAAACCGTCTCCAGCGCCCCGTTTACTCCTCTTTTTTTGCGTTCCGCGCCCGCACTTTGAACCAGATCGGCGTCCCCTTGAACCCGAATGCCTCCCGGATCTGGTTCTCTAGGAACCGCTCGAAGCTGAAGTGCAGCTTGATGTCCCGGTCCGTGAACAGGATGAACGTCGGCGGCGCAACCGCAGCCTGCGTCATGTAGAAGATCCGAATCCGTTTCGCCATCGGCACCGGCGCCCGCTGGAAGTCGATCCGCTCCAGGAACCGGTTCATCTGCCCCGTCGAGACGCGCTTGCGCCGCTCCTGCGCAACAGCCTTCACCTCGTTCATCACCCGACCCAGCCCAGTCCCCTCCAGCGCAGACAAAAAGATCACCGGCGCATAGTTCAGGTACTTGAGCACGCGGCGGAGCTGTGTCTCGAAGATCTCCCGATCGGCCGGTGGCTTCCCGTCCGTGCGGCCCGTCGTCACCCCGTCCCACTTGTTCACCAGGATGATCACGCTCCGCCCGCTCTCGTGCGCATAGCCGCCGATGGTCGCGTCCGCCGCCGTCACGCCATCCGTCGCGTCGATGATCAGCAGCGCCACGTCCGCCGCCTCCAGGTGCCGCCGCGCCATGATCACGCTCAGCTTCTCCGCCATCAGGTGCGTCTTGCCCTTCCGCCGGATCCCCGCCGTATCCACAAACCGGAACTGCGTCCCCTCGAACTCCACCACCTCGTCCACCGCATCCCGCGTCGTCCCCGCAATCGGCGAGACAATCGCCCGCGCGGTCCCAGTCATCGCATTCAGCAGCGTCGACTTCCCCACATTCGGCCGCCCGATGATCGCCACTGAAGTCTCGTGCTGCTCAAACTCCCCATGCGACCTGTGTAGCGGCTGCGCGTCCGGTTCCGGCCCAAGCAGGCCTTCCGCCTCTTCCTCCAGCTCAACCGCCTCAGCCACTGCCTCGGCCTCGGCCTCGCTGTAGACCGCGTCTCCCCAGTTGGTCAGCCCCTCCACCGGCCCGGGAATCGCCTCGGAGATCCCGTCCAGCAGATCGCCGATGCCCAGCCCATGCTCCGAACTGACGGGATACACATTGCGCAGCCCCAGCCGGCGGAAGTTCTCCGCCTCGGCCGCCATGGCCTCCCCCTCCACCTTGTTCACCGCCAGGAACACCGGCTTCCCGCCCCGTATCAGCATCTTCACCAGGTCGTAGTCCGGGCTGGCCAGCTCCGTGCGCGCATCCACCACCAGCACCAGCGCGTCGGCCTCTTCCAGCGCCACCCGCGCCTGGGCATAGATCTCCATCGGGATCAGCTCCGGATCGTCCGGCACAATCCCGCCCGTGTCCACCACCCGAAACTGCCTGCCCGCCCACTCGTACTCGCCATAGATGCGATCCCGGGTAATGCCCGGCTCGTCGCCGACGATGGACCTGCGGCTCCTGGTCAGCCGGTTGAACAGCGTGGATTTGCCCACATTGGGCCGCCCCACAATGGCCACCAGCGGCAGCGCCTGCGCGCCCGACCCGGTGGTGATTGCCGATCTGCGATACTTCGCCAAAACTTGTCTCCAGTCGCGGCCCGCCATGCTTACTGGCCGCGTAAATCAATTCCAAATGCGCTTCACCCCGTACAGGTCGAAGACCGGGTCCCGGCTGACAATCGGGATTCCAAGTTCCAACGCCTGCGCGATCATCAGGCGGTCGAATGGGTCGCGGTGGTGCAGAGGCAGCATTCCGGCTCGAACTACGTGAGAAACCTTCGTCTCCAGAAGGTCGTACCCCGCGGAGAGAATCGAATGGTCAAACTCCTTGAGGATCTTTGCAGCATTCAACTTGCCGGAATTGGTCTTGATTGCCAACTCCCACGGAGTGGCGATCGAAACCAGGAGTCCCGACCCTGGATCCTCAACGATTTGACGGGTTCGATTGGGGAGCCTGGCCGGCGTCTCCAGGATCCACAACAGGGTGTGCGAATCGAGAAGATATTTCATTTAGGTTCAGGCGGCGGGACCAATTCCCCATCGAGCATGCAATCGAACCCGTATTCGACCAGCTCTTCATCGGTCATTGGGTTGAATGCGCTGTCGTCCGCATGAACCAGCCCGCGAAAGGCGCCCATCAGGCGGAAAGGCGGCTTCTCCGCCGTCGGTTGATCAATCGGCACAATCTTCGCCACCGGTTTCTTCCCGCGCATCACGACAACTTCCTTGCCCGCCTCTGCCTCTTTCAGCAGCCGCGAGAAGTGAGTCTTCGCCTGATGGACGGTGTAAGCCATGGACTAAGCATACTTAGTCCACTTCTGTGAGTCAATCGAACCGGCAACCGGGCAGCGCCTCCAACCTGAGCATTTTCTTATCGCCCCAAGGACTCCTCTGGCAGGCCAATTGCCCCACCCGCCCTCATGGAGGTGCAAATGCATATCCACGGAAACCAAATGAATCTCAATGCGGTCAATCCCTACTGTGCAGCGGCAGAAAAAGCCGCCGCCGCGCAGCGAGCCGCCGATGTGCGCAAGAAGCTGATGAAGAGCGCCAGCGACATCGAGGGCATAGCCAGTCCCGACGAGGCCTTCATGGTGGGCCACTGGATTGACCCCAGACAAAGCCAGCCGCAGACCGATGTGGAGTACCACACCGCAGCCGCGGGGAAGGATTCCGACTTCGGATGAGGCGCAGCCGCCCGGCTTTAAGCTCTGTCCCGGGCGGCGAAGGCCTCAAGAGAGGCTCACCTCACTATGATGGAGTGAGCCCCCATGGCCGCCAGCGACTCCACAACCCGCGCCCTGCCCACGCTGCAGGAGTTCTTCGCACCGGGTGGCATTCTGGCGCACTCATCGCTGCCCTATGAATACCGCCCCGGCCAGCTTGAAATGGCCAAGGCCGTCGAGCGGGCCCTCCAGGAGCGCCGGCACCTGATCGTCGAGGCCGGCACAGGCACCGGCAAGACGCTGGCCTACCTGCTCCCCGCCCTGCGCACCGGCCAGCGCGTCATCGTCTCCACCGGGACCAAGGCTCTCCAGGACCAGCTCTTCTTCCGCGACGTCCCTTTCCTCGAGACCCTGCTCGGCCCCCTCCGCGTCTGCTACATGAAGGGCCGCGCCAACTACCTCTGCCGCCACAAGCTGGCCACGCTGCAAAACCAGCCGATTCTGTCCGGACTTGAGGAGATCGACCAGTACCGGCAGATCGCCGAGTGGGAGAAGACCACTGAAACCGGCGACCGCGCCGAGCTCTCCGGGATGCCGGAGTCCAGTGCCCTCTGGAACAAGCTGGACGCGCGGACTGAGGCCTGCCTCGGCTCAACCTGTCCCGACTACCGCCGCTGCTTCATCACCGAGATGCGCCGCCGCGCCCTCGAGTCCGACATCGTCATCGTCAACCACCACCTCTTCTTCGCCGACCTCTCCGTCAAACAGGAGGCAACGGGCGCGCCCGATGCCGGAGTTCTCCCCGAGGCTGCGGCAGTCATCTTCGACGAGGCCCACGAGCTGGAAGAGGTCGCCTCGAATTATTTTGGTCTCTCGGTCAGCAATATCCGCTTTGAAGAGCTGGCGCGCGACACCGACGCCCTGCTGCGCGGCAAGGAGGGCACGGAAAACCTGCCCGCGGTTACGCAGCAACTGCGCGAGCGTGCGCGCATGTTCTTTGCCGGGTTGCCCATCAGCAGCGACGGCCGCCAGCCCTTCGTTGGCCGCGGGGAGTTCCTGGAGACCTCCGGCGACCTCTACATTGCGGTCCGCGCCACGCTCCGCCGCCTCGAAGCGGAGATGGAGGGCCTCAAGGGCGTGGATGAAGCGCCGGGACTGAAAAAGCGTGTCGCCCGTCTCCGCACGGAGCTCGAGTTTCTGCTCGAATCGAACGCCAACAACATGGTCTATTGGATGGAGCGCAGAGCAGCCTTCTCCGGCACGGAAAGGTCCGCAGCTTTGAAAGGGCACGGCTTCAGCCGTGCCGATAGCGACCGCGAAAAAGGCGGGGCTTTAGCCCCTGGGGGACGTTTTGCCCCAGCGCGCAATGCCTCGCGCCACACGTTCCTGCAAGCCACGCCCATCGACGTCTCCGAATTGCTTTCCGAGCTGGTCTTCGACCAGATTCCCACTGTAGTGCTCACCTCGGCCACGCTCACCGTGCAGGGCGGCTTCGAGCACATGCGCAAGCGCCTGGGCCTCAGCGAAGCGCGCGAGCTGGTGGTGCCCTCGCACTTCCGCTACGACAAGCAGGCGCTGCTCTACCTGCCGCCGGAGATGCCCGACCCGCGCGACCCGGAGTTTCCCGAGGCCGCCGCCAACTGTATTCGCCGCGTGCTCGAACTCAGCCGCGGCCGCGCCTTCTGCCTCTTCACCAGCTACAGCCAGATGCGCGACCTCTACGAGCGCCTGCTCCCGGTCCTCGATTTCCCCATCCTGCTCCACGGCACCGCCCCGCGCAAAGCCCTGCTTGAGGAGTTCCGCTCGACTCCCAACGCTGTCCTCTTCGGAACCTCCAGCTTCTGGCAAGGCGTCGATGTGCAGGGCGAGGCGCTGAGCTGCGTCATCATCGACCGCCTGCCCTTCGCCGTCCCCAGCGACCCGGTCGTCTCCGCGCGTATGAAAGCCATTGAAGAAGCCGGCGGCAAGCCCTTCTTCGACTATCAGGTCCCCGCCGCCGTTCTAACCCTCAAGCAAGGCTTCGGCCGCTTGATTCGCTCCCTCGAAGACCGCGGCGTGCTCGTCCTCCTCGACCCCAGAGTCAGGAGACAGCGCTACGGCCAGACCTTCCTGCAAAGCCTGCCGCCGTATAGGATGACCGCAACGATCACGGATGTGGAGGCGTTTTTCGCTGACCCCCCAAGCCAACGTCGATTCCCCACAGAGCTGTCATCCTGAGTGTCCCTGAGCGCAGCGAGGGGGAGTCGAAGGATCTGCGGTTGCTTTTCGGAACTCTGCGAATCCACCACCCGACACACGTCAAACCCGAAGTCTTGATTCGGTTTATCCGCGAGCAACTGCCGAATAGGCGACCATTCGCCCGAAACGAAAAATTCGCGCATTTAGTCCCCAAGACGTCAATCTCTCCTCTAACGAACCCGACCTGCGACAAAACATCTATACACCAAGGACGGTCAGAGTAAACTATGCTGTCATGTTTTGAGGAGATGGATTCGATGGATATGAGGAATCGCCTTATCTCCAACGGAGGTTACGCGCATGGGCTTATACGATCTCAAGGAGCTAGAGCCAGCGGTCGGAGTCCCTTCGATCATCGTGATACTGGTCCATGGGACTTTTGCCCCGAATGCGCCCTGGACCAGGGCAGACTCTGTTTTTCACCGGGCGCTAATGAACGGCCTCCATACAAATCCGCTGATTCTCAGCTTTACGTGGTCGGGCAGCAATAGCGCACGAAAGCGGGAGATCGCAGCGTCCGAGTTGCGCGATCATTTGGTCAAGTCGGCAGAATCCTATCAAGGCGTTCCGCATGTAATCGTGGGTCATTCGCACGGAGGAAATGTCGCCCTTCGGGCTATATCCGGAACTCCTATCCTCAGCTCATTCAGAGTGGTATGCCTTTCGACCCCGATCATCAATGCGATTCCGCGAGCGCGCTCTGACAAAGGCGAAGCGAGAAAGATGATGATCGCAGCGACCATCCTTCTCTTCTTCCAGATAGACGCATTGTGCGTCTGGGCGGGGGCCTACCCAACCGACTCAGGGACTGTGTATCTGTTTGGCCCGATAACTGGATCGCTTCTGCTGGCGGCCCTCTATGCCCCTGTCGCATACCTCCTCTTTCGCGCGTTGAAGGCTCACCTCAATTGGTCGTTAAGTTTCTGTGATTGGACAATCGTTGCCGAAGGGCTGAAGCCCACATCCGCGCTCTTCTTGCGCTATCCCGGCGACGAAGCCACTCTTGCCTTGGGGGCGTTTCAGGCATTCCAATACTTGATGAATCGGGTGGCCCAGGCAATTGCAGCTCTTATCAAATCGCTATTGATAGCCGCGAGGTGGTTACTCAAGAAATTCACTGGGTGGTTCTTATTAGGGGTCGGTTTCTTATCCGTGGTACTGATCTCAATCGTATTGTGCGTTGCTGCCGTTTACTTGTTGAGTCCGTATGCACCTGGCTGGATTGTCCCGCTCATTCTTGTCCTTCTGGTATTGTTGGCCATAGGCCTTGTCATCGTGTGGCCGCTCAGTGTATTTGTGTGCTTCGGGCTCGCTGCCTTTTTATCGGGCTTGGCCCTGTCCACGCTTATAGCCGTTCTCGCTCCGCTTCTGATGCTCACCGCAACCCTCCCTTTTGGGTGGGGACTGGGAATCGCCTCGCTCTGGATTGAGCTAACAGTTGAAGCGGCTCCGATGGGGACTTGGAACGTTGTGACTTTGCAGCCAACCGTGAAGAACGCGACGTTAAGGCACAGCTTGGGCTACGCCGAGGAGGCTGCACTGGCTCAATTGATCAGCTTCATGAGGAACATAACAAAATCTTAGAAGCGGGTACCTGGGTGCCCCAGGCCTCGCCATTGGGATCCGGAGATCCACAACGGTCCCCCCAACGCCTTGCAGACATTCGCTATCCTGAAAGCACCGAATAAGGCGCTCGCCCCGGAGGCCAACATGCTCGACATCACCGCCGACATCCAATCGTTGACCACCTTCCGCCGCTCTTCCGGCAGTTTTATGAAACATCTCAAGAAGACCAAACGCCCCATGGTGCTCACGGTGAATGGAAAGGCCGCGGCCGTAGTGCAGGACGCTGAGGCCGATCAGCGCCTGCTCGACATTGCCGCGCAGGCTGACGCCGGAGAAGGCATCCGCCAGGGCCTCGACGACGAAAGAAAGGGAAAGCTCCAGCCAATAAGGGAGTTTTTCGCCGAGTTCGAAGCCACCCATGGCCTATCTCGTTAACATCACGTCCTGTGTGCATGATTCATCACAGAAGCTGGTAGGCTGATATCCTCTGATGAAAATCACTCCCCACGACGTTCTCATCGTCATCGACGTACAAAACGACTTCTGCCCCGGCGGCGCGCTGGCCGTTGCCAACGGCGATGCCGTCCTCGCTCCCATTCATCGCATCGCCTCAAACTTCGATCACATCGTCCTCACTCAGGACTGGCACCCGGCCAACCACACCTCCTTCGCCTCGTCCCATCCCGGCAAGAAGCCCTTCGAGCAGATCGAAGTGAGCTACGGAACACAGACGCTTTGGCCCGATCACTGCGTCCAAGGCAGCAACGGAGCGGAGTTCCAACCTGCGCTCAATCTGCCCCAGGCTGAACTCATCCTGCGCAAAGGCTTTCGCCCGCAGATCGATTCCTATTCAGCTTTTTTTGAAAACGACCGCGCAACCGCAACCGGCCTCGCCGGTTATCTCCGCGAGCGCAACCTCACCCGCGTCTACCTCGCCGGCCTCGCCTACGACTTCTGCGTTGGCTACTCGGCTCTCGATGCGCGCCGCCTGGGCTTTGAGACCATCGTCCTCCGCGACGCCTGCCGCGCCATCGACCTGAACGGTTCCGTGGCAAACATGGAGGCCGAGTTCGCCCAGGCCGGGGTGAGCCTGATGGAGAGCGAGGAAGTTTTGGGCTGAGGCATCCTCTGCGAGCACCGGCTCTACGGCCGATCCTGAGAGGTGTGAAGAAAGCGCAGAATGTGAACGGACTGATCGTCCACCGCGTAGATCATGAGGTAAGGAAGGGGAGCGAGCACCAGTTCGCGGGTCCCGGTTTTCTTCCCGCCGCGGCCAGTATTGGGAAACTCTCTCAGCGATTTTGCAGCATCGTAGAGCCGTTGGATGGTTGAGGCAGCAAAGGAGGGGTGATGAAGATGGAGGTAGTCGCTGATCCCTTCAAGATCGTCGGCAGCGGCCATGGACCACCGCAGTTTCCTCAACCGCGCATCATCCGCGCGACGCGGGCGTCCATCTCTTCCTCTTCGAGGAATTCGCCGCGGGCGATCTGATCGATTCCCAACTGCACCTGCGCGTCGAACCAGGCCTCTTGGGCGAGTAGGCGGTCCACGGCATCCACAACCAACTCGTCGGGGCTGCGGCCGGTGCGCGTCGCAAGGCTGGCGAGCCCTGCTGCCTGGCGTTCGGGAAGCTGAAGTTCCATATCTGAAAGACTAGGTAGGTTCATCTGCGCTGTCAAGGAAATGCCAGGAAGCCTGCCCAGCCGCGTAGAATCGCAACAGGCTTGAGCGGGTTTTCCCGCACCCTTCTCTATGTCGCGCAACTTCTACATCCTCGCCGCTACGCTGGGCCTCTTCGCGCTGATCTCGGCGGGCATGTCGCTGGTGCCTTCGAGCTTTCAGCCGGGCCTGCCGGCCAACGGTTCGCTGTGGCGCACGGTGGCCATGTTCCTGCTGCTCTTCGGTTTGGCGGCGGCGCTGATCGGCGTGATGAGCCACCTCTTCGAGCAGGTGGACCGCCGCAGCGAAGAGGCCCGGCTGGCGGCGCGGCGGAAACGGCGGGAGGG
>DATNHL010000188.1:0-3094 GCA_035604995.1 Occallatibacter sp. | reverse complement strand
GATAGAACCTGGAGTGATTGAAGCCTGCACCGGGCGCGAAGAGGACCGACGAAGTCAGCCGGGAGGCACGGCCGGGAGTAACCGAAGAGAAGAGATATATGAGGCCAGGCCGCCCAATTCTGGCTTCGTGGGTATATTCTGTTCGCCTGAGTCCGTGCTGTCGGCAGTTTTGGAGGTCCCCATGCGTGTCCGGCTATTGTTCTCGCTCACGTTCATCGCTTCGTGCCTGGCCTGCGAAGCGATTGCGCAGGCTCCGCCTCAGCAACCCGTGATCCGCGTCAACGACGGTGGAACCAGCGGCCGCATGGAGAGCATCTTCATCCCGCCCAAGGCCGGCGCTCCCTTCAGCTTCACGCTGGCGACGGAGTGGACCCGCCCCATGAACAATGGCGGCAACTTCACCCTGACCAATGAGCGCCACATCGTCCGCGACAGCAAAGGGCGCATCTACCAGGAGCGGTGGATTCTGGTCCCCAAAGGCAGCAAGATCAAATCCTGGATGGACATCTTCCAGATCACCGATCCCGAGCAGCATACCTGGTACAACTGCGAGACCAGGACCAAAACCTGCACCCTGCTCCGCTACAGCCTGACGACCCAGGACAAGTTCGAGCCGCCGATCAGCGCCACAGGGGCCCTGGCGGACGGCACCGGCTTCCGTCAACATGAGGATCTGGGCCTGAGCAACACACAAGGCGTCGAGACCCACGGCTACCGGGAAACGACCACCTTCAACCCCGGAGTCATGGGCAACGACAAGCCGATGGTCGTGACGCGGGAGTTCTGGTATGCGCCGCTGCTGGGGGTGAATCTGCTTTCGACCGTCGACGAGCCGATGACCGGCAAACAGGTATTCACGGCGAAGGAACTCTCCACCGCCGAGCCGGACCCGAGCTCCTTCGAGGTGCCCGCCGACTACAAAGTCGTCGATCGGTTGAACGAGCAGAACTGAATCGCCGGAGACCGCAAAGCTCTGCGAGAGCCTAAAATAGATTCAGGGATTCTTCCCCGCAGGATCGAGCAGACGCCGATGTATGAAGTCACCGTGGAGTCGGGATTTTCCTCCGGCCACTATCTCCGCAACTACAAGGGCAAGTGCGAAAACCCGCACGGGCACAACTACAAGGTCCGCTTGACCCTTGCCGGCGAAACTCTCGACGAGGCCGGGCTGCTGCTCGACTTCAAGCTGCTCAAGCACGTAATGCGCCCAGTGATCGAGCGCATCGACCACCAGATGCTCAACGACCTGGAGCCCTTTACGGTGCTCAACCCCTCCGCCGAGAACCTGGCCAAATACTTCTACGACCAGACCTGCCAGCAGCTCTCCGGCATGACCCAAGGCCGGGTCCGCGTAAAGGACTGCACCATCTGGGAGACGGACACCACCACGGCCACCTACTACGAATGACCGCTGCCGCTCTAATTCATCTGGCTTGATCGGGATTTCAGGTACTTGTCGAAGGGAATCTCGAAGTAGAACAGCTCCTGGCCGTCGGCGTCGCGCAGCTTGTGCAGGTGGAGCTTGGCGCCCTTGAGCGGGTGGTCGAGCTGGGAAACGTCGTAGAACAGGAAACCGGCGCGCGTGGTGTGCGGTTCCACCACCAGGGCCTGGTACTCGAAGGTGTCGAAATCCTCCTCGATCTCCTTGTTGCTGGCCTTGGGTTTGAGCTTGATCGATGGGATGGGGCCGGGCATGGGGATCTTGCCGCCTTGCCGCTCCTTCTGGGTCATCAGCCGCTCCACGTCATCCGGCTCGGCGGCCTGGATCTTGTCGCCCGCGGCGGTCAGGAAGAGAATCCGCGCGTCGCGCAGGCTGATGGGCCGGTCGCCGTTGTTGGTCACGATCAGCCGCACCGGAATGACGCCGTGGCTCAGGTAGTCCACGCGGAAGATCGATTCCTTTTCCTTGGTGTCGTAGGGTTCGGCGGCGATGGCCACCTTCTCGTCGTCGTGCACCTCGACCGCGGCAAAGGTGGTGGCCGGCTGCACGGGAGGCGGAGTGTGATCGCTGGCCATGGCCGGCAGCGCCAGCCAGAGCAGGGAGAGCGGAATTGCCCGCGAGGTCCTCATCGTGCTCGAAGGTATCATGTGAGACCTGCTTGTATCATTTGAGGGTTAGACCCGCGGAAGGCAAGTTCCGTCACTCATGATTCTCTTTTTCTACAACCTGGCGTTGCTGGCGGCCCTGATTGTGGGTGCGCCATGGTGGCTTTTCCGCATGGCCACCACGCACAAGTACCGCGAAGGGCTTCTAGAAAGACTTGGATGGGTGCGGCTGGGTCTAGTTCCCGCCTGGCTCGGCAAGCCGGGGCTGCGGGCGGCCGGGGAACGGCCAGTCATCTGGCTTCACGCGGTTTCAGTGGGCGAGGTGCTGGCCGCAAGCCGCCTTGTTGCAGAGCTGGATCGCGCCCTGCCCGATCACCGACTGCTGATCTCCACCACTACCCGCACCGGCCAGGCCCTGGCCCGCGATCGCTTCGGCGCGAACCGCGTCTTCTATTGCCCGCTGGACCTGCCCTGGGCCGTCCGCTCCTACCTCAACGCACTCCAGCCCCACCTTTTCATCCTGGCTGAAACCGAATTCTGGCCCAACCTGCTCAGCGGCTGCTTCCGCCGCGGAATCCCCGTGGCCGTGGTCAACGCCCGCGTCTCCGATCGCTCCTGGCCCCGCTACCGGCGGCTCCGCAGACTCTGGCGGCCGTTCCTGAGCCGGCTCAGCCGCGTTCTGGCCCAGAGCGAAACAGATGCTGACCGGCTCAAAGCAATCGGCTGCCTGCCGGAGCGAGTCCTGGTAGCAGGCAATCTGAAATTCGACGTGCGCGCCGCCATAGAAGCCGAAGCAACCCGGCAACTCCGGGAGTTGGCTCCCGACGTGCGCCTGATCGTAGCCGGCAGCACGCTGGACGGCGAAGAAGCGGCGCTTCTCGATGTCTGGCCGCGCCTGCTCGAGACCGATCCGAAACTGGCAATGGTTCTCGCGCCCCGCCACCCGGAGCGGTTTGGGTCGGTGGAGGCGTTGCTCAACGCGTCCGGCGTCCCCTGGGTCAAGCGGTCGAATTGGCGTTCCCAGCCCGCCATTTCGCTCAAGCCGCTT
>DATNHL010000187.1:0-16616 GCA_035604995.1 Occallatibacter sp. | reverse complement strand
GAAGCCAGCGGAGCCACGGCCCGAAACTCCTCCATCTGCGCCACGTTGAAGTTGCTCACGCCCAGCGCCCGCGTCTTGCCCTCGCGCAGGAACTCGTTCAGCACTGCCGCCACTTCTGCCACCGGCACCAGCGTATCCGGCCAGTGCACCTGGTAGAGGTCCACGTAGTCGGTTCCCAGCCGCCGCAGGCTGCCTTCCATCTCCTGCCGCAGCCGTCCCTCGGTCAGGTTGGCAAACACGCCGTGCTCGTTCCAATCCAGACCCGCCTTGGTGGCGATATAAAAATCCTCGCGCCGCCCATGCTCCCTGATCGCCCTGGCGATGATCTCCTCCGACCGCCCGCGCCCGTAGATCGGCGCCGTATCGATCAGGTTGATGCCCCGCTCCAGCGCGCCCAGGCAGGTGGCGATGGCCACATCGTCCGGCACCGCGCCCCATTCCAGCCCGCCCATCGCCCAGGTCCCCAGTCCAATCCGCGAAACTTCCACTCCGGCAATCGTCGTTGTTTCCATGCGAACCATCTTAAGCGTTCCTTCACACTGGCAGTGCTACCTTCAAACTCAGGCAAGTCCTCTTGATTTGCGATGTCCTGGTCCCGCGGAGAACTCCTTTAACTCCCATGTGCGTGCATCTTCTCGTCTCTCTTGCGCTGGCAGCAGCCATCGCCGCGCCCCTTTGCCGCGCGCGGGGAGGGCCAGTTACGACCCGCGCCCGCACGAAGTTTTTCTCCAACTCTCAGCGGAATTTAAGCTTTCACTCGTATCCTTCTAGGAATGATGATGCCGAATGAAACGGTTCAGTGCCGGAAGAGAGGTCGCTTGGGACCTCCGGCAATTAGACATTTCCTTTCGATCCTCTTGATTCTGGCCCTAGCTACTCATCCCCCGGCGCACGGCCAGGCGATCCCGGGCTCTCAGGCCGACGCAACGTCGCCGGCCGGACCGATTGTCATCACGCTCGAGGAGGCCATCCGCCGCGCGGAAGCCAAAGAGCCGCAGTTTGCGGCGGCGCTTGCCGACAGCCGGTCTGCGGGACTCGAACGCTCCATTGCGCGTGCCGGTTTGCTGCCCAGCGCGGTCTATCACAATCAGGCCCTCTACACGCAGGCCAATGGCCAGCGAAACCAGGCCGGTCAGGGCGTGGGTTCGCAACCCTCACCGAAGTTTATTGCCAACAACGCGGTCCGCGAATATGCCAGCCAGGCGCAGATCAACGAGACCATGGGGCTGGCCGGGTTGGCGGGCCTGCGCCGCGCGGATGCGGAGGCAGCGCGCGCTTCCGCTGAGCTCGAGGTTGCCCGGCGCGGTCTGGCCGCCGCGGTCTCCAGCCTGTATTACGGCGTGGTGGCCTCTGACAGCAAGCTCGCCATTGCCGACCGCGCTCACGTTGAGGCGGCCGATTTCACCACCCTCACGGCCAAGCGGGAGCAGGCACGCGAGTCCGCACATGCTGACGTGGTGAAGGCGCAATTGCTTGAGCAGCTGCGGGAGCGCGACCTCTCGGACGCTCGCGTTGCCGCCGAAAAAGCGCGCCTGGAACTGGGCGTACTGCTCTTTCCCGATCCGCGCACACCGTATACAGTCTCGTCGGCAGATGTTGCAGGGCCACTGGCCGCGCGGGCTCAGGTGGAAGAGGCCGCCGGCAAATACAGTCCTGAGCTGAACAGTGCGCTGGCTGTCCTGAGCGCTAGCAATGCCGACGTTCTGTCGGCGCGCGCTGCCTATCTCCCCGATCTGGGCTTGAACGTGACTTATGGCATCGACGCACCGCAATTTGCCGTCAACGGCCCCGACCATGTTCGCAACCTGGGCTACTCGGCCAGCGTCACCCTCGACATTCCGGTCTGGGACTGGCTCTCCACACAGCACAAGGTGAAGCAGACCGAAATACGCCGCGATGCCGCGAAGGTGGCGCTCACCGCTACGCAAAGGCGCCTGATTGCGCGGCTCGACGAGGCTTATTCCGAGGCGCAGGCGGCTCGCGATCAGCTTGCCTCTCTCGACGCCAGCGTAACCACCGCTGCAGAGAGCCTGCGCCTGACCAGGTTGCGCTATGCGGAGGGCGAGGCCACGGTGCTTGAGGTAGTGGATGCGCAAACCGCATTTGTGAGCGCTGAGAATGCACGCGAGGACGGGCGCACCCGCTACCAGGCGGCGCGCGCCGATCTGCAGACGTTGACGGGGACAATATAAGCCGATGACAAAGACAATGCCGATCTCGCATACAAAAATGGCCGCCCACCCGGGCGCCGCTCATGGAGTCCCTCTGCGGACTCTTTTCCCGGAATCGAAGGTGAACCTGCGTTGGGCGTTGCTGGCCGCACTGCTGCCCATGGCCATCTTGCCGGGCTGCAAAAAGGAAGCAGTTCCGGAGACGGTGGTCACGGTACAGGCTGAGCATCCTGAGCAAGGGCCGATTGCGGAGCATATTGTGGCCGATGCCGTTCTGGCCCCGCTGGCGCAGGCCGCGCTCACCCCCAAGATCACCGCGCCCGTGCGCCAGTTCTATGTGCAGCGCGGCTCCAGGGTCAAGGAAGGCGAGTTGCTGGCCACGCTGGAAAACAGCGATCTGGCCGCTGCCGCACAGGACAACAAGGGCTCCTACATGGCCGCCGAAGCCGCTTACGCAACAGCGACAAAGGCGCAGGTGCCTGAAGACATGCAGAAGGCGGAGGCCGACGTAGTCCAGGCCAAGGCCAATCTCGATCTCAACCTGAGCATCGTCAAGGGGCGCAAGCAGCTCTTTGCCGAGGGCGCGATTCCCGGGCGCGACCTGGATACAGCCCAGGCCGCGCTGGTGCAGGCGCAGGCCGCTTTCGACGCCGCCACCAAACACCTCGAATCCATGCGCAATGTCAGCCACGAAGCGGCGCTCAAAGCGGCAGAGGGCCAGTTGTCCTCGGCCGAGGGCAAGTACAAGGGCGCAGCGGCCCAGGTAGGCTACTCCAAGATTCGCAGCCCCATCAGCGGCGTGGTCACTGACCGCACCTTGTTTGCCGGCGAGACGGCCGCCGCGGGCGCGCCGCTCATCACGGTCATGGACACGTCCAGCCTGCTCGCCAAAACCCACTTGGCGCAGAGCCTTGCCCAGCGCATGAAGCTGGGCGACGATGCATCGGTCGCCGTGCCCGGCGTGGCCGAAACCATCCCCGCGAAAATCGCTTTCATCAGTCCCGCACTCGACCCCGGCAGCACCACGGTTGAAGTCTGGCTCAAAATTGACAACCGAAGCGGAGCGCTCAAGGTGGGCACGCCGGTCAAGGTCTCAATTACCGGCCGCACCGAACCTCACGCCTGGAAAGTTCCAGCCAGTTCGATCCTGACCGCTCAGGATGGCAGCAAGTCAGTCATGATCGTGGGCGCGGATGGAGTAGCGCATCGCAAGCCCGTGACCCTCGGCCTCGAGGATGCCGGCGATGTGCAGGTGACCAGCGGCGTTGCGGCTTCTGACCTGGTAATCACTGGCGGAGCCTATGGCCTCGACGACGGAGCCAAAATCAAAGTGGGCCCGGCAGCGGCGGATGACGATGCAAAGCCCGCGGCCGGCAAGGGTGGAGGAGACAACTGATGGAGAACGCGCCCGCCGTCATGCCTGCCGGCCACAAACCTTTCTGGCTGGCCCACTCCACGCGCACCATCTTCTTTTTTGCAGGAATACTCACGCTGGCCGGCATCTACCTGGCCGTTCAGGTTCCCATCGCAGTCTTTCCATCCACTAACTTCCCGCGTGTCGTCATCGGTGTAGACAACGGTGTGATGCCTGTCGAGCAGATGCAGGTCACTATCACCAAGCCCATCGAAGACGCGGTCAACTCGGTGCCGGGCCTCAAGACGGTTCGTTCCACCACCAGCCGCGGTTCGGCCGAGATCAGCCTGTTCTTCGATTGGAACCAGAACATGCTCACCACCCTGCAGCTGGTGGATGCGGCGCTGAGCAAGGTGGAGCAGACGTTGCCGCCCACCGCCCGGGTCACCACCAACCGCCTCACCTTCGCAACCTTTCCGATTCTCGGCTATAGCCTCACATCGGACACGGTTCCGCAGACACGGCTATGGGAGATTGCCACCTACGAACTGAAGCCGCCGCTGAACCGGGTGGACGGCGTAAGCACGGTCACCGTGCAGGGCGGCAAGGTGCCGGAGTTTCATGTTGTCCCCAACCTCGCACTGCTCCAGACAGCGGGCGTCACCATTCCCGACCTCGTCAATGCCGTTCAGGCGTCGAACATCGTGGACTCGCCCGGCCTCTATGAGGCGAACCACCAGCTCATCCTGGGCCTGGTCGGCGCGCAGGTTCACGACGCCGATCAACTGCGCCAACTGGTGGTAAAGACCACAGCCGCCGGCGCGCCTGTACGGGTCGCGGACGTAGCTACGGTTGAGCAGGCAACCATGCCCGCCTACACCATGGTCACCGCCAACGGAAAAGATGCTGTGCTGCTGAACATTACGCGCCAGCCCTCCAGCAACACCGTCGCCGTGGCCGATGCCGTCGCCGTGCAAATGACGGAACTCAAGCGCAAGCTGCCCCCGGGCGTGAAGGTCGAGCCCTATTACGACCAGTCGCAGATTGTGCGCGACAGTATCGCCAGCGTCCGCGACGCCATCTTCATCGGCCTCATCCTCGCCTGCATCATTCTCTTTCTGTTCCTGCGCGACTGGACCTCGTCGTTGATAGCCGGGTTAGTCATCCCGGTCACCATCTCGGTTACCGTGCTGGTCCTCTGGATGATCGGCGAGAGCTTCAACCTCATGACGCTGGGCGGCCTCGCTGCCGCCATCGGTCTGGTCATCGACGACGCCATCGTCGTCGTCGAGAACATCGTGCTCCATCGCGATAGCGGCGAACACCGCGCCGCCGCCGTCCGCAAGGCACTGAGCGAAATCACCACGCCCTTGATCGGCTCCACCATTACACCGGTTGTGGTGTTTCTCCCGCTGGTCTCGGTCAGCGGCGTGACCGGCAGCTTTTTCCGGGCGCTGGCCATCACCATGACCGCGTCCCTGCTCACTTCGCTGGTCCTCGCCCTCACCTGGACGCCGGGCCTGAGCCTGGTGCTGCTCGGTGAGCGGGGCAATGAAGCGGCGCAGCACGACCACCAGGCCCACCGCCTGCTGAACCGTGTCCTCCACGTTCATCGCCGCCTGCTCCATTGGGCCCTGGCCAAGCCGTTGTGGCTCGGCGCGGCCTGTCTGCTGCTCGTGGTCGGCACATGGGCGGGCTATCAGACCCTCGGTTCCGACCTGCTGCCGGAGATGGATGAGGGAGGCTTCATCCTCGACTACATCATGCCCGCCGGCAGCTCCCTCACCGAGACCAACCGCGTTCTCGAGCACGTGGAGCGCATCCTTCGCGCAACCCCTGAAGTGGAGAGCACTTCGCGCCGCACCGGTCTGCAATTGGGCTTGGCCGCGGTCACAGAGGCCAACACCGGCGACATTTCCGTGAAGCTCAAAGCCAAACGCAGCCGCGGGATCGACGACGTCATGGCCGACATCCGCGCGCAGATCAAGGCAGGAGAACCCGCCCTGGACATCGAATTCACGCAGGTTCTGCAGGACATGATCGGCGATCTGTCCAATGCACCCGAGCCCATCCAGATCAAGATCTTTGCCGACGATCCGGCCCTACTGGAGCAGTTGGGCACCAGGGTCGGCGACGCCATCGGCAAGATCCCGGGTGTTGTCGATGTGCAAAACGGCATCGAGAACACCATCAGCGGCCCTGCCACCAACTTTCATGTCGACCCCGTGGTTGCTGCCCGGCTCGGCTTCACGCCCACTGAGGTCTCTGAGGACGCCACCGCCATCCTCGATGGCGTCACCACCGCCGATCCGCTCATCTCCAATGGCCGCCCCTACACCATTCGCGTCCGCCTCGGCGATGAGCATCGTTCCTCGCTTGAAACCATCCAGAACACGGCCTTCAACTCCAGCTCAGGCCACATTGCCACGCTGGGTTCGCTGGCCGACATCGAGCAGTTGCCGCCGCAAAATGAGATTCGCCGCGAAAACCTGCAACGGCTGGTCGTCGTTACCGGCCGCCTCGAGGGCTCGGACCTCGGGAGCGCCATGGCCAGGGTTCGCCAGACTGTCGAAGGACTCCATCTGCCCGCCTCGGTGCGAGTGGAATACGGCGGCACCTACGAAGAGCAGCAAAAATCCTTTCATGATTTGCTGCGAGTCCTCCTGCTGGCCCTGGCGCTGGTCTTCGGCGTGCTCCTCACTGAGTTTCGCAACTTCCCCGCGCCCATCGCCATTCTCACCTCTTCGGTACTCTCCATCTCGGGCGTAATTCTCGCCCTGCTGGTGACGCGCACCACATTCAACGTGGCGTCGTTCATGGGCCTCATCATGGTCATCGGCATTGTTGCCAAGAACGGCATTCTGCTCATGGACGCCGATGAAAAGTTCCGCGCGGAAGGCGCCTCGCCGGAGGATGCCATGTTGCACGCGGCACAACGCCGGCTGCGGCCTATCGTTATGACTGCGATCGCAGCCGTCTGTGGAATGCTGCCCTTGGCTTTCGCGCTGGGTGCCGGTTCGCAGATGCTGCAGCCGCTGGCCATTGCCGTCATCGGCGGCCTGGCCATCTCCATGGTGCTCAGCCTGGTGGTGACGCCGGTTGTCTATTACAACCTCACTCGCTCCCGCAAAACCCCACAGGAGGAGACTGCCTGAGCGGCGCCGGTTCCGCACCGATTCTGCTCTGGAACCGCACCGCCACGCCCACCTGACACAGCTGAGACTCTGCCGGAGCGCATTCGCGAGGATTGACGGAACAACGGCCCTGGCGCAGAGTGGAGATAAGCCTATGCCTGTCACCCAGCCCATCCACCTTACCCCTGCTCAGGCCCGCGTTCTCGGCGCACTGGTTGAAAAGGAAGTCACCACCCCGGACTACTATCCGCTCTCCCTCAACGCGCTCATCAACGCGTGCAACCAGCTCACCAACCGCGAGCCGGTCATGCACCTCGACGACGAAGAAGTCCGCTTGGCCCTGCACCGGCTTGAGGATCTCGGCCTCGCAGGCCGCGCCCGCGGCGCGGATGGCCGCGTAGCCAAATACGAGCATTGGCTGGGCGAAGCCTTCAACTTCACCCGCGCCGAAACCGCGCTCATCTGCGTGCTGCTGCTACGCGGCCCCCAAACCCCCGGCGAACTCCGCGGCCGTACCGACCGTCTGCACCGCTTCGAGGAGATCACAGACGTCCTCGCCGGCCTGCAAAAGCTCCTCGAGCGCGAGCCGTCGCTGGTGACCATGCTTGCCCGCCAGCCCGGCACCAAGGAGTCCCGCTACGCCCACCTGCTGTCCGGCCCTGTCGAGTCTGCAGTCCCGCCTGAGTATGCATCCGTGCCCCGCGAGGCCGCCCCGCCCGCACCGCGCGACGCCGGCGACGACCCCGTTCACGACGACCGCATCGCCCACCTTGAAGCCACCGTCGCCGAGCTCCAGCAGAAGGTCGACGCTCTCAACAAGAAGATCGACGATCTTTTCGGCGATTGAATTTCGACGCCGTAAAAAGATACGGACCCCAAATCAAAGCGGGCTTCACGCAAGGTGAAGCCCGCATCGTTTGAATGCATCAGGAGTGATTTCTAGATCAGCTCATACCCCGCAAACCAGTACCCGATCTCAAACGCTGCCGTCTCTTCCCCATCCGAACCGTGAATCGCATTCTCCTGGATCGACCCCGCAAACTTCTTGCGGATCGTTCCCTCTTCCGCATTCGCCGGGTTGGTGGCGCCCATCAGCTTGCGCAGGTCCGAAATCGCGTTTTCCTTCTCCAGAACCATCAAAAACAGCGGCCCCGAAGACATGAACGTTGTCAGGCCGTCGAAGAACGGGCGCTCCCTGTGCACGTAGTAAAAGCCCATGGCCTGCTCCTTGGAGATCGATGCCTTCTTGATCGCCACAATCTGAAAGCTGGCCTTGTCGATCTCGGCCAGAATGGCCCCGGTGGACCCGTTGCGGACCGCGTCCGGCTTGACGATGCTGAATGTGCGCTGCGCCACGTTTGTAGCTCCTTGAGAGATTTCCGTTTGTCCTTTCATTGTAATGGCCGTGACCGTAGCCCTGCCCGCACTGGCCGCGAATCTGGTACAGTGTCCGCATGTTGCGCCTGACTGTTTCCGTTCGCTGTTTTGTCGTTTTTGCCGCCCTTCAGGCCGTCGCCTTTACCGGCGTCGCGGCCCACGCCCAGACCACCGCGCCCGCCGCGAAGGAATTGCGCGTCCCCGAACTCCGCGTGTTTGACCCGTCGCTGATCGACAAGTCCACGGACCCCTGCGACAACTTTTACAAGTACAGTTGCAACGGCTGGTTCAAGCGCAATCCGCTGCCCGCGGATCAGACCTCCTATGGCCGCTTCACCGAGCTCTATGAGCTTAACCGCCTGCACCTCAAGCAGATTCTCGAGCAGGCCGCCGCGCCCGCCGCCACGCGCACCGCAAACGAGCACCCGCGCAGCGAAAACGAACAAAAGATCGGCGACGAATACTCCAGCTGCATGGACACAGCTACGGTGAACAAGCTGGGCATTGCGCCGCTCCAGCCCGAACTTGACCGCATCGCGGCGATCAAATCCGTGGCGCAACTGCCGGCATTGCTGAGCCACTTGCACGCTATCGGCGTGAACGCCTTCTTCATGCTCTACGCGAGCCCGGACTTTGCCGACGCCGGCACCATGGTGAGTTACTACGCCGCGGGCGGCCTGGGCCTGCCGGAGCGCGACTACTACACCCGCACCGACGCCAAATCCGTCGAGCAGCGCCAGCAGTACGTCGCCCATGTGCGCAAGATCTTCATGCTGGCCGGAGAGCCCGAAGCGCAGGCCGCCAAGAACGCCGACACCGTGCTGGCGCTCGAAACCCGCCTGGCCAAGGCTTCGCTCACCATCACCGAGCAGCGCGACCCCCAGAATCTCAATCACCCCACGGACGTGGCGAGCTTTTCAAAAGAACTCGCGCACTTCCCGATGGCAGACTACGCGGCCGCCGCACACGCGCCCACTGCAGGCAGAATGAACGACGCCGAGCCGAAGTTCTTTGCCGAGTTCAATACTCTCGTCGCAGACACGCCCATCGGCGAAATCAAGACTTACCTGCGCTGGCACCTGCTGCACGCCTACGCCGGCACCAGCCTGCCCGAGAGCTTCGACCAGGAGACCTGGAACTTCTACGCGCACACGCTGAACGGCGCGGAAAAGCAGCAGGAGCGCTGGAAGCGATGCACCAGCCGCGTCGACCGCGAACTGGGTGAGGCGCTCGGCCAGGTCTACGTCGCGAAGTACTTTCCCCCCGCCGCCAAGCAACGCGCCCTCGACATGACGCTGGCTATCGAGCAGGCCATGGGCAAAGACATCGACGCGCTCGACTGGATGAGCCCCGCAACCAAGGTCATGGCCAAAGACAAGCTGCACACGGTCATGAACAAGATCGGCTATCCCGACAAGTGGCGCGACTACACGAAGCTCGAAATCGTTCCCGGCGACGCGCTGGGCAACCAGATGCGGGCGCGCGAATTTGAAACTGCGCGCGACCTGGCCAAGATCGGCAAGCCCGTGGACAAGGGCGAGTGGGAGATGACGCCGCCCACCGTCAACGCCTACTACGAGCCGCAGCAGAACAACGTCAACTTCCCCGCCGGCTACTTTCAGCCGCCCTTCTTCAGCGACAAGGAGGACGACGCGGCCAACTACGGCGATATGGGCTCGACCGTCGGCCACGAGCTGACCCACGGCTTCGACGACGAAGGCCGCCAGTTTGACAAGGACGGCAACCTGAAAAACTGGTGGACGAAAGAAGACGAAGACAAATTCAACGCCCGCGCCGATTGCGAAGTGAAGCAGTACGACGCCATCGAGGCCGTCCCCGGCGTGCACTTGAACGGCAAGCTGACCCTGGGCGAAAACCTCGCCGACCTCGGCGGCCTGTGGCTGGCCTGGTTGGCGTGGCTCGACAAGGCTCAAGCCGCCCACATCGACATGGCCGCCGCCACCGACGGCTACACTCCCGACCAGCGCTTCTGGATCGCCTACGCCCAGCAGTGGTGCACGCAAACCCGCCCTGAGCAGTTGCGCACGCAAGCCCAGACCGACCCCCACGCCCCCGACGAGTACCGCACCAACACCGTCCTCACCGATCTTCCCGAATTCGCCAAAAGCTTCAGCTGCAAGAAAACCGCGCCCATGGTCGCGCCGACGCCTTGCCGCGTCTGGTAAGAGGCAGCTTTTAGCTTTCAGGGAACCTCAGATTAAGTCGCAGCTTTGAAAGGGCACGACTTCAGTCGTGCCGCAAACCGCAATAAACGGCGTGGGCTTTAGCCCCTGAGGGAAGCTCTTAGGGCCGTTGCACCAAAGCAGGCCTTCTTCCGCGGCCCACAGCCCACTCCAGTCGCAGAAAAAGGGGTGCGGAACCAAATTCAAGTCGATTCCGTACTCCTCTTGATTGCTTCCTGGAGCACCGATGTTCACGGACATCAATTCGCAAATCGAGAAAGCTCAGGAGACCGTCAGCTCGGCAATCATCGGCACAAATGCCTCTGGGCTGGGCCTGTCCGATCTTCTCGCAATGGCTCCAGCGATCCTCCTCGCGCTTCTCATCTTCGCTTTTCTCGTATTCATCACCGAAGGCGAAATCCTCGAACCTGCGATCGAGGAAGGGTTAGGCTGGCTCTTTCGCAAGGCGCGAGAGGCAAAGGGCCAAATCTGGGAAGGCGCAAAAGACCCCGATGGAAATTCTCTGTGAGGTCGGAGGGGCGGCAATAGAGGCGATCATCGGGATATTTCTCGAAGCCGTGTCGAACGAAGCCGAGAACATAGGCCGCGACCTCAACGTCATCAGAAAAGGCAATGCGCGACCAGCCTGGCGCATCGAGAAACACGTCTGCTGACCGCCTTAAACTCGTTTAGCCTCTTCCAATCACCCGCGCCAGCATAGCCCCAATCTCCGCCGGAGAAACCACCACGTGAATCCCGGCCGCGGTCATGGCCTTCATCTTGTCGGCCGCTGTCCCCTGCCCGCCGCTGATGATCGCGCCCGCGTGTCCCATCCGCCGCCCCGGAGGCGCCGTCTGGCCGGCGATGAAGCCCACCACCGGCTTCTTCACATGCTGCTTCACAAACTCCGCCGCCGCCTCTTCCGCCGATCCGCCGATCTCGCCGATCATGATGATCGCTTCCGTCTCCGGGTCGTCGTTCAGCAGGCGCAGAGCATCGATGTGTGTCGTCCCGATGATTGGATCGCCGCCGATGCCGATAGCCGTGGACTGCCCGATGCCGCGCTGCGTCAGTTGGTGCACGGCCTCATACGTCAGCGTGCCCGAGCGCGAAACAATCCCGACCGAGCCTTCCTTGTGGATGTTACCGGGCATGATGCCGATCTTGGCCTTGCCCGGCGAAATCACCCCGGGGCAGTTGGGCCCGATCAGCCGCGACTTTGAAGTCTTCAGCTTGGCCCACACCTTGATCATGTCCAGGGTAGGAATGCCCTCGGTGATGCAGACGATCAGCGGAATACCCGCGTCCTCGGCCTCGAGGATGGCGTCGGCGGCAAACGGCGGGGGCACAAAGATCATGGTGGCATTGGCGCCGGTCTTCTCCACCGCGTCCTGCACCGTGTTGAAGACAGGCCAGCCCTCGTGCATGCTGCCGCCTTTGCCGGGCGTCACGCCGCCGACGACCACAGTGCCGTATTCCGCGCAGCCCTTGGCGTGGAAGGTGCCTTCTTTGCCGGTCAGGCCCTGAACAATAAGTCGAGTTTCTTTGGTTACAAGGACTGCCATCTTATGCACCCACCTTTGCTGCTGCCACCGCTAAATCAGCGGCTTCCTTCAACGTTGCGCCGATCAGGAAATTCAGGCCGGAGTCTTTGAGAATCTGGCGGCCTTCCTCAACGTTGGTGCCCTCGAGCCGCAACACAATCGGCACCTGCACATTCAGCTTCCGCGCCGCGGCCACAACACCCGTCGCCAGCCGGTCCACGCGCAGAATGCCGCCGAAGATGTTGATGAAGATCGCCTTCACATGGTCGTCGGAGAGCAGAATCTCGAACGCGTGTTCAATCTGCTCCTGCGTCGCCCCGCCGCCCACATCCAGGAAGTTCGCTGGGCTGCCGCCTGCGTACTGAATAATGTCCATCGTGGCCATGGCCAGTCCCGCGCCGTTCACCATGCAGGCAATCGAGCCATCCAGCTTGATGTAGTTCAGCGCGTACTTGCTCGCCTCCACTTCCAGCGGGTCCTCTTCCGCCGTATCGCGCAGCGCCTTGATCGCGGGATGCCGGAATAGCGCGTTGTCGTCGAAGGTGATCTTCGCGTCCAGCGCAAACAACTTGTCGTCCTTGGTGGTGATGAACGGGTTGATCTCCACCAGCGACGCATCGGTGTCGATGAACGCTTTGTAGAGGCTTTGCAGGAAGGTCACCGCCGCATTGATCTGCGTCGGCTTCAGCCCCAGTGCAAAGGCCAGCTTGCGCGCCTGCCAGCCGCCGAACCCGATCGCCGGATCGATGGTCTCCTTGAAGATGGCCTCCGGTGTCTTCGCGGCCACTTCCTCAATCTCCATGCCGCCCGCCTGCGACGCCATGAACACCAGCTTGCCCGTCGCGCGGTCCAGCACAATGCCCAGGTAAAGCTCGCGGTCGATGGCCGCCGTCTCTTCCACCAGCAGCCGCTGCACCTTCTGCCCCTGCGGACCGGTCTGGTGCGTCACCAGCTGCATGCCCAGAATGTTCTTGGCGTGCAGTTCGGCATCCTCGCGCGTCCGCGCCACCTTCACGCCGCCGCCCTTGCCGCGGCCTCCGGCGTGAATCTGCGCCTTCACCACCACGCCGCTGGCGCCCTCGGCGAACAGCTTGCGCGTCACCTCGGTCGCTTCTTCCAGCGTGTTGGCCACTTCGCCCTTGGGCACGGCAACGCCGTACTTGGCCAGAATCTCTTTTGCCTGATACTCGTGAATTTTAAAGTTAGTGTCCTCGCAATCGCCGGGCGCAACGCCAGCCCGGTCAATCCAACCATACCGCTGGTGTCCAGCGGTGTCAAAGCATCCAAGGACACCCGCGATAGCATGAAGACAAGGAGAACAGATGTTTCAGAAACAGGGCAAATGGTACGCAGACTGGCGCGACAAGTCAGGCCGGAGACTGCGCAAGTCATTCACCAGCAAGCGCGCGGCACTGCAACACGAAGCGGAACAGCGGGAACTCGCCCGCCCAAAAAAGAAGGCGCGGACCCCACTCTTGCCGAAATTCTCCGCGCCGCGTTCCTCGGCCTCCCGCGCGGCTACCAACTCAAAACCGTTGCCCGCGCACTTATCGCCACCGCCGGAAGCCTCCCGCCGCGCAGCCTCAGCCCGTCCCACGTCCTTGAGGTTGATCAAAGCATCGCCCAGGGCGGGTACGCCCTCGCGACCCGGCTCTACAAAGCCAACTGCCTCCGCCAAATCCTCCGCTGGTTGTGGGAGAACCACGGCGCGCCGAAGCTAGACGCGCACACTACACGGCACACCGGCCTGCGCCCGCGCAACGTCACAGTCACCGACGACGAACGCGCCGCCATCCTCGCAGCCGCGCCGCCCTACATGCGCATGTGGACACTCATGTGCAGCGACATGGCCATACGGAGCGGAACAGCCGCCGCCATCGGGCCGGACCACTACGACCCGACCCGCCGCACCCTCCGGTTCACCACCAAAAAAGGAGCCCGACAAACCCTGCCGGTCACCGGCGCAATTCAGGAACTGATAGACGTCTGCGACCTGCGCGACCCGCGCTCCTTCGTCCGCCAACTGCACCTAACCGAGAAGCGCCACGGCAACGGACGGGCACCCGACCCGAGGCAACAGAGCGAAGGCCAACTCGATCACACTTGGCGCAAGCTCCTAACCGCCGCAGGAATCACCCGCCGGATCGTCCCGCACGATCTGCGCCGCACCGCAGCCGTCGCCATGCTGGAAGAGACGCGCGACATCCGGGACGTGCAGGCGCTGCTCGGACACCGCAGCCTCCAATCAACCATCTGGTACCTCGACCATGACCTGCGCCCCGTCGAGCTCGCCACCCTCGAACGCATCAAGCGCCCCTACCTCGTCAGAAAGGAACTCAAAGCATGAGACTAGCCCTCATCGCCCACCGGCAGACCATCGCCCTGGACGCCAGCGCCGCGCCGCCGCGCGACCGCACCAGCCGCACGGAGAAAGCCCTGGCCCACTGCTCGGCAGAATGGTCAGGCGCATACGAACTGGCCATCAGCAAAGGCCAGCCCGCCGCCAAGGCCATCCGCATGGCAGCCGTAGCCTACAAGCTGGCCATGCCCCGCATGGACACCCTCGCCACAATCCGCGCCGCCATCTCCTGCATCGCGCAAGGAATCACCCTCGAAGTCTTCGACGGCAGAGACGCATCGCAACTGCTCTACGCCGCCCAGGTCGCCCTCACTGTAGCCAAGGCGAAAGGAGCCAAGAATTGACCGCCCCGGCAACCGCAAAGCAGACCATCCACACATGCTGCCCGGCATGCGGCAAAGGCCATGACGCCGATCCAGAGTTCGGCCCATACTGCAATCTCCGCTGCCTCACCCTCGCACTCCAAGGCCGAATCGCCAGCGACCCGGCAGAAAGGATGCCCGCCCTTGCCAAGTGACCGCATACCATCCACGGAAGCCACACGCCAGCCGCACCAGCTCAACGGCTGCGCCGAAGAGCAAGGCCCGCTCATCCGCCAGCCCGCGCCCGCCGCACGAATCGCGCGAATCCTTCACCACTCGGCAACCGACCTGTGGGACCTGTGTACTCTGGTCGACGCCGCGCAAATGTACGAAGAGGCGCGCGCCATCGCCAGCCGCATCCTCGCCGCCTGTCCGCTCGACTAACCCCACCCGTTGTGGTGGCGCGACGCGCCACCACAACCTGTGGTATCCTCCCGCCGTGCACCCGCTCCAAGAAAATCCCGCACGAGACCCCAAGCGCAAAAAAGAAGAGCCAGCCCCCAGCGCCGCCGCGTGGCTGCGCAACCCTCACGCCGTCGAGAAACGCAAAACCACCGCGCAATGCATCGCGGAACTCGCCGCAGACCCCGAATGGACCGGCCCACCATACCAAGGAGACGAATGATCCAAGCCATGCACCCCGACGAAGCCCTCACCATCGCCCGTATCCGGCAATGGTCGGCAGACCGCCTCGCACTCGCCAGCGCGAAGCATACGAACTACCAGCGCGAAGGCTGGCAGCAACGCGACAACCGAACTTTCGACGCCCGTCAGGTCCGGGTGATCGACTTCTGCCGCGCCCTGGCCCATCTCGACCCCGACGAACAAGCAGCCCTCATCCTCCGCTACCGCGACCGCGAACCCGAGCCACGCATCGCCCTCGCCCTGCGCTGCTCCACACGCCGCGTCTCCTACCTCATCCCGGCAGCGCGGAAGAGACTGGCCAGCATCCTCATGCGCCTCGACCTGCTCTGACCACACAACCCCCCCACCCCCCACCCCAACGCGACAACGGGAGCCACCATGCGCAACATTGAGGAGTCAACCAAAATCGCCCGCGAAGCAAGGCTTGCCACGCTCGGCAGAGCCATCGCAGACCAGATCACCCGATCCGCCCCGGTCATGCCCCTGGTGCAGGAAGCGGCCATCCTGCGCGCCTCCGAACAGGAGCGCGCCAGCCGTGAAACACGCTTTGCCGGGCTGGTGCGCCAACTCGGAGACGCCCACAACGCAGGCCAAGATTGCAAGGCCATCATGGCCCAGCTCATCGACCTGCGCCGTGCCGAACTCGGTCCAGCGCACAGCAGCTAACCCAAAAGGGTCAGGCAACCCCCCCACCCCCCAGCATCCAGCCGCATCGCTCACGGCGCGTCCGATAGGACCCTGCGCGCCCGACGAAGGGGAGCGGAGTCGTCGAGCCAGCGCAACCCATCGGACACGCCAACCCTCGCAGCGCAGGCCGGGACAGCAAAGGCACGGCACGGCGCCCTGCGCCGCACCGCTGGGCTGCCGCCCAGACCCGCCGCGCCGTGCCGCCCCGGACAGCGCGCGCCCCTGCGCGGGTCCCTCGGCCACCCGCAAGCGGGTCCCAGCCTCGCCCGCTCCGGGTCGCTTTAGCTCGGCCCGCGTCACAGCCCCAACCCGCAGCCGTGCCGGAAGGCTGCTGCGCAGCCTCAAGAGCGGCGGGCCTCGCCGGTTAAGCGCCAGCGCGGGTCCCTCGCTGCGCTCGCCCTTCGCTGGACGCAACGCGCTCGCTGCGCTCGGTCGGCCCGCCGCCGCGCTACGCGCGCAAGACGCGCAACGGCAGCGACACAGCGCACCGACCGCACCGCCGCGCCCAAGCAGCGCACCGGGCGCGGGGTGCGCCCAGCCAGCGCATCGCAACCTGAGACAAGGCTCTACCGGAGAGAGTCATGCGGAGCGCTCGCCAAGCTCGCGGGCCGAAGCATCGATCGGGGGCTCGGGCCGCCCCCGAACCCCGGCCCGTGCCGGGGCCACCCCGAAACCGGCGCGCGCTGAGTCTCGCGCAGTCTTCCGCGCTCGGGCGTTTCACTGGTCGCGCTCTCGACTTGGCCCCTCGCACAGCGCGCGCCCGCAAACGCCGAGCAGCCGCCCCCGGCCCAAAGCAAAAG
>DATNHL010000186.1:0-4048 GCA_035604995.1 Occallatibacter sp. | reverse complement strand
TTCTCCACCTACGAGTGGGAAACGCTCTCCACCCTGCGCTCGGGAGCCTTTGTGCTGGGCGCTCTCTACGCCGGCGGCAGCCTCATCCTCGGCCTCGTCGCCGTCTGGGCCGGTTCCGCTCTGGGAGAGATTCTCTAAACGCGCGCCGCCCGCAGGCGTGACTGTGCTACTTGCCAACTCTGCATGGCCGGTGCTTCAATCCTTCGTTGCCCCATGTGCTCCGGCCTGCGCTCATGGGCGCCGCAAGGAGGAGTCCCCATGCTGACCAGCGGCCCGGCAGTCAAAGTCTCCATCTATCTTGGCGATGGCGCCAAGCACCACGGCATCCCCGTCTACACCACCCTGCTGGACTTCCTGTTCAAGAACGGCGTCTATGGCGCAACCGTGCTCAAAGGCGTAGCCGGCTTCGGCTCCACGCATCGCATCCACTCCGCGCACATCCTGGAGATCTCCGACCACCTGCCCATCAAGATCGAGTTCATCGAGACGCGCGAGAAGGTCGACGCCCTCCTGCCCGAACTGGACAAGCGCACCGGCTGCGGCATCATCGAGATTCAGGACACCACTGTAGTAATTCCCGCGAAAAAGTGAGTGTGCACTCTCTGACCGGCCACCAAAACGGGTGCCCATGTCTCGATTTTGAGACATGGAATGTATGATACTGGCAAGACGAATGAACGAGGCCACCTCTGGTGCGATTCCGACCGACATAGGCGTAATTCCATGATCTGGAACATAGCTTCGGTGTACCAGGACTGGAAGAAGACACGGAAATCTTACAATGAATGTATGGAGCATTATTGATGCCATTTCTTAACGCAATGGACCCGGACGACAAGGTACCCGAAAAGCAAGTTCAGCAAGATGAGAAGATTGACCGTGGTCTTTTAGGAGTTATTCTTCTCGCGATCCCAATCATTACTTTCCCTTTTTTCACGGGAAGGGCGGAACTTTTGATCGGGGTGAGCATGTCGACGGCTGTGAGCGTCCTGGCAATCGCAAAGTGCTGGGATTTAAGGAAGCGTCTCTGGTTTTGGATCGTTATTGCACTAATCCAGGCGCTTAACGCTTCCTTGGCGGTTTTTGCTCATTGGCCAAGAGTAACTATGACTAGACTCACTCTTTTGCCCATCGGAGTGGCATACTATCTCTTAACTCTCGGAGTTGTGCGGTCCTTCGATAGGTTCATATTCAAATCTCGTGAGTCGTCATAAACCAATCCGCTCCACCGGGCGCACCATCCTTGATTTCCACGAATGAGGGCGCCCCATCCTTCGCTTTTTTCTGGCGAAGGGTGGGAAGCCACCACCCTTTGCCGCGCAAGCGCTGGCTGCCCCACCGCAGGTGGCTATTCCGCCGAAGTAAACGGCGAAGCCGGCAAACCCTCCCCGTTGAACAGGTTGCACTGCGGGCTGTTGGCCCATCCGTACCGCACAGCCACAGGCTCCGCCACATCCGGGCTGCTAGCCACCACCGTCGAGCCCTCGATCTTCGCCGTCGCGGCCACAAACTTCACATCCGACCCCGCAACCTCGAAGCCCGTCAAATCTCCCCCTCTGGCCATCAACCCCTTGGCGTGATGCTCGAACCACACTCGGATCGCGCCGCCCTCCGGCGTCGCCTGCCGGAAGATCGGCCCGGAGTAGCTGACGTCCTCGCCGTAACTGAGTGCCCTCGCCGCCAGCGCCAGGCGCAGCCCCACGTCCAGTTTGTCCGTCGGATGGACGTTGTCCGGATTGCCGATGTCGATGGTCACTGCCATGGCTGTATTGCGCAGAGCCAGCGTCTTCAACTGCTGCTCGCGCAGCTCGGCCCAGTCCTCGGCAGGACTCGACTTGAAGTTCGAAATCTGCACGAACAGGAAGGGAAAATCCCCCACGCCCCACTCGTGCCGCCAGTCCTCGATCATGGTTCTCAACACCCGGCCGTAGAGCGGCGCGCGCGCCAGCGCGCTGTTGCTCTCGCCTTGGTACCAGATCACCCCGCGGATGGCGAATGGCGTGAGCGGCGTAATCATCCCGTTCCATAGCATCCCGGGCCCCCAGCTATCCAGTTGCGGATGCCACGGAAACTGCGGCTCCGGTTTGCCCGCCGCCTTGGCCTCATCGCGTTGCCGCTGCTCGTCTTTCTCCCGCGCCAGCGCGTCGGTCTCGTGCTCCGTCATCTTGCCCCAAGCTGCAAACACCGGCACCAGCGCCGCATCCGCGCCCAGCGCAGCCTCGCGCGTCCACGCGTCGGCCACCGTCCCGCCCCAGGTGGAGTCGATCACCCCCACCGGCACATGCTCGCGCTGTTCAATCTCCCGAGCAAAGTACCAGCCCACGGCGGAAAAATCCTTCGCCGTCTCCGGCGTAGATGCGGCCCACCCCTCCGTCTCCACATCGTCCAGCGGATAATCGACCGCCTTGTGCTTCACCGTCAGCAGGCGGATATGCGCGTTGGCTGCCTGCGGCAGATCCTGGTCCGCCGTGCCCGCCTGGCGCATCTGGAACTCCATGTTCGATTGCCCCGACGCCACCCACACGTCGCCCACCAGCACATCGTCGAGCGTGACGGTCTGCGGCTCGCCCGTGGCCGGTGTTCCCGTCACGGTCAGCACAAACGGTCCGCCCGCACCGCCCGGCTTCAGGTAGACGCTCCACTTGCCCAGCGGCCCGGTCGCGGTGGTCCGCGTCTCCCCGCGGAAGCTCACGCCGATCGCCTCGCCCAGCGCGGCCTTGCCCCACACGTGCACCGGCAGATCACGCTGCACCACCATGTGGCTGGAGAGAATTCTCGGCAACGTCACCTGGGCGCTGGCGGCCGCGCCAGGAAGCAGAGTAAGCAAAACCAAAAATCGCAAATTCAAGACGAACCTCCCAAAAAGCAGTAATCTTCCCGGTTGCCTGGCAGCGCGCCGGCGCATTTTCCGGAACGATAACGGTACCAAAGCCCGCCTGCTCCGCGCCACCCCATGCCGCATCTTCCCGGCCCCCCGTACGCGACATTTTTCTCACCCGGGTGTCAAAGCCAAAGGAGCGCCAAAGCAACAGACGTCCTGCGCCCTACGCCATTCCCATCGCCATTCTCAATCCCTGGCTTGCCGGAGGACTCTTCGTCGATTACCTCGTCCGCAGCCGCTACCGGCTAGTTCCCAGGAGTGTACAAGTCCTTTCACCCGGCGATCTTTCCCGATTGACAGTCCCCGCGGACGACCCGCAGAATGCAGCCAGTGCGGGTGTTCAGGCTCCCCGTTCCGCTGCTGGTGCCGGCTCTGAATTGCAGACGCTGGAGACAGCAAATCCTGGCCTGGAAGAAATGAAGGATTCGCATGAGTGATCCCGCTCCACAGAGTCTCAAGAGCCACGCACGCTTCGACCCGCCCTATCACTTCATCCTCTCTACCGTTCTCGCCGTCAACCTGTTCATCGTGCTCGCCTTTGCCTGGAACAATCTCAACTACTTTACGGAGTGGCTGGTGGTCCTCTCCATCGCTGCGTTCATCCCGGTCCTCAAACTGCGCAGCTACCCGCTCAAGGTGCAGGATCGCGTCATTCGCCTGGAAGAACGCCTCCGCCTGCAGGCCCTGGCTCCCGCCGAGTGGCACGCGCAAATCTATCGCCTCAGCGAGGATCAGCTGATCGGCCTTCGCTTTGCAGCCGATGACGAAGTGGTCGAATTGGCCAAGCAGGCGCTCGAAGGGAACCTTACCCGCAAGCAGATCAAGGAGCGCATCAAAACCTGGCGCCCTGACGAATGGCGCGTCTGAACGCGTTTTCAATGCGGCGGCCATGCTCGGCATAGCCGCCGCAACCCGCTTCCTCTTGAGGCAGAGCCCTCTAGCATTTTAGGAAGATGGACGTCGATTTAGCTCCGGCATTTCTCCTACATTGATGGAAGCGTTGTGGCTTTGTGTCAGGGCACGACTTTATTGATTGCTGCATAAATAACGCAATGGTTTAAGACAAAGAGAAGGGCAACTCAGACTGCGCGATGCAACCACTCAGTTTCTCGGGAGATTTGCGAATGTCTTCGATGGAAATCAGAATGTCATCCATCAGTTCGTCCA
>DATNHL010000185.1:0-2906 GCA_035604995.1 Occallatibacter sp. | reverse complement strand
TTCCTGGAACTTCTTGTCCAGTAAGTCGGACTTGTTTTTCTCGGCCTCGACCGACTGGCGGAAGATGGATTCCTTGCGCGCGTCCTGCTCCTTCATGGCGCGGGCGGCCTCTTCCATGTCGGCGAACATCTTGGGACGCACCGCCGCGGTGTGCGCGATCACCGCCCCGGTGGCCGCGTCCACCTTCAGCACCGCGTTGCAGCACGGGCAGGTGACATCGAATTGTTTGGGCCCTTTAGCCATGCTGAGGGAATGATAGCGCGTTTTGAGGGGCGGCTCGTGGTTTTTAGCTGTTGGCGGAGCGGGTAGAATTGGATCGTGGAATTCTCCCCTCGCCGCGTCGTTTCCCTGCAACCGAGCGCGACGGTCACGCTGGCGCGCCTCGGCCTGCTCGACCGCGTGGTGGCTTGCACCCGCTACTGCAAGGACGTCTGCCCGGAGCTGGCTTTTCGCGAGGTCGCAATCGTCGCCGATTCCTGGACGGCGCAGGCCGCCGAGATCGCGGCCGCACGTCCGGACCTGGTGATCGCCTCGGTGCCCTACCAGCTCGAAGCGGTCGGGGAGATCCTCAAGTCGGGCGTGCGCTTCCTCGGTCTCGCGCCGCGCTCGCTCGCCGACATTTATGCGGACATTGCGCTTATCGCCGGCGCCATGGACGCTTCCGATCGCGGCGAGCACATCATCGGCTCGATGCAACGCGAGATCGAAACCGTGCGCGCGCGCCACGCCGCCGGACCGCATCCGCGCGTCTTCTGCGAGGAGTGGGGCAAGCCCATCATCCACTCACAGCGCTGGGTGGCGGAAATGGTGGAAGCCGGCGGCGGACGCTTCCTGGGCGAGCCCGGCGCCAAGACCGACGCCGAGTGCGTGCGCCGCGCCGATCCCGAGGTGATGGTCATGGCCTGGTGCGGCGCCGGCGACCGCGTGCCGCTGGAGAAGATCGTGAGCGAGCGCGGGTGGAGCGAGACCTCTGCCGGCCGCTCGCGGCGCGTGTATTGCGTTCGCGATGAGCTGCTGAACACGCCGGCGCCCACGCTCCTCGACGGCCTGCGCGCGCTTGAGGCCGCGACCCATCCGGATCTGTTCCCGCAAATCCCCGCTGGCCTGCGACGTATGGCGTTGTAGGTGTCGTTTGACTAGGTGCCGTCCCTGCGGGACTCCGTTGATCAATAATTGATGCCTACCCGGCACTGACGTGCCGGGTTCTCCTAGATCGCCCCTGCGGGGCTGGATTGTGGCGGTTCGGCATCATTTCTTAACGACACCGCTCATTGCTTCTAAGATACGGGGGTGGAGGTGGCCACACGGCACAGCCTCAACCGCCAGGGCCACTAGGAACCCAGCGCCGAAGGCGCGGCATAGGAAAGCCCGGCACGTAAGTGCCGGGTAAGGGTAAGCAAATCTCACGAGTCCCGAAGGGACGGCACCATGGCCCACAAATATGCGAACGTGCTCATCCACGTGGTGTTCAGCACCAAGGAGCGCCGCAATCTCATTCCGGAAGAGCTCCAGCCTAAGCTCTGGAAGTACTTCAACGGGATCGGCAGCAAGGTTCAGATCCCGATACTGGCCGCCGGCGGCATAGCCAACCACGCACACCTGGTATTTGCGCTGCCTTCCACCGTGACGGTCGCGAAGGCCGTCCAAACGTTCAAGGCAAATTCTTCGCGATGGATTGGCGAGCACGGCATCGATTTTGCCTGGCAGGAAGGCTATGGGGCATTTAGCGTAAGCGCCTCCAACCTTGGTGCCGTCAGGCATTACGTCGAGCACCAGCCCGAGCATCACGCCAAGCGCTCGTTCGAAGACGAATTCATTGCCCTGTTACGGAAGTCCGAGGTTGCCTTCGACCCGTCGGAGGTGTTTGGTTAGGTGCCGTCCCTGCGGGACTCCGTGGATCAATAATGATGTTTACCCGGCACTGACGTGCCGGGCTCTCCTATATCGCCCCTGCGGGGCTGGATTGTTGTGGTTCCGACATCATTGCGAGAAAGCGAAGATCAGTATTAGCCTTGGTTCGCACATTCGGGGGGGAAGCCACGAGCCGTGAAACGTGATGGAGTGCAAGCAACCGAGAACCAAGACACAGGGAGATCGAGGCCGTGGTGGATCGATTTGTGCTTTGTCATCGCCGGGCTAGGCTGCGATTGGTATTGTGCGTTCCAGTGGTTCTCCGGAGAATACTCGGTTTTTCTGAACCTGTCCTTCGGAGATTGAGCCTGATCGTGGTGATGTGCGCCACTACTGCTTTTCTCGCGGTTCGCTTAGTGCGTCGAGCAAAGCCGCGAGATGCTGTGGGGGTCTTCTTTGGCGCGTCACTCCTCATACTCGGAAATATGTCTATATGGTGGGACGTCCACCGATAAGCACTTGTGAGTCCGACTCACTCTTGGAATTGGTCAAACCGAGGAGTCTCGGAACCAAAGAGCACTTAGGTGCGGGCCTGGCTCGGCGGTCTGCCAAGGGCTTGGATTGCTAGCTGATGGAGACGCGGTCCTTGCCGCTTAGCGCGGCGACGGTTGCCTGATTCCGAGGCCACTTATGCTACGCTGGCACCGACGTGCGGATCCTCACCCGCTACATCCTGCGCGAAGTGTTGTGGTACGCCCTGATCGGCACCGGGCTGTCCACCTTCGTCCTGTTCATGCGGGATGTGGGACACATCCTGGAGCTGGTGGTGCGCAACAGCGCGCCCCTGCCCAGCGTGGCCGAGATCTTCCTGTTCACGGTGCCGCAGGCCCTGACCTTCACCGTGCCCATGGGCGTGCTGGTGGGTATTCTGATCGGGCTCAGCCGGCTGGCCGCCGACAGCGAGGTCACCGCCATGCGCGCCAGCGGGCTGGGCGCCGGCCTGTTCCTGAAGGTGATCTCCATTTTCGCGGTCACCGCCTGGCTGCTGGCTGTGG
>DATNHL010000184.1:0-29197 GCA_035604995.1 Occallatibacter sp. | reverse complement strand
CCACTTTCGTTCTGATGGACTATCAACTGCGAAAGCCCGATCAACTCCATCCCGATCACGGCCTCTACCTGGGTGGAACCGCCATGACTGCCAATTCGCACTTCAACCCGTACGACCGCTACTACGAGGCGCGGCTCTACCAGAAGGCGCCCTTCCGCTCCCGGCCAGTTGATATGGCCTCACTGGTTGCCTCCTACACGGGCCACAGCAGGTTCCTGACCGATTCGCTGGCAGCGGCTGGCAAGACGGTCTGGCGCAGCTCGCCTTCGCTTACCGGCAGCTACTCGCTCCGCGTCCATTCCGGGCAATACCTCAGCGCCGGTCTGAGCTATATCCGCGGGCCGGCCATCACCCCGCGCGTTGGCGACACTCTCACCTTCAACACGAGCTATACGTTGTTCTTCTAGCGACGAACCATGAATGTCGTGCACACAAAGACGCAAACTCCAATTCCTCGCCGTTGAGATCAATGACGTTTTGTATGCACGATGGCGTATCACATAATCAACGTTCCCAGGAAGGGGCAAGGTAACTCCATGTACAACGCGAAAGCCTACTCCGTTGCCAGCGCAACATCGCCGTTTGCTTCCACCACGATCGCGCGGCGCGATCCCACCGAGCACGACGTACAGATCGAGATCCTTTTCTGCGGCATCTGCCACTCGGATCTGCATCAAGCTCGCAATGAATGGAGCGGTCTGATGCCGACCGCTTATCCCTGCGTTCCCGGCCATGAAATCGTCGGCCGCGTCACAGCGGTTGGCTCCGCCGTGACCAAATTCAACCCCGGCGACCTTGCCGCGGTCGGCTGCCTGGTCGATTCCGACGGAACCTGCCCCGAGTGCCAGGCCGGATTCGAGCAGTTCTGCCCCAACATGGTCCTCACCTACAACTTCCCCGACAAGCACACCGGCGGCATAACCTACGGCGGCTACTCCGACAGCATCGTCGTCAACCAACGCTTCGTACTCGGCGTTCCGTCCAATCTCGATCTGGCTGGAACCGCGCCGCTGCTGTGCGCCGGGATCACCACCTACTCGCCCATGCGCCACTGGGGCGTTACCGCGGGCAAGAAAGTCGGCGTTGTCGGCCTCGGCGGGCTCGGCCACATGGGCGTCAAGTTCGCGCACGCTCTCGGAGCCCACACGGTCGTCTTCACCACGTCTCCGAGCAAGAAAGACGACGCCCTCCGCCTCGGCGCCGATGAAGTCGTCATCTCCCGCAACGCCGATGAGATGGGCAAGCACGCCGGCAGCTTTGACTTCATCCTCGACGCCGTCGCCGCCGAACACGACATCAACGCATACATCCACCTGCTTCGCCGCGACGGCAACATCACCATGGTGGGCGCGCCGGAAAAGCCGCTCGCCGTCTCCGTCTTCGGTCTCATCTTCGCCCGCCGCAGTTTCTCCGGCTCGCTGGTCGGCGGCATCGCCGAAACCCAGGAGATGCTGGACTTTTGCAGCCGCCACAACATCACCTCCGACGTCGAGGTCATCCCCATCCAGAAGGTCAACGAAGCCTACGAGCGGCTGGTCAAGTCGGATGTGAAGTACCGCTTCTCCATCGATATGGCTTCTCTCAAATCCGAATAACGGCTGAACCATCCACCCTCGATTCGATCCGGGCGAGCTCGATCAAAAAACAGTTCTAAACAATTCGAAGGAGCAACAAATGCAAACGCGCAAATTAGGCAAGAGCAACCTTGAAGTATCCGCGCTCGGCCTGGGCTGTATGGGCTTGAGCTTTTCTTACAAACCGTTCCCGGAAAAGCACGAGGTGATCGCTCTTCTCCGAGCCGCCGTCGAGCGCGGCGTCACCTTCTTCGACACGGCGGAGGTCTACGGCCCCTTCACCAATGAAGAACTCGTCGGCGAGGCCCTCGAGCCCTTCCGCGGACAAGTGGCAATAGCCACCAAGTTCGGATTCGATATCAATCCCGACGGAAGTCGTGGCGCGAGGGGGATCAACAGCCTGCCTGAGCATATAAAGCAAGCTGCGGAAGGTTCCCTCAAGCGCCTGAGGACCGACGTCATCGATCTTTACTACCAGCACCGCGTCGACCCGAACGTGCCCATTGAGGACGTGGCCGGAGCCGTCAAGGACCTGATCGCGGAAGGCAAGGTGCGGCACTTCGGACTCTCTGAGGCCGGGGCGCAGACGATCCGCCGCGCTCACGCCGTGCAGCCGGTGACGGCGCTGCAGAGCGAGTACTCGCTCTGGTTCCGCAGGCCGGAAGCCGAGATCGTTCCGCTGCTCGAGGAACTCGGAATCGGCTTTGTGCCCTATAGCCCGCTGGGGAAGGGCTTCCTCACAGGGAAGATCGACGAGAACACCAAGTTCGACAGCACCGACATCCGCAGCGCGATCCCGCGCTTCACGCCGGAGGCCATGAAGGCGAATCAGGCGCTCGTCGATCTGCTGGGGAGGATCGCCGCGGCGAAGGGTGCGACCCCCGCGCAGATCGCCCTTGCCTGGCTGCTCGCCCAGAAGCCCTGGATTGTCCCAATCCCCGGCACCACCAAACTTCACCGCCTCGAGGAGAATCTCGGCGCCGCTTCGATCGAGCTCTCGCCTGCCGACCTGCGCGAGATCGAGGAGGTCGCCTCGAGGATCACGGTGGAGGGCGATCGCTATCCGGAACACCTTGAGAAAATGACGGGTCTCTAGACCATTGGGCGCGATTGCGCAGTCGAATGTGAACAAGGGCCCGAAGTCGCGCCCGTTGAAAGTGACCTGATAACAGCGGGCCACCTCGGCCAGCGCGTTGCCGAAAGCGCCCACAAATTCAACCAGCAATAACGACGAGGAGGAAAGTCGTGCAGAAACGGAAGCTTGGAAACAGCAATCTGGAAGCATCGACCATCGGGTTCGGCTGCATGGGAATGAGTTGGTCCTACGGACCGCCCAAGGACAAGCAGGAGATGATTTCTCTGCTCCATGCTGCCGTAGAGCGAGGTGTCACATTCTTCGACACCGCCGAGGTGTACGGTCCGCTCCTGAACGAAGAACTTGTCGGTGAGGCCCTCGCGTCTTTCCGCGGCAAGGTCGTGATCGCGACCAAGTTCGGGTGGGAGGCCAACCCCAACGATGGAGGCAAGTGGAACGCTCTGAACAGTCGGCCCGAGCACATCAAACAGGTCGCAGAGGGGTCGCTCAAGCGGCTGAAGGTTGATGCGATCGATCTGTTCTACCAACATCGTGTCGACCTGAACGTTCCGATCGAAGATGTGGCGGGTGCAGTAAAGGAGCTGATTCAGGAAGGCAAGGTGAAGCACTTCGGTCTCTCTGAAGCGAGCGCGCAGACAATCCGCCGCGCCCACGCGGTTCAGCCCGTCGCTGCGCTCCAGAGCGAGTACTCGCTGTTCTGGCGAGAGCCGGAAGAGACGGTCATGCCCACCCTTGAAGAGCTTGGGATTGGCTTCGTTCCGTTTAGCCCACTCGGCAAGGGCTTCCTGACAGGCAAGATCGACGCAGATACGAAGTTCGACAGTACGGACTTCCGCAGCAGCGTTCCCAGGTTCAGCCCGGAGAACCGCAGAGCGAACCAGGCTTTGGTTGATTTGGTCAGCTCCTTCGCGGAAAAGAAGAACGTAACCCCTGCGCAGATTGCACTGGCCTGGCTGCTTGCGAAGAAGCCGTGGATCGTTCCGATTCCGGGCACAACGAAGCTGGCTCGATTGGAGGAGAATCTTGGAGGTGTGGACGTTGATCTAACCCCGGACGATGTGCGCGCCCTCGAAGACGCTTCCTCAAAGATCAAGCTTGAAGGGGCTCGTTATCCCAAGTTCCATGAACAGCTTGTAGGCCGGTGAGCGGCAATCGGCGGGAGAAACCGAAAATGAAAGCTCTGTATTGTGGCGCGTTAGCTACTGTTGCGGTAATCGCGGGTTTCACTCAGGCTCAATCTGCAAAGATGTCTGTAGCGGGCCATGACTCGGCAAGGGAAAAGCTGATCGGAGCGTGGCATCTGGCGCGCATAGAGGCGCCAGGACCGGATGGTAAGCCGATCCCCATCGATCAGCCGAAAGACATGCTGATCTACACGCGCGACGGCCACGTGTCTGTGCAACTGATGTACCCCAGGTCGGCAAATGCTCAATCCAATGAGTACGTCCAGGATGGGTACGAGGCTTCCTTCGGGAGCTACGACGTAGATGAAGCGACGCACACGTTGACCCATCAGGTGCAGGGATCGGTCACGCGCGACCTCCTCATCGGCAAGGACCTTCCTCGCGTTTACCAGTTCACCGGAGACGGGCGCCTGATCATCAGGCCGGCTCGGCCCGATGAACACTGGTCTGTCACCTGGGAGCATTACTGACCTGGCTGCGCCCGCGCGAGTTAGGCCCAGGCGCCACGTCTTATGAGAGAACCCAGAATGAATACATGGTCGAAAGAAGAACTGAGCAAGATCGCTGAGACCGATGACCTGCGCATCGCGCCGTTCCGTGAGGATGGGATGACGTACGGCACGCCGACGTGGATCTGGTCCGTCGCGGTCGACGACGCCCTTTACGTGCGCGGCTACAACGGGCAGAGCTCTCGCTGGTACCAGGCCGCGGTGCGGCAGAAGGCGGGGCGGATCGTCGCGGCCGGCTTGACGAAAGAGGTCTGCTTCGCGCCGGTGGACGGACCGGGCAAAGACCAAATTGGCGACCGCATCGACGACGCCTACCGGGCGAAGTACCGTGGCAGCCCGTACTTAAGCCCGATGATCGGCAAACGCGCCCGCTCCGCAACCGTCAAGATCACGCCGCGCGTAACCAGTGCATGATCGATCGATGACTGGCCGCGAGTACACCGTTAGAATTTGAAAGACAACTAACAACGACCGAGGGGATAGAGCACATGGAAATCAAGAGAGCCGGTACACAACCTTCCGCAAAAGGACCCTCTGAGTGGTTCACGGGGACCGTTCGCATCGATCCACTATTTCAGGCGCCTGAACCGGCACTGGTACAGGGTGCAAGCGTCACATTCGAGCCGGGCGCCCGAACGGCCTGGCACACGCACCCGCTTGGTCAAACGCTGATTATCACCGCAGGCTGCGGCTGGGTCCAGCGCGAGGGCGGACCAATCGAGGAGATTCGCCCCGGCGATGTGGTCTGGTTCTCGCCGGGCGAGAAGCACTGGCATGGCGCTACACCGAACACCGCCATGACGCACATCGCAATCCAGGAAAAGCTCGACGGCAAGGTTGTCGAATGGATGGAAAAAGTTAGCGACCAGCAATATCGGAAGGAATAGCGCCGACAGAGGAAAGGGGCATAGCGCAGCCCCGGTGATCGGGACAGGAACCCCGAAGAGATCGTCAATGAGCAAACTATCGCCGAGTCACCCGGTGAGGGCAGATAGGTAACGCAAGTCGGCCAGGTTTCATTCAATTGCCGACAGGCGAATCTCGGTTGCTGCTAACAGGCCTATGCACTCAGCGTGCTGTTCTGCACGCTTTCTGGCCGGATCCACTGCAGCTAAAAGCCATAGTAGCCAGATCAGGTGCGGTCCGCTCATCCAGATGAATCCAGGTAAGTTACAAATCAGCGACCGGCTCTCGGCCGGAGGGCACTTGCAAATCCAGCGGTTCTTCTGTATTTTACTAACCAGTTAGTTAAGAAATGGAAAACCCCTCTTCAACCCGCACCCAAGCCGAACGTGCCGACCAAACGCGCGCCCGCATCCTTGATGCGGCCACGCGCGAGTTCAGCGCCAATGGGCTGGCCGGCGCGCGCACCGAGCGCATTGCCGAGGCCGCAGGGGTGAACAAGGCGCTGCTCTACTACTACTTCCGCGGCAAGGACGCGCTGTATGCCGCGGCGCTGGAAACGGTGGGCGCGCGCATGGCGGCTGCCAGCATGTCTGTACTGACTCAGGAGTGCTCGGCGGGGGAGCGGCTGCTGCGCACCGCACTGAACCACTTCGACCGAATCTACTCGCAGCCTGTCTTCCAGTCGCTGATGCAGCAGGAGATGATCCGGCTGCGCAATAGCGAGTCCCGCGAGCTGAGCCCCCTGGTGGAAAAGCTATTCCGGCCCATGGGACAGATGATGCTGGCCGTGGCCGAGGAGGGCATTCGCTCCGGGGAGTTGATTGGGGTGGAGAGTTCGCAGCTTATCTACGCCATCATTGGCCCCAACGTCTTCTACTTTCTCTCCGCACCCATGATGAATCTGATTATTGAAACCGACCCGCTGCATCCGAGTGCGCTGGAGTTCCGGCGCAAGGTGACCATCGAGTATCTTGGCCAGGCCCTGTTCACCGATCGGATGCGCGGGGCCGGTCTTTCCGCACGGGTGCTTGCCGATACGCCCATGCCGCAGCGCGTTGAGCCGCCAACCCACCCATTCCACAAAGTGAGAGTGGGGAAGAGCAATATCGATGCCGACAAATCGTCCGCAGTAGAAGTGAGGCACATGTGAACGCACGCAATCGAGTTTTTCTGATTCTGGGCCTGCTCACCATTGGATCGCTGATCTGGTACTTTGTGACCGTCCGGCCCAACGGCGACTTGCAACTGATCGGCACCGTCGACGCCAACGAGGTGATGGTCAGCGCCAAGATCCCGGGGCGCATCCAGACGCTGCTGGTGGACGAGGGCCAGGACGTGAAGGCGGGCCAGCTGATTGCCGTGATCGAGAGCGAGGATTTGCAGGCGGCGCGGCAGGCCGCCGACGCCACCGCATCGAGCCAGTGGTCCAAGCTGGGCGAGACGGTGGAGACGGAGCGGCAGACAGCCGGCGAGACGGGCAGCGCCACGATCAATGCCGAGGCGCAATTGCGCGCGGCAAAGGCTTCGCTGGCCCAGGCCGAGGCCAACTACGAGCACCAGCAGGCCGACACCAGCCGCACCGTGGCGCTGGCCGCGCAGGGCATTCTGAGCCAGCAGTCCAAAGACGACGCGGTCACCAGCCTGCAGGCCGCCAAGGCCGCGGTGGACACGGCAAGAGAGAACGTCTCCGCCGCCGAGGCATCGCTGAAACAGGCGCGCGCCCACGAACTGCTGACCAACGTGGCAGCACGCACCGTGGAGGAGACCCGCGACCAGGCCGCCAACGCCCGCGCCCTGGCCGAGCAGGCGAAGGTTCAACTCGGCTACTCCCAGGTCTTCGCGCCGGTCAGCGGCAAAGTGAATGTGCGCGCCGCGCGGCAGGGAGAAGTGGTGGCCGCGGGCGCAACCATTGTGACCATCATGGACCTGACGGAGACGTGGGTGTATGCGCCGCTGCCGGAGACGCAGGCCGATGCCGTTCAACTGGGCGACTCGCTGCGCGTGATGATGCCCTCGGGAGTAACCGTGGACGGCAAGGTCATCAACAAGGCCGCCGAGGCGGATTTCGCCACGCAGCGCGATGTGAGCAGCCGCAAGCGGGACATCAAGACCATCCAGTTAAAGCTGCTCATCGACAACCCCGCCGAGCGCTTCGTTCCGGGCATGACCGCGGAAGTGTACATCCCCAAGGGCAAGCTGGTGAAGCAATGACTGCGCCTGCCACCACCCTCGACCAAAAGGTAAAACCGCCCACGGCGGCGGCTGCGATTGAGGTGCAGAACATCGTCAAGCGCTACGGCAGCTTCGAGGCTGTGAAGGGGGTGAGCTTCTCGGTTGCGGATGGTGAGATCTTCGGTCTGCTCGGCCCCAACGGCGCGGGCAAGAGCACGCTGATCCGCATGATGACCACGCTGGTGCCCATCACTGCCGGCAAGGCCATTGTGGCCGGCCATGACGTGACCAAAGACAACGACGCGGTGCGGCGCATGATCGGCGTGATTCCGCAGGCGCTGACCAGCGATCCCGACCTCACCGTGGAAGAGAACCTGAACATCTACGCCAAGCTCTACAGCGTTCCCAGGGCCGAGCGCGAGAAGAACATTGCCGATGTGCTGGAGGCCGTGGACCTGGTCAAGTGGCGCGGCGCACAGGTGAAGACGCTTTCCGGCGGCATGCGGCGCCGCGTTGAAATTGCGCGCGGCCTGGTGCACAATCCGCAGATCTTTTTTCTCGACGAGCCTACTACGGGGCTGGATCCGGTATCGCGCATCGCCGTCTGGGAGATGCTGGACAAACTGCGCAGAAGGCGCCACCTTACCATGCTGCTGACCACCCATTACATGGAAGAGGCCGACAAGCTCTGCGACCGCATCGCCATTGTCGATCACGGCAACCTTGTGGCACTCGGCACGCCCACCGAACTCAAGCACAGCGTTCCGGGCGCCAATGTCGTCGAAGTCCACTTCGACCGCGAGACGCCGGAGTGGCAGGCGCGCCTCGAATCCCTCGACGGAGTAACCAGCGTGCAGGCCGAGTCAGCCGGTTTCTATCGCGTGCTAACTTCGTCGGGCTCCAAAACCACCATGCAGTTAGTCGAGTTAGCCGCATCGCTGGGCGAGACATTGACTTCGCTCAGCGTCCAAAACACCACGCTCGACGACGTCTTCGTCCACTATACCGGCCGCCAGCTACGCGACGAGCAGGTCAAGCCGCCCGTCTTCACCTTGCCGCCCCGCCCGGGAGCCCAGCCATGAACAGAATGTTCGCCATTATCGAGCGCGAGATGCGCAAGTTCTTCCGCTCGCCCACGCTGATGATCATGTCTCTGATGATGCCGATTCTGCAGCTGATCATCATGGGCAATGCCTTTGGCGGGAAGATCGTCGGCGCCCGCGTGGCGATTGTCGACTACGACCATGGCCCGCAAGCCGTCAAAATCCGCGAAGGCTTCGACGCCATCGCCGTCAACATCAAGACCTTCACCACCGTCGAATACAAGAACGAGATGCAGGCGCGCGAAGACGTGCGCACCGGCAAGATCGACGCTGCTGTCATCATTCCCGTCCAGTACTCGCGCCGCGTCTACTCGCAGGATGCGCCGCAACTAGGCTTCGTCGTCGATAACTCCGATCTGTTCACCTCGGGCACCCTGGAGTCGGAGATGCAGGCGCTGGTGACGGCACTAACAGCCCCGGTTATCCAGCCACGCCTGGCTAACTCCATTGCGCTGGAGATCGTGGAGCTGTATCCCTACGTGAATTACATGAAATTCCTTCTGCCGGCCTGCGTCGCGCTGGCCATGTATATCTCCGTCATGATAGGCGGCGGCATGTTATACATCGACGACAAGGCCCGCGGCGTCCACGAAGGCTATCTTGTAACTCCCATCACCAAGCTCGAGTTAGTCTTTGGCATGAACATCGCTGGAGCCATCAAGGCCATTCTCTCCGGCATATGTCTCACGGTCATCGGCTCCCTGATGGCCGGGCTCGGCGTCATCTTCCATCCTGAGGCAGACCTCGAAATCCTTTGCCTGATCATCGTCACGTCGATCGCCTTTAACGGCATGATGTTCCTGATGATGGTTCGCGTGGACGACCCGCTGGTTCCGCGCGCCATGTTCGGCGTTCTCAACCTGCTGCTGTTCTATCCCTCCGGCGCCATGTATCCGATTACCGCCTTCCCCGCATGGCTCCGCGCCATCTCCGTCATTGACCCGTTCACTTACTGCGTTCACGGCTTCAAAGCTGTGCTGCTGAAAGACGGCGGGTTCGTCGCCATCCAGTACGACCTGCTGTTTCTGTTTGTCTTCGGCATCGGCACGCTGCTCATCGCGACGCCGCTGTTCAAGCGAACGCTCTGAGGCGAGACGGATGTGCGCCACGGCTGAGGAGCAAAGATCTCCCCGCATGCGAGGAGGATGCAAAAGGGCGGTTCATTCCTTGTGGGAGGGTGGGCCGCCTGGCTGCGTTTGACCTTTGCGCGGGCTGCTCGTAGGCTTGGGAGCAGATTCAGCTGAATCCACCGCATGCATCCCCGTCGGTCTGGTTGCAATGCGCCGCCCGGGAAGGAACCGCCTCTATGAGCACTCAAGCGGCTTTAACTTCGCCGCAGCCGGTGTTTCTCAAGCCCATATGGGTCGCGCTGCTGGGTCCGCCGTGGGTTGTGTCGCTGGTGGTTCTCGCGGTGCTGGCCGCAGTGCGCTTCTTTGCCGTCCTCAGTCCGTATTCACTGCAGGAACTCTACCTACTGCAGACAGTTGCCATGTGGGCGCTGCCGTTTCTCTTTCTGACGGCAAGCGGACGCCGCCAGATCGGCCTGACCGAGCGCGGCTTGAGCCCTGGCTCTCTGCTGCTGAGTGCGCTTGGCGGCGCTACGTGCGGGCTTATTTTCTTCGCGCTGGGGATGGCGATTTACGGCAACTCGCCCAATAACTGGTGTATCAGCATCCGTAACTATCTCCACTTTGACGAGATGCGCGGGCTGATGTCGCCGCTCGGGCTGTTCGGCATCTATTCGATGCCGGCTATTTTTCTCAACCCGGTAGGCGAGGAGATTCTGTTCCGCGGATTCATTCAGGAATCGTTCGCGCGCCGCTTCAACCCCGTCTTTGCCACAGTGGTGAATTCCGTGTTCTTCGGGCTGATGTACCTTAGCCTGCACGGGCTCTGGCACGACGCTTCCGGCTACCATATTCGCCTGGCGTCGGTCGCGCTGGCGCTCGTCCTTATGGCTTGCATCGGAGCCGTATTCACCGCCTGCCGCACGCTGTCGGGGTCATTGTGGGCGTCCATGGCGGCTCACGCCGCTTTCAACCTGATGCTGCTGGGCGCTGCGATCCGCGAATTCTTTCGCTGACGACGGGTAAATTGCCTCTCTTTCGGTGCAAATTCGGGCTCTGAATGCGGGCAAAAAGTTTTCCACCAAAGCGGGTAGTTTTGCACAGCAATTATCCCTCAAACGATATTGACAGCTCGATTCCCCGAAGAGCATAGTTACTTTCATTCCGGGTTGCCAGGTAAACCTGAGCATCTTCATTCGTGACGACTAATTAGGTTTACCGGAAGGTCCCAGCGCGGAGCAGTAAGTGTTGATCACGGAGCAATCCGCGACCAACACGGGGCGCTAAGTGAAGCGAGCGGAGCGATCCGCAAGCGGAACGAAGAGCCAAGTGTCGAACAGGGAGTAATTCCTGTTCGGGGCGGAGCGATAAGTGTCGGAGACGGAGATCTACGGATTCGATGCGAAGCTCCAAGTGTTGACCACGGAGGCATCCGCGATCAACACAGGGCGCAGAGTGAGGAGCAGGGAGATATCCCTGAGCCGAACCGAGCGTCAAGTGTCGAACACAGAGCAATCTGTGTCCGGTGCGGGACTCAGGTGTTGAGCACGGAGCGATCCGTGACCAGCACCAGGGCGCAAAGTGTCAGAGTACGGAGCAATCCGTAGACCGGCACGGAGGGCCAAGCGTCGATCACGGAGCAATTCGTGAGCGGCGCAGAGCGGGAAGCGTTGAGCAAGGAGCAATCCGAGCGCGGCGCGGAACGCTAAGTGTCGAGTGCGGAGCAATCCGCATGCGGGGCAGAGTTCCAAGTGCTGAATCACGGAGCAATCCGTGACGCGGAGTGATCCGCGGCCAGCACGGCGCAAGGTGTCGAAGGCGGAGCAATCCGCGGACGGCGCAGGGCGTTAAGTGTTGGGCACCGAGTCAAATCGGTGACCAGCACGGGGCGAACGATGTGGAGCACGGAGTAATCTGTGCGAAGCGGAGAACGCCAAGCTCCGAGCATGGAGTAATCCATGACCGGCGCGCCCGCAAAACGCGGGGGCCAGCAACTCGGGACGTATTTGGCCAATCGGCCACAAGGCGCACTTAGCGATAAGTGCGCCTTGCTGTTTTTGTTGCATACTTGTTAACTTGCCTACTTTTCTAATTTGCTGCAGGGGCATGACTAATTTACCGGCTAACCTATAGTGAAGCTTGGTTCGGGTTTCTTGGCGCCACTTACCCATCTTTTCGCATTCGCTCGCGGATCGGCTCGTTGTCGGCGTAAACGCGCCACTCGGTGACCAGGCCGTCTCCTACCTGCGCGCGCAGGGCTACAGGGGTCTTCCAGCGGTTTTCGGGCTTCAGTTGGCCGTCGGGCGCATAGGTTCCTTCGGCCACGCCCAGCATGACCACGACCAGGCCGTCGCGGAAGGCCTCGTCGACGGCGATGGAGTAATCCGGAACCATCCGGAAGTAAGCGGCCCAGCCGGCGCACATCTTCTCCCGGCCTTCGACTACGTTGCCCAGCGAGTCAACGAAGCGGTGTTCCGGCGCCATCAGGGCTGCCAGTGCGTCTACATCCTGGCGGTTGATGGCGCGGATGAAGGCTTGTGCTACTGGTTCTGCGGAATCGTTCATGGCGGTATTGTATGCGCGTTGCGCAATCACATAGAGCATGCCTGAAGGAGCGGCGGCAAACTGTTTGATTTCAGAGGAAGGTCAGAAACGTCTGTCTTCATGGATGAGTGATGGAGAATCGTGCACGCCTTCCCTAGAGCCGGCAAGCAAGGAAGAAATGGGCGCCCGAACCAAACGCGCTTGGCCCACACCTTCCCCCTCCCCAACCGCACCGCCTACAATGGGAAGAGAATTTCTACACTTCGAGGAAAACCATGCCGCTGTCCGGAGAAGCCATTCGCTTGATGAACTACATTGACGACGTTGCCGTGACCCTGCGCAGGGTGCTGGCGACTATCCCTTCGCTGACTGCCGATGAGCGGGCGCGGGTAGCGGAGCACTTGCTCCAGGCCAAGCCCAATGCCGAGGACGTGGCGAACGCGCTGGCTGTGAAGTAAGTCTGCCTTGCAAGAGACCGTTGCCATAATCGGAGCGGGCCCGCTGGGACGCTGGCTGGCCCTGGCGGCGGCGCGGGCGGGGTTCCGCGTGCTGCTGGAAGACGTGATGCCGCGCAACCTGCATCACGCCCAGGAGTGGCTGAGGCAGGAGCTGGGGCCTGAGGCTCTGGGCAATGTGCTGGGCGCGGGGGTGGCGTTCGTTTCGACCATTGAGGACGCGGTTCGGGAGGCGGACCTGGTGATCGATTGCGTGCCGGATGAGCTGGAGTCGAAGCTCGAGATCTTTTGCCTGCTGGACCGGATGGCTCCGCCGCGGACGGTGCTGGCTACGCCGAGTACGCGGCAGTCAATTGCGGACCTGGCCAGCTGTACTTATCGACCTGACCGGTGCATCGCCATTGCGGCCGAGGCGGCAAGCCTGGCGGCGGGAGAAAGCACTGAGATTCTGCTGCGGACGACACGCCGAACCAGCGCGGAGACGATAGCGCTGGTGGAGCGGTTCTGGCGGCGGCTGGGGCTTGCGCCCAGCTTCGAGGCCGATCCGTTGGAGACGGGGAGCGGGGATTTTCCGATCAGCGAGCCGCGGCGGTGAGGGTGCGAAAGGCATCCCGCAGGGCCAAAGCCCTCGTTTCTTCAGAGGTTCCTTCGGGGCGGGTTCGCGCGGTCCGGCTCTAGTAGAGTTGGAGGTGGCGCTTCATGAGCTGTTGGGAATTCCAGATACGCGCACTGCCACTCTGCTTTGACGACTCTTTCTAATTCGAACGATCTGGCTGGATTGCTGCGATCGGTGTTTGGGTTTGCGCGCTTCAGGGCGAACCAGCTTGAGGTGTGCGAAGCGGCGGTGGCGGGCCGGGACCTGCTGCTGGTGATGCCGACGGGGGCGGGCAAGAGCCTTTGCTACCAGTTGCCGGCGCTGGCGCGGGGCGGGACGGCGCTGGTGATCAGCCCGCTGATCGCGCTGATGGAAGACCAGGCGGCGAAGCTGGCTGGGCTGGGATTGAGGGTGGCGCGGATTCACTCGGGTCTGGAGCGCACTGTGGCGCGGCAGGCCTGTGTGGACTACCTGAATGGAACGCTGCAGTTCCTGTTCATTGCGCCGGAGCGGCTGCGGGTGCCGGGATTTGCGGAGATGCTGGCCAAGCGGCGGCTGGCGCTGATTGCGATCGATGAGGCGCACTGCATTTCGCAGTGGGGGCACGACTTCAGGCCGGACTACCGGATGCTGGGGCAGTACCTTCCCAGCTTGCGCGGGGAGGGGGCTGCGGCGCCGGTGCTGGCGATGACGGCTACGGCGACGCCCGATGTGCAGGCGGACATTACTGCGCAACTGGGGATGGCGGAGCCGGCGCTGTTCATTCATGGGTTCAGGCGGGACAACCTGGCCATCGAGGTGGTTGAACTGCCTGTGCCGGAGCGGGCGGGGGTGATTGCCAGCCTGCTGGCTGCGCCGGAGCGGCGACCGGCGATTGTGTATGCGACCTCGAGAAAGCAGGCTGAACGGCTGGCGGAGGAGCTGTCGCTGAAGCCGTCGCGGGTTCGGGGTTCGGGGCGAACGACTGGCAGAATTGCGGCGGCGGCCTACCATGCCGGCCTCGATGCGGGGACGCGGGAGCGGGTGCAGACGGCGTTCCAGGCGGGCGAACTGGAGGTGGTAGTGGCGACCATCGCTTTTGGCATGGGCATCGACAAGGCGGACATACGGACGGTGATTCATGCGGGGCTGCCGGCTACGCTGGAAGGCTACTACCAGGAGATTGGGCGCGCGGGGCGAGATGGCGCGATGAGCCGGACGTTTTTGATGCACAGTTATGCGGATCAGAAGACGCACGACTTTTTTCTGAATCGGGATTATCCGCCGACAGAGCACCTGGCGCAGGTTTTTCGGGCTTTGGGCGAAGAGCCCCGCGCGGTGGAGGAGTTGCGCGCCACATCGCAGCTGGGCGAGGAGGAGTTCGACAAGGCGCTGGAGAAGCTGGAGATTCACGGGGGCGCGCGCAGGGACTTTGGCGGCTCGCCGCAGCGAGTGACGGTGGGCGTGGCGGGCTGGAAGAGGACTTACTCGGTGCAGGCACAGTACCGCGCGGAGCAGTTTGCCAAGGTGCTGCGCTACACGGAACTGAGTGAGTGCCGAATGTCGGCGCTGGTGAGGCATTTTGGCGACGTGGAGGATGCGAAGCAGGCGTGCGGGGTGTGCGACGTATGCGACCCGGCGGGGGCCGTGCTGCGGCAGTTCCGGCGGGCGACGACCGCAGAGCAGGATCTAGCGCAGCGCATTGTGGAAGAGCTTCGGGGGGTGGATTACAAGGCCGGGGCCCCCACGGAGAGGTCCTGGTCCGTGGGGTGGAAGGCGGCAGGGACACTGCAGCGGAACCTTGACCTGGTAGGGAGGATCAGCCGGGATGAGTACGAGGGGCTGCTGGGAGCGATGGTGCAGTCGGGGCTGATCGAGATTGAGGAGGCGGAGTTCGAGAAGGAAGGCGAGGTGATTCGCTTTCGCAAGGTGCGGCTGACGGACGCGGGGCTGGCGATGCGCAGGGGAACTCCGCTGGACCACCTGTTGATCAGCGATGGGATTGTGGAGGAGTTTGGAGGGCGGGGTGAGGCTCCGGCGCGGGCGAAGAAGGCGAAGGCGCCTGCAAAGGCTGAGCCGCGCAAGAGTGGCGTCGGGACGGCGGCGGCTGAGCCTGTGCGGCTGTCAGCGGAATGCGAGGCGCTGGCGGGGCGGATCAGGGAATGGCGGGCGGCGGAGGCCAAGCGGCTGCGGGTTCCGGCGTACATGGTGTTGCACGATCGAACGGTTGCGGCGCTGGCCCGGGTGCGGCCGCGGAATCCGAGGGAGCTGCTGGGAATCGATGGGATTGGCGAGGCCAAGGTGGAGCGGTTTGGCGAGGAGATTCTGCGGTTGTGCGCCGCGGGGTGAGCGGCTGACAGGGCGATGAGGAGATCAGTTGGGAAGCAGGCCGTAGATGTCAAGCTCGCCGGGGGTCGATGTGCTGGTTGAGGAACCGCCCTTGTTGTTGCCGCGGGTACCCACGTAGACCTTGCCATTGGCGACGGTCGGCACTGTGAACTTGACCGCGTATCCCGCGGCGTTGCCGCTGCCCTCGCTGCTGTTCCAGAGTTCGGTGGCGAGATTGCCTGCATCGTAGGCATGCAGCACGGCCGGCCCGCATCCTTTGGACTGGGCAGTGCAGTACTGGCTGTTGTCCAGGGCCCAGACAATGCCGTTGGAGTTGTTGGGCTGGGACGAGACGGAAGGCGTGGCCCCGGGGAAGGGGTAACCAGTGCTCGACGAAGAGGCGGGCGTGGTGTTGAATTGCGCGGTGGCCAGGTTCGACGTGAAGGCCTGCAGAACTCCGCCAGCGCCGGCGATGTAGTAGGTGGAGTTCCAGTAAGCGCCGGTGGCGAAGACAGAATTGCCAAGAGCGAGGTGCTGCAGGGCCCCGGGGGTGCCGTACTTTCCCATGTCATCGCGATTGACGAGATAGAGGTAGCCGTCCTTTGCTCCGCTGACGGCTAGGTGGGTGGGGTTGGCGCCATTGGCGGGCAGGTCGATGAGCGTTGGTCCTCCGGATCCGAAATCGCTATCCGCGACGTCATCGGTGACTTGATCGGAGGGGGTGAAGAACTGCTCCACATTGAGGGTACTGCTCAATTTCAGAAATGAGTCGCCGTAATCGTTGTTGGGCGCGGACATCTTGTTGGCATCGAAGATGGCGTTGCCGGTGGTGAGGTAGAGGTTGCCCCCGGCATCCACCGCGGGCCCGGCGCCGCTCATCCAGATGCCGCCGGCGCACACGTCAGGCACGACGTTGAGGACATAGGCCTGGGAGAGGTTGGCGGCGTTGTAGCCGATAACCCAGCCATAGTAGGGCAGATTGTCTTCATGCGAGGACCAGGCGATGTAGACGATGCCGTTGGCCAGGGCGAGGGCGGGGCGCTGATTCTGCTGCTGGGGCAGGAAGGTGGTGGAGATGCCCCCGTCTCCGGTGCCGGGATAGTCAGCGGTGATGGTGACCGGCGCGGAGAATTTTTCGTTGCCGGTAAGCAGGTCGATAGCGTGCAGACGCTGGTAGAACGTGGGGCCGGACGGGAGTACGGACTTGGAGGCAACGTAGAGGGTGTTGGTGGAGAGATCGATGACGGGTGTGCCGGTGACGCCGGCTTCCGGCGCAATGTCGCCGCCGCCTGCGCCGACCAGGGCATGGCCTCCCGACGATGGGACGGAGGTTTCGCCACTGAAGCCGCCGTGGGCCGCGTCAAGCAGATTGGCGTGCCAGAGGGGCGCACAGGGGCTGGCATTGACGTCGGCGTCGAAGGCGTAGAGGCTGTCGTGCTGGGTGGCCACAAAGACCACATTGCGTTGGGTGGAAGCAAGCGTCAGGTTGGGTACCCAGAGAGGCTGCGCATAGATGGCGCCATCGACGGCGCAGGAGTAGAGTTTGCCGAAGGTAGTGGAAGTGACCGTCGCCGGCGTGAGGGCGTACTCCTGCGTGTTGGCTCCATCGCGATAGAGGTCGTTGTGATAGGTGGTAACGCCTGCAAGGTCGGTGACGGCGACGTTGAAGGAGGCAGTGAGAGTTGCGTCGCTGGCGGTTGCGGCGGAGACGGTGTAGAGGCCCGCGGCAGAGGGGGCGATGTAAGTAACTGCGACTCCCGTGAGACTGGTGGCGGCGGAGAGACTGCCGCACGCACTGCCATTGCAGTTGGCGCCGGTTGCGGACCAGTTGACGCCGCCGGGGTCGTTGGTTGTGGCTGTGACGGAGAGGTTTTGTGTGATGGCAAGCGCAGCGCGCGCAGGCGAGACGGAAACAGAGACCGGCGCGATGGTGAGGGTAAGGCTGACCGATTGGGTTTGAGCGGGCTTGCTGGAATCGGTGACCGTAAACGTGAGCGATGCGGTGGCTGGTGCGGTTGGTGTGCCCGTAATGGCGCCCGTGGATGCATTCAAGGAGAGACCGGCGGGGAGGGTTCCGCTGGTGAGCGACCACGAGTAGGTTGCGACACCGCCGCTGGCCGCGACCGACGCGCTATAGGCTACGCCCACCACGCCGCCGGGCAGGGAAGAGGTTGCGATAGCAAGGGCAGGAGGCTGACCTGGACTTGAGGAGGACCCGGATGAGCAGCCCGTCAAGAGACCGCCGACGAGAGACAATGCCAAGACAGGGAACACCCGGACCGGGGCAGAGGAGCCCAGCCGGGACAACAATTCGAGGGATCTCAAGCACGAGAAAAACCGGCAGTCTAACAAATTCCGAAGTTCCTTCTCACGCACGTTGAACAACTGAGAGAGATGCGGCGGCGACAGGAGCGGGAATAAAGTTTAACGGGAGGGTACCATCCCTGTCGCCCCGCTCACAATTGTTTTCTGTCGAGATTGCTCACTGCTGGTACTTGAAGGACTTGTCGGGATAAGGCGGATGCGGTGGAACGGGGCGCGGGTCCCCCTTGATCTGCAGTTTGAGCAGATCGATGGCGGCCTGCAACTGCGCATCCGATCCGCCGAAGGTGGCGTGGGGCAGGTTGTCGACGACGATGTCGGGGTCGACGCCATGGCCTTCAATGAGCCAGATGGCGTCAGGGCCGTAGACGCCGGTTTCCGCGGCTGTGGCGATGCCGTTGTCAGCCTGGACATTGCTGCCGGAGAGCCAGATTTCGCCGCCCCAGGTGCGGGTGCCGACGAGCTTCCCCATGTTCATGCGCTTAAAGCCCTCGCTGAAGGCTTCGCCGTCGGAGGCGGTCTCCTGATCGCAGAGGACGACGATGTGTCCGCGGAAGGCGTACTGCATATTCCACTGCGGATTGCCGATGCGCGGCTGCCAGTAGAACCAGGCCTTGCGCAGCAGATCGTCGAGCAGCCAGGAGTCGATGTTGCCGCCGTGGTTGTGGCGCACGTCGATGATGAGTCCCTGGCGGTCGAAGACGGGGTAGTATTCGCGGGCCCACTGATTGATGTCGTTGGAGCCCATGGCCTGCAGGTGGACATAGCCGATTTGGCCGTTGGAGCCCAAGTCGACCTGGGTGCGGCGCGAGTACTCCCACTCCGCATAACGCATGTGTGCGTCGTCGTGCTCGCTGATGGGCTTCACGAGGACATCGCGGGCCTCGGCGGTGGCGGGCTTGATGTGCAACAGCACCTGCTGGCCGGCTTTGCCGCGGAGAAGGGAGCGCTCGTCGGAGACGTTGAGCAGGCTCTGGCCATCGATGCTGACGATGACTTCGCCCTCCTTAACCAGGGATTCGGGACGGGCCAGGGGCGGGGCCTGATCGGGCAGGTCGGGGTCGTGCACATAGATGTGCTGGACGACGTAGCCGCCGGCTTTTTCATCGCGGCGGAGAACGGCGCCGAGGGTGGCGATATCGACATTGTCGGAGGGCTTGCGGGCATCGCCGCCCACGACGAAGGTATGCAGGGCGGATAACTCGCTGACCATTTGCGCGATGACGTTGTTCAACTCCTGGCGGTCGGCGACGCGATCGACGAGAGGCAGATAGCGGTCGCGCATGGCCACCCAGTCGACGCCGTGCATGTTGCGATCGTAGAAGTAATCGCGCTCCAGGCGCCATGCGTCAAGGAAGAGGCCGCGGAACTCTTCTCGGGGGTTGGTGGAGAGGTTCCAGTGAGAGAGATTGATGGCGGCCTTGGGCAGCGCCTTGGGATCGGTGAGAGCGGCGGCTTTGACGTCGGAGTCGAGAATGTAGAAATCATCGCCCTTGCTGATGAGAGTCTTCTTGCGGTCGAGTGAGATTTCATATGCTTTGACTTCAGAGAGGACAGTGTCCACTTCGTCGCCCTTGTTGGCGATGTCGAGGCACTGCAGGGCAAGATGCTCGCCCTGGTCGTCGCTGGCGTTGAGCCAGCAGAGGCGCTTCTCGGTGGCCTGCAAGGAGCCGTAGTTTCCGGGCGGCGCGGGAACCTCGGAGAGACGCGAAGGGAGATCGGTGAAGTCGATCTTCACTTCGGCGGGCTTCTTCTTGTCCTTGTCTTCGTCTTTCTTGTCGTCCTTCTTTGCGGCGGTGGACTTGTCGGCGCCGGCGGGTTTGCTGTCGCTGGCTGCTGCCTTTGCGTCCTTGTCTTTGTCCTTATCCTTTTCGTCCGCTTTCTTTTCCTCGTCCTTCTTTTCCGGCGTGTCGGGATGGAGTTCGTCGGGCGGGAGGAAGGGCGAACGCAGGCCGGGCGAGAGAGCCAGTTCGTAGATTTTGACGGTGCGATCGAAGTGCGGCTGAGGCTGGCGCGGTCCCCAGGGCGAGCCGATGGTGGTCTTCAGGTTGCGGTCAGAGAGGAAGTAGAGCCACTTGCCGTCGGAGTTCCAGACGGGATTGAAGCTGTTGTAGCGGTCGGAAGTGATGGTCTGCGTGGCTCCCGAGTCGATGTTGAGAATCTTGATCTCGGAGAACTGGTTGTCGGCCGATTCGACATAGGCGAGCCAGCGGCTGTCGCCGGACCAGCTTAGATCGGAGAAGTCGCCGTTCATGGATTGCGCGATACGCTTGCCGGTTTTGGCTTTGACGTCGTAGATCCAGAGTTGCTGGTCCTTGTCGCGATGGGCGAGCCAGTGGCCGTCGGGGGAGGGGATGCCTTCCCAGCGCAGAACCTTGGCATCGTGGGTCCACTGCTCGGGCGGGGCTTCGCCGTTGGCGGCGAATTTCCAAAATTCGGTTTCTCCGCTCTGGGTGGAGATCGCCACGATGCTTTTGCCATCGGGCAGGAAGCGCGCCTCGCGATAGCGGACGGCGGAGTCACCGGCGACCTTGACGATGCGGCCGGACTTGGCGGGAAGGGTGAAGAGTTCGCCGCGCGCGGTAAAGACGGCGCTGGAGCCATCGGGCGCGATGTGCACGGCAGTGAGATAGTCGAGCGGCTTTTTGACCCAGTGCTCGCGCATTTGATCAAAATCGGAGACGAGGGTGATGGGGATGACTTCCTCGTGGCCAGTGGCGAGGTCGAGCAGCCAGAGATCGGAGCCGCAGGCATAGACGATGCGTCCCTGGTCCAGCGATGCCGATTGCACGTCGAAGATGCGCTGATGGCTCTCTTCCTTCACGCTGTGGCCCTGTGGGTCCATGGAGTAGACGTTCATGACGCCGTCGCGGTCGGAGAGGAAATAGACGCGGCCGTTACCGAACATGGGATTAGTGGAGGCGCCGGCGAAGTCCGCGGTGAGGGGCACGGCTTCGTGCGCGCCGTCGAAGCTCCAGAGGTTTTCCGCCCAGCCGCCTTTGTAGCGTTTGGTCTCGCTCCACTGCTTGAACCAGCGGGTGAAGAAGAGGGTGTGGCCGTCGTCGGAGTAGACGCCTTCAGCGGCCTGGGCGAGGGGAAGGAGTTCGCGCCCGCCGTGATCGTCGAGGAGGACAAGCTGAGCTCCGGGCAGGGTGGCGTAGCGCTCGGTGGCGATGAGCAGGCGGCCGTCGGGCGCCCAGCCCTCGGGCTCGGAGTCGCCGTCCCAGGTGCGGCGCTGCGGCAGGCCGCCTTCGATGGGGATGGTGTAGACCTCGGAGGGCCCCTCGTAGTCGGCGCGGAAGGCCACGGTCTTGCCGTCGGGCGAGATGGCGGCCTTGTGCTCCGTGCCGGCGCCGGTGGTGAGCCGGTGCGCCTGGCCCCCGTGAATCCCGACCGACCACAGGTCGCCCTCGGACGTAAAGACGATGGCGTCGCCGTGGAGCGCGGGGTCAGAGTAATAGCCGCGGTGCAGGGCCGGAGGGTCGGCGGCGAAGAGAGGCGTTGCGGCGAAGAGGATGAAGGCTGAGACGAGAACCAGGCGGCGCAGGGCAGTTGTAGTGGGCATTCGGAGGGACTCCATTTCGATTGCTCGAAGCAATGAGGCCGGTGAAGTGGTCAGCAGGCCGTGCGAACATGGCCGGAGGACGAGCAGAGAATGCGCGCTCGTCCGATGAGGAATGATACAACCCCGGCCGCAAACAGCGAACCCCCAGCCTTGGCTGGGGGTTCGGCATTCGGGCGCTGAATTGAGCTATGCGATGCGCTCGATGGTGACGGACTCGAGGACGACGGGCTTGTGGGGCTTGTCTTGCGCGCCGCGGGGGACTTTCGAAATGTTCACAACGATGTCCTGGCCTTCCACGACTTCGCCGAAGATGGTGTGGTTGCCGGTGAGCCACGGGGTTGGCGCGACGGTGATGAAGAACTGGCAGCCGTTGGTGTTGGGGCCGGAGTTGGCCATGGCCAGCTTGCCAGGCTGGTCGAACTTATACACGGAGCCTTTGGTCTCGTCCTGGAAGCGATAGCCGGGTCCGCCCATGCCGGTGCCTGTGGGGTCGCCGCCCTGGATCATGAAGTCGGGAATGACGCGGTGGAAGATGGTGCCGTCGAAAAGCTTGGTGGTGGACTTGGCGCGGGTGGTGGGATGGGTCCACTCCTTGGAACCTTCGGCCAGATCGATGAAGTTCTTGACGGTGACGGGCGCGTCGGCCTCGAAGAGGCGAACGGTGATCTTGCCTTCGGTGGTGAAGAAGATGGCGTAGATACCTGCTGCTAGGGACATGAAGACTCCTGGTTCTGATTTGAGTTCGTGGTATCCCAGGTCTCAAAATCGAGACCTGGGGCACCCATTCAGTGGTGATTTGTGGTCTCCCACCCTTGCCGCAAAAAACAAGGACGCGGCAACAATGGGGCACCCAGCTTTGGTGCAAATTAAAATCGCGGATTACTGTTTAGGCGCGGTGGGCAGCGCGGAGTGAACGGTGTGTGCTGGCGGCGCTGCATCGGCCGGCGGTGGAGGCAGTGGCTGGCCTTCGCGGACGATGGTGACTTTCTTGAGGACAACGGGCGTGAGAGGCTTGTCGTTTGAGTCGCGCTGGACGCGGGCGATGGTCTGAACAACAAGGACGCCGGAGTCATCGCACTGGCCGAAGAGGGTGTAGTGCTGGTTGAGCGAGTCGTAGGCCTGCTCGGTGACGAAGAACTGGCTGCCGTTGGTGTTGGGGCCGGAGTTGGCCATGGCCAGTCGGCCCGGCTTGTCGAAGTTCAGGTTGGGATCGAACTCGTCGTCGAAACTGAAGCCGGGGTCGCCGGTGCCGGTGCCCGTTGGGTCGCCGCCCTGAATCATGAACTCGGGGATGACGCGGTGAAAGGTGGTGTTGTCGAAGAAGGGTTTGTGGTGCTGCTTCTTCTTGGTGGCCGGGTCGGTCCAGTCGATTGTGCCCTCGGCCAGTCCGATGAAGTTGGCCACAGCCTTGGGCGCCTGCTGCTCAAAGAATTGGCAAGTGATGCGGCCCATCGAAGTGTCCATGACCACGGTGGGGCCGTTGGGACGGATCATCGCAGCCGCGGTGGCCTGGGGCGCGTCGGGCAGGTCCTGCGCCGGTTGCGCAGCGGGCTTGTCTGGCGGCACGGGGGCGGATTGCTGTGCGGCCGCTGCGCCCGCAAGGGCCACGGTCAGAGCGGAAAAGAGAAGCGCGTGCGTAGGTTTCATACCACTGTTGAGGTTAAATCATGCGACGGGGGGACTGCCAGAGGGCAGGTTGCAGGATGAATCGTATCGTCACGCTGCTTTCCCCGATTCAACGTGCTTACCGGATGGAGGGCGGCCAATTTCGTTGGCTGGAAAAAAGTGACCGAACGCAATGGAATTGCCATTGACGTTCTACCCATAGATAAACTATATGTACATGCATGGCTAAGAAACCTGACCTATTGCCTGGAACTCTGGACATGCTGATCCTGAAGACGCTGCAACGCGCGCCGCTGCATGGGTATGGGATTGCGCTGTCGATCAAGAGATTATCTGACGATGTGCTGACGGTGGAAGAGGGCTCGCTTTATCCGGCGCTGCAGCGGCTGCTGTTGCAGGGGTGGGTGAAGGCGGAGTGGAAGATGACGGAGACCAACCGCCGGGCGCGTTTTTACACGCTGACGGCGGCGGGGCGCAAGCAACTTGGGGTTGAGCTGACCCAGTTTGAGCAGATGATCGCGGCGATTGGCCGTGTGTTGCGGGATGTGCAGGAGGCCTAGATGAATTCCATCAGCCGCTTTGTGAAGAAGCTCGCGCTCTTGTTCGGCCGCGATCGGTATAGCGCCGACCTGGATGAGGAGATGGCGTTCCATCGCGAGCAGGCAGAGCGCGAATTTGTTGCCGGCGGAATGATGCCGGAAGCCGCGCGCTACGCGGCGATGCGGCAGTTCGGCAATGCGACGCGGATGAAGGAGAGAAGCCACGAAGTGGTGGGATTCAAGGCGGAGACAGTGGTGCAGGACCTGAGGTTTGCGCTGCGGCAGTTGCGCAAGAACCCGGGATTTGCGCTTACGGCGATTATGATTCTGGCGCTGGGCATGGGCGTGAGCGTGGCCATCTTCGGTTTTGTGGACGCGGCGCTGCTTGAGCCGCTGCCGTATGCCGCGCCCAACCGTTTGATGGATGTGGACGAGAACAGCGCGATGTTTCCGCGATCAAATCTGTCGCGCGATGACTACGAGGACTGGAAGCGCCTGAATCATTCGTTCACTTCGCTGGAGGTGTATGGGGGCACTGGCTATTTGCTGCGCACGCCCTCAGGCCCGGTGCCTGTGCCGGCGGGCCGCGTGAGCGACGGCTTCTTTCGCACGCTGGGTGTGAAGCCGATGCTGGGGCGCGACTTTCTGCCGGGGGAAGACCGGCCCGGCCAGGCAAAGATCCTGATACTGTCTTACGGCACATGGCTCACACGGTACGGTGGGCGGCGCGACATCGTGGGGCAGGCAGTGAACCTCAACGAGGATTCCTACACCATCATCGGCGTGCTGCCGCGCGAGTTTTCTTTTGCGCCGCGCGGCAACGCGGAGTTCTGGGTTCCACTGCTCGATAAGAACGGCTGCGAAGTGCGCCGCAGTTGCCACAATCTGTATGGTGTTGGCAGGCTGCGCGACGGCGTGACGCAGCGGGCGGCGCTCGAAGAGATGACAGCGATCGCGGCGCAACTGGCGGTGCAATATCCGGGATCGAACCAGGGCCAGGGCGCCAGCGTGATGCCGTTGTCTGAACTGATTGTGGGCAAGGTGCGGCCGATTCTGTTTACGCTGTTGTCTGCTGCCGGACTGCTGCTGCTGATTGCCTGCGTGAACGTTGCGAGCCTGCTGCTGGTTCGTTCAGAAGCGCGCAGGCGCGAGATTGCCGTGCGCGGCGCGCTGGGCGCAACGCGGGTGCGCCTGGCGCGGCAGTTTGTGACGGAGGGGTTGCTGCTTGCGGCGGTGGGCTGCATTGGAGGAATTATTGCGGCCGGCTGGGTGATGACGATGCTGAAGCGGTTGGTTCCCAAGGCGATGGCAGATGGAATGCCGTTTCTGAGCGGCGTGGGCGTCAACGCGCATACCGGGATGTTTGCCGGTGCGGTTGCGCTGGCGGCTGCGCTGCTGATGGCCGCGACGCCGGTGCTGCGCTTGTCGTTTCAGGACATTCGCGAAGGGCTCGGCGATGGAGGGCGCGCCGCGGCAGGCAGATTCTGGCGCCGCATGGGAGCCAATTTGGTGGTCATGGAACTTTCGGTGGCCATGGTGCTGCTGGTGGGTGCGGGGCTGCTGGGAAAGAGCTTCTACCGCTTGCTGCATGTGGAGAACGGATTCGACACCACGCATCTCGCCACGGTGCAGGTGGCAGCGCCCGACAGCGGGTATCCGAAGACGGAGCAGAAGGTGGCTCTCTACCGCGCGATCGGTCGCCGCTTGTCGAGTTTGCCGGGCGTGCAATCGGTGGGGATTACGAGCGACCTGCCGGTGCAGTGCAACTGCGATACCGATTGGATCCGCATTGTGGGCAAGCCCTTCCACGGCGAACACAACGAGGTGGACGAGCGCGATGTGAGTCCGGGTTATCTGCCTACGCTGAAGGCAAGGCTGGTGCGCGGCCGCCTGTTCACCGAGGACGATGACGCCTCGAAGGGGCAGAAGATCGTCATCAACGAAGCGCTGGCGGAGAAGTACTTTCCAGGTGAAGATCCCATTGGGCAAAAAGTGGGCAACGGCGATCTTGATCCGAAGTCGATGAGGGAGATCATTGGCGTGATCGCGAATGTGCGCGAAGGCGGATTGGACGACGAGTTATGGCCGGCGGAGTATCAGGCCCTGTACCAGAGCAGTGACACTTTCTTTGCCGTGGCGGTGCGCACGACGCCGGATGAGAAGGCGGCGCTGCCGGTGCTGGTGAAGGCACTGCATGAGGTCGACCCGAACCTGGGCACTTATGGCGAGATCACGATGACGGACCAGATTGAAAGCACGCAGACGGCGCTGCTGCACCGGCTCTCTACATGGCTGGTGGGAGGCTTTGCGGGCATGGCGCTGGTGCTGGGCGTGGTGGGGCTGTATGGGGTGATTGCCTACTCAGTGAGCCAGCGGACGCGGGAGATTGGGGTGCGCATGGCGCTGGGGGCACAGCGGAGTTCGGTTTATCAACTGGTGCTGGGCGAGGCGGGAAGGCTGATTGTGGTGGGCGTGGTGGTGGGACTGGCTGGGGCCGTGGGCGCGGCAATGCTGATGCGCAAGCTGCTGTTCGGGGTGCAGGTGTGGGATGCGGGGACGCTTTTGGGAGTTGCGGTCGTGTTGGGAGCTTCGGCGATGCTGGCCAGCTATTTTCCTGCGCGGCGGGCGGCTTCGGTGAATCCCACGGAGGCGCTGCGGGCGGAGTGAGGGCTCATGCTTTCCCACCCTTGCGGCAAAAAACAAATACGCCGCAAGGATGGGGCACCCACAGTCATTGTTAAATCAAATGCAGGAAGCGGTTGGTTTGGAGTTGCGCGTTGGGAAAGACTAAATCGAGATTTTTTGCGCCGATGGATTTGGCTACGGCTTCACCGAGAACCTGGCGGAAGTCGGTGGTGACGGCGAGGTCGCGGCCTTCGTTGAGCTGGCCGTTTGCCAGGCCCGGCCAGCGGCCGTATACTTTGCCGCCTTTGACCTGGCCGCCGAGGACGAACATGGCGTTCGCGTGGCCGTGATCGGTGCCGCCGGTGCCGTTCTCGCGCGCGGTGCGTCCGAACTCCGACATCGTGACCAGCGTGACGTTCTCCGCGCTGTCGCCCAGGTCGCGCCAGAAGGCGGCGATGCTCGAAGAGAAGTCGCGCAGGCGATCGGCGAGCTGGCCGTTCACGCTGCCCTGGTTCTGATGCGTGTCCCAGCCGCCGATGTCGGTGAATGCCGCTTCGACGCCGAGGTTCGCCTTGAGCAGCTGTGCGATCTGCATCATGTTCTTTCCGAATTCGGAGGTGGGGTAATCGACGCCGGGGTCGGGCTTGTACTGGGCCGGGTTGGCGTCGCGGAGCATCTTCACGGCCTCGAAGGTTTCTTCGCCGGTGGCGTGGAGAATGCTGTCGCCGCTCTGGCCGTACATGGCTTCAAAGGCGCTGGCGGCGGGCGAGGGGTTGGGGCCGCGGCCGCCGACGGCAAAGCTGTTGACGCTGGAGAGCGCGATGGCGGGGACCTTGCCGGCCAGCGTGCGCGGGACCTGGGAGCCGAGAGCGAGGGCACGGAAGGCGGTGTGCTGCTGACGGCGGTGCAGGTCTTCTTCCTGCAGCGCGCGATTGAGCCAGCCATCCTCGGTGCTCTTGACGCCGGGGGTGCCGGATTCCATGAAGTCCTGCGCATCGAAGTGGGAGCGGGACATGTCGGGCGAGCCGGCGGCGTGCACGATGGCGAGTTGGCCCTGGTCGTAGAGCGGCTTGAAGGGCGCGAGAGAGGGATGCAGGCCGAAGAAGCCGTCGAGGTCGAGAACCTGCTTCTGCGGAATGGCGATGCCGGGGCGCATCTCGTAGTAGTTCTTTTCGCGGTAGGGGACGACGACGTTGAGGCCGTCGGCTGCGCCGCGCTGGAAAATGACTACGAGGCGGCGGCCGGGGGCGGCGGTGGCTTCGGCCAGGACGGAGCGGACCAGGAAGCTGGGGAGGGCCGCGGTGCCGGCGACGGCAAAGGCGCCGTTGCGCAGGAAGAATCTCCGGTTGGTCTGCATGGTGTGCCTTCCTTTGCTCGAGGGATCTTTCGTCTTGAACTTTGCATTCCCTCAGGGGCTAAAGCCCGGGTCAATTAGGCCGCATGTCCGGTGCGGCTAAAGCCGCACCCTTTCAAAGCACCAAGTTATAGCCTGACTTACGACCTATAACTGACAATTGATAACTGACAACCAAACACCGACTTAGCGGCGCTGAAACTCCGGTGAGCCGAGTAACAGGCCGGCTAAAAGCTGATCTTGTCGTTGGAGCGCCGCGGCGGCTTGCGCTGGATTCATGGGCCGGGCTGCAGCGGGAAGCGGCATGGCTGCGGGTTGATTGCCATTGGGCTGATTCTGTGCGCTCTGGGCCTGGAACTGGTCGAGGACGGCGGTGCGGGTGGCCGGGCTGAGGCCGCCGGCAACGAGCAGGGATTCCAAACGCTGCTCTTCGGCTTCGGGCTCGGGAATGGGCGTGGCACTGACCGCCGGATCGTGCGCGACGGTGCGCGGCGCTGAGCCGCCGTCGATCTTTGTGGGCCACGTGTCTGCCTGCTGGGCCCAGGTGACGGTGACTCCGGGCAGCTTGTTGGCGGCGAGCGAAAGCGCGAAGTTCATGCGGTTGACCAGCGCGCCGGTGCTGACCCAGTCGGAGGCTTCCCACTTGTAGCCGGTGGGCGGGACCGCGCCGTAGAGGGGCATGCCCATGTCGCGCAGGGCGTTGGCGAGGGGTTGCAGGTTGTCGGCGCTGGCGCTGCTGGCGCGGGCGGCGGAGACGACGTATTCGATAGGTGTCTTCACCTTGGCGCGGTATGCGTCAGTCGACCAGAATTCCGGGGAGCGGAAGAGAGTGGTGAGCACCGCGGAGATGTCGCCGCCGGTGGACATGTACGACTTGGCCATGCGATCGACGAGGGCTTGCGGCGGGTCGTCGCCGACAAAGCGAATGGCCAGCTTGCGGGAGATGAATTTGGCCGTGGCGGGGCGCGAGGCGAGCATGCGCAGCACTGTGCGGCCTTCCAGCTCGCCGTGCTCCTTGATCTTTTTGCCGAGAACTTTTTTGGCTCCGGGTTCGTGGCGGCCCTCGTCGAATTTGAAGCCGCCGCCGCGCTGAGGACGGTCGACGGTCCAGCCAGTGAAGACGCGCGCCACCTGCGTCACGTCCGCCTGCGTGTAGCCGCCGTTGACGCCCAGGGTGTGCAGCTCCATGAGCTCGCGGGCGTAGTTTTCGTTGAGGCCCTCGGGGGCTTTCTTCTGCGCGTCAGGGCGCCGTGCGGCGGCGATTTTGGCACGCTCGGCGGCGGGCGAGTCGGGACCCATGGAGCTCGAGTTATCGAGATAGAGAAGCATGGCGGGCGAGTGCGCTGTGGCCTCGAGGAGATCTTCAAACTTGCCCAGGGCGAGAGGACGAATTGTGTCGCGCTCGTAGCTGACCAGGTAGTAGGGAGTCTCCTCGTTCTTGCGGAGATAGACGTTGAAGTGATTGAGCCAGAAGTCGGTCATCACTTCCTGAAGCTGCGCGTTCGAGTAGATGTCGCGGGTGAGGCGCTGGGCGGCAAGCTCCTCGGCGACCACGCGATTTGGGTTCTCGAGTGCGGCCACTACTTCCTTCTGCGCCGGGTTCAGGCCGGCGGTGAGAGCCGCGCGCTGGGGGCCCTTCAGAGCCTTGCGGAAG
>DATNHL010000183.1:0-9583 GCA_035604995.1 Occallatibacter sp. | reverse complement strand
TGGGACGATCCACACTGCGCACGGAGCCACCATCTACCATGGACCGCATGGGGGACGCGTAGCGGTGCGCGAGCACGGCGGTGTCCGCACCGTCAGCATGGGACGGCATGGCGGCTACGTCGAGCACGCCTATCGCGGCGGCTGGCATGGTCACGAGTACCGGGTGCGGTCCTACTGGGTGGGCGGACACCGCTATGCCGTCGCCTACCGTGCCTACTACTGGGGCGGCCGGCCTTACTACTGGTACGCGCCGGGCTTTTACTACCGGCCCGGTTTTTACGGATGGGCGTATAACCCGTGGGCCGTCCCGGTGGTTTACGCCTGGGGTTGGGGCGGTGCTCCCTGGTTTGGTTTCTACGGGGGCTACTTCACTCCGTATCCGGTGTATGCCAGCGCCAATCTGTGGCTGACGGACTACATCCTGGCCGAGAACCTGCGATTGGCTTATGAGGCCCAGCAGGACGCGGCTGCCGAAGCCGGACCCCCAGACGCCCAACAACGTCCGCTCTCTCCGGAAGCGAAGGCGCTCATCGCCCAGGAAGTACGAGAGCAGTTGGCAGCCGAGCGGCAAGCAGCCGCCGGGCAAGCGAACCAACCGGCCGGAGGGGCTCCTGCACCGGAATCTACCAACCAAGCGCCGCCGGCGCTCGATCCCACGCAGCGAGTTTTCATTGTCGACAGCAACCTGGACCTCACGACGGCTGACGGCGGGGAATGCGGAGTTACCCCCGGGGACATCCTGCTGCGCACCGGCGACACCCTGGTCGAAGGCACTAAGGTGGGCGTGAGCGTGCAAAGCAGCAAGAACGGTGACTGCGACCCCGGCTCCAACGGCAACGTGGAAGTGGCCGATCTGCAGGAGATGCACAACCACTTCCGCGAGCAGATGGACGCCGGACTCAAGCAGTTGGCCGACAACCAGGGCAAGAATGGTCTGCCGGCCGCACCCGACACCGGCACCGTTGCGTCCAACGACGTGCCCCCGGCCGAGCCTGACAGTGACGTGCAAGCTCAGGTGCAGGGCCTGCAGAGCGAAGCCGACCAGGCCGAGAAAGACGTCAACCAGCCGGCATCCGGCCGAGGAGGAACAAAGTAGGATTGCCGCAAGACCGCCGGATCGCCGGGACCATCCCGGCGATCCGGCCCAGCTCGGCCCCGCGAACCTTTCTGTTCTGAAACTGGAAATAACTGCCGATAACGCCGGTATTTATGCCATGAATTACCCTGTTTCTTGCCTCGGCCTCCTCGGCTGTGCCCGGGAGTTCTTGCGCTCCGGGTGTATAGTGTTGGGCTTCCCGCCCCAGCCATGAAGGAACAGCGCAAGTTCTGATTCCTAACGCCCACCCTCACGGCTAAGGCCGGATTGCAAGTCCCCCATTCGGGCCACTATCCCAGGTCAGCTCTACAGAAACTTTCAACAATTTGTGGAAAGTTGCCGGTGGCGGCGTTTATGTCAGCAGGGGCGCCAATTCGGCGGGAGTCTTCGGATGAAGAGCTCGTCCGGGATTTCCGCGCGTCCGGCAACCCCGAGTACTTTCGCGTTCTGTTTGATCGCCACAAGCGGCGCGTGTACCTGTCCTGCAAGGTCTTCCTGCAGGATGCAAGTGCAGCGGAGGACGCGACCCAGGAGACATTCTTGAGAGCCTTTCAGAACCTGGCGAGATTCAGCGGCGGGCACTTCGGCGCTTGGGTCACGCACATAGCCAGGAATGTTTGTATCGACGCCTGGCGGCGCCGGCGACGGCAAGCCGAGACTGGCGAAGAGCATTTGGCCGTCTTGAGTGATAGGCAGTCGCTGGAAGAGAGAGCTGCGCTGCGGGCCGCTGCCGCCCGTCTGCGCGAGGAACTGGCGAAACTTCCCGCGCAGCAGCGGCGCTGTATCGAGCTCAAGATCGAAGGCCACTCCTACGAGGAGATGGCCGCGCTGACCGGGCTGCCGATGGCTGCGGTGAAATCGCACCTGCAGAACGGCCGGCGAATGCTGTGGATCCAGATGGAGAAGGTGCTGGGCTGAACCCAAATGTCCTGGTCAGAAGACGACTTTCTGGAGAAGTTGATGCCGCAGTTGCGTCAAGAACGTAGCGGCAGCGACGGCGCTTGTCCGGACGCCTCGACCATCCTTGCGGTGATCGAGGGCGAGGCTGACGAGTGGCTGCGCAACGCCTACGCCCGGCATCTGACGCAGTGTTCCGCCTGCCTGGAGCTCGACAGCCGCCTGCGCAATTTTGACCGGCCGGTGCTGGCCGACGAGACAGAGTGGAGACGGACAGAAAAGCGTCTGGATAAGTGGCTGAGCACCTTTGTCGAGTCGAGGGCGGCCGCCGCCCCTCAGGCCGTGGAGAAGCGGGCCGCGCGTGCAGGTTTTTGGGAGTCTATCTGGAGACCTGGCCTGGCGTGGAAGCTTTCGTTGGCAATGGGACTCGGCGCCCTGGTTGCGGTCGGCGCCAGCGTGTATCCGAAGTGGCGGTTCCCTTTCTGGCCTGACCAAGCCAAGGTTTCGACCAGCACTGCTCCGGCTGATGAATCCAGCTCAATCCCATTGCCGGCGGAGACTCCGCACCCGAAGAGTGAGGCTCCCAAGAGCCCACAGCCGGAGACACCGGGGCCAACCGCACCATTAATCCCGGGCGGGGTGATGTATCGAGGCGGACCCATGGCAGCCGCGCCGAAGCCTCCTCCGGTGAAGCCGCAGCCGAAACCGGAAGAGAGCGCGACGGTAGCTAAGAAGGCCAATCCATCTGAGCCACGGCAGCAGGTGGCTTTGGAGCCTCCGCCAACAATCCCAGCCGCGCGAGTCACGGAGCGCGCAGCTTCGCCTGAGGGGCGAGTGACTGCTGGTCCGGCCCCTGAAGCCGCTCACGACTCGCAAGCGGTGCAAGGGCAGCCGCCCAGCGACGTGCTCACGAACCGCGATGTTGTGCAGATGGCGCGGGCCAAGCTCGGAGACGGGATCATCCTCAGCAAGATCAAAACCTCAGCTGGCAACTTCGATACCAGCGTAAACGGCATGTTTGAATTAAGAAAAGCAGGGGTAAGCGATGCCGTGATCCAGGCGATGCTCGATAACCAAGGGGCTGCAATGGCTGCGGCCAACGAACCCGCCCCCGCCGCCGCTCCGGGAATGGTGAGCTTCTCTGTGCGGCACCGCCGCCCGTCTTTTGCCGCCCTTAAAACCAACGACTCTTACTCCTCTGGAACCTTGTCCATCTCGCCCGATGGCACGGTCGCCTATGATTGCACCCAAACCGACGATCCGGGCCGGTGCGAGCATGTGGTTTTTGCCCCCGGCTCCTTGAAGGAGGTCAAAGTTGGTTCTGGCGGTAAGCTTCACCTCGCCAGCAGGACACAAGGCAGCTTCGATTTCTACGGGAATCCCCAGGACATCAAGCAGGCCCAGGTGGCGATCGCATCGCTGATCAATCCAACCCTGCAAAACCAGTTCCCACGGGAACACGAGACCCAAGCCACTGCCACGTCTCCGTCCGAGAACGCCGATGCGTCGCCGCATTCCAGTGTCGCGACCTTGCCTGCCCGCCCGGCTGCTAGCACGAGCACTGCAGAAACCCAGCCTTCCGAGACGGCGAAAGCCGCTGGGTCAGCCCCGGCCGCGCCTCGCGCTGCGATTCCGAATCTGCCGTCGTCGCTGCACTTGGCGTCTGGGACACGGCTCTGGATCACGCTGGGGTCCGTCAGCCGACAGCCGGACGGTACGTTTACCTTCTCCGGCTCGCTGCTGATGCCGCTCAAGTCCTCGGCTTCTTCACACCTTGACCGCGGTACGGGAGTGTCCGGCTCAGGAACGGAGGCCCAGGGACGAACTTCGCTCGTGGTCTCTGAGATCGTTATCGACGGATCACACTACAAGTTGAAGAGCCAGGCTGGCGCCGGGAGTGCGCGATCTGCCGGATCCGGTGGTGTGGTGTCGTTTGATTCTGGCAAGGTTTTCGAGATGTGGCTGTCGTCCGACTCGATCTATGAGCGCGAGGCGGCGGTCGAATCACCCCGGCAATAGGACTCCAGGCCAGGTTTGTGGAATTTCTGTGCAGCTTACGTTCTTGTTAGTGAGGCCCCAAAGAAAGTTCTGCTGGTAGGAGGTCGTGATGAACTTTGCCAACCTAAGAGATAAGTTCCTGCGGACAACCTGCGTAATGGTTCTGTTGGCAGTCCCTGCGCTGGTTGGGGCGCAGAAAAATAACAATAAGACGAATTCCTCCCCACCACCGAGCAAGCCAGCACCCGCGCCGAGCCGGCCTGCGGCACAGCCGCAACGTCCAGCGGCGGCTCCGACGAACAGAGCCCCAGCAACGACGAGCCAACGCCCGGGAACGGCCACTACGGCGCGCCCAGGAACGCCCAACTCCACGCGCCCGGGAACGGCTACTACCACGCGGCCGGGAACGGCCACTAACAAGCGTCCTGGAACGACGGCTACGACGCGGCCAGGCACTGCCACTACCACGCGGCCAGGGACAGCCACCACCAGGCGTCCTGGAACGGCCACCGCCGTGCGGGTGCCGCAGCGTACGATTCGCGATGTCGGCGGGCATAAGGTCGGATACGACCCGGCCGGGCACGTCCGCACCATCCAGACCCGCAGCGGCGCGACCATCTATCGTGGAGCCCACGGCAACTACCGTGCCGTGCGCGAATTCCCTGGCGGCCGCCGCGTTGAGTTCGCGGGAAGGAATTACGGCCACATGGAACGCAACTACGTGCGCGGCTACAGAATGCGCACCTACTACGAACACGGCGTTTACCGCGCCGTCGTCTATCGGCCTTACGTCTGGGGCGGACGCTCCTACTTCGTTTACGCGCCCTACTACTATTATCGTCCGGCGTATTACGGCTGGGCCTACGGTCCCTGGGGTGTGCCGGTCGCATATACATGGGGCTGGTACGGGGATCCTTGGTATCCCTACTACGGATACTACTTCGCGCCCGCGCCCTTCTATCCGGGAGCCGATCTCTGGCTGACGGATTACATCCTGGCCGAGAACCTGAGGATGGCCTACGACGCGCAGCAGAGCGGCGAGGGAGACCGTTTGTCACCAGGTCCAGCACCGGACGCCAACGGGAACAAGCAGCTTTCTCCCGAGGTCAAGCAGATGATCGCCGAGGAAGTGAAGCAGCAACTGGCAGCAGAAAAAGCGGCGGCAGCACGCACAGGCTCGCAACCGGCTCCCGCCTCGAATGATCCGCCGCCCGCGCTGGATCCGGGACACACCGTCTTCGTGGTAGCCAGCAATCTCGATGTGGCCACTCCAGCCGGCGACTGCGAGCTCACGCCGGGAGACGTTATCAACCGCATTGATGACACTCCTGACAGCGATGGCCTGGTGCAGGTGAGGGTCGCCAGCAGCAAGCAGGGCGATTGCGCTCAAGGCTCCAAGCCGGCGGTCAAAGTGGCGGACTTGCAAGATATGTCCAATCGCTTCCGCGAACAGCTCGACTCAGGACTGCAGCAACTCGCCGCCAACAGCGGCAAGAACGGTCTGCCGGCAGCTCCCGACGCCAGCACTGCGGCCGCACCCGATGTGCCCACGCCCGAACCTGACAAGGACGTGTACGCGCAATTGCAGGGCCTGCAGAAGGAAGCGGACCAGGCTGAGCAAGACGTCAAGCAGCACTCTTCATCTGGCCAGACTGGAGGCGGAAGGTAAGCACAGCGCCGGGGCGGGCGCCGCCCCGGCAATCACGGCCCGAATCGCAGGAAAAGCAAATTGCAGGAGGATAACCATGAGACGGAGAGCCGATGTCATAATCCAAATCCTAACGCTGCTGGTTCTCTGGGTTTCGCCGTTGCTGTTGTTGGCGCAGGCTCCAAAGCCGCCGTCGCTGAAGGAGCAGCTCGAGGCACAATACCAACAACCGGGTACCGTGCTCGTGATTCAGAAGGCAGGCATTCTCGGCGTTCCGGCCACTAGCAGGACGCCGTGTGCAACCAAGTATCAGGGCGGCAAACTCACCCCGGATGCTTCCTGCACTGCCTCCAAGCCTCTCACCGTGGGGGAGAAGGTTAATCTGTTTAAGATCGAGGTCGATGAAGCTAAGGGAAAAATCTCTTTCCGGATCGGTGAGTGCGACGCGTGTAACAAAGTGGGGTTTTCGTCCCGCACATCCCAGATCGACTTCCAGTTCGCCAAAGACGCCAGCGTCTCCGCAGTCGAAGGCAGCATCGACGAGGTCTTGACCATCGACGAAGGTGAGGCTCAGCAGGCCCAACCAGCTAAGGACTCGCCACCGGCACAGGGGCAACCGGGTGAAGCTTCCAGCGATGCGCTCACTAACCGCGATGTTGTGAAGATGGCACGGGCAAAGCTCGGAGATGGGATCATCCTCAGCAAGATCAAAACCTCGGCTTGCAACTTCGATACCAGCGTTGACGCTCTGGTGAAGCTGAAAGAAGCAGGGGTAAGCGATCCGGTGATCCAGGCGATGCACGATATTCAAGAGGCTGCAAAGGAACCAGGCCCCGCCCCTTCGCCCGAGCCTGAGCCGCCGACGCCAGCTCCAGTGCCAGGACAGAACTTCTCTGTCCGCCATCGCCACCGCCTCATGGGCGGGGATTTTAAGATTGTGGACTATTACTGTTCTGGGACCTTGTCCGTCTCCCCGGATGGCACGGTCACTTATGATTGCGCGCAGACCGACGACCCGTCAGGCCGCTGTGAGCATGAGTCTTTCGCCACCGGCTCCTTGAAGGAGGCCAAAATCGGCTCCGGCGGCAAGCAGCTTCATCTCGCCAGCAAGACACGAGGGAACCTCGATCTCTACGGGAACCCCGACGACATCAAGCAGGCCCAGACAGCGATTGCTCCGTTTGTCCAGACGGCCCAAAAGTAACCGCGATCCGCGCCCAGCGCACCAACAAGCAAGCGCAGGAGGATAGCTATGAGACGGAGACCCAAGGCCGTCATCCCAGTTTTCATGGTACTAGTTCTCTCGATCTGGCCAGGGTCGTTTTTGGCCCAAGGTCCGAAACCGCCGTCGCTCGAGGAGCAGCTCAGAGCGCAATACGAAACCGGCACAGTGCTCACGATTCAGAAGGAAGGCATTCTCGGGGTTGCGCCAGCAAGCAGCAAGGTGTGTCCCGCGCGATACCAGGACGGCAAATTCGATTCCCCCGAGCCGTCCTGTGCAGCCTCCGTGAAGAGCAGTTCCCGTGCTCTCACCGTCGGGGAGAAGATTTATCCCTCGAAGATCGACGTGGATGTGGCCAAAGAAAGAGTCTCATTCCGCATCGTCGAGTGCGACTCCTGCAACAAGGCACCGCAGCCGTCTTCCTACAAGTCGCAGATCGACTTCCAGTTCAGCAAGGGGTATTTGGAACAGGCTGGCGTGTCACAGATTGTGGATGCAATCGGCGAGGTTCTAGCCTTTCAGGAGATCGCGGTCGTGTCGCCGCCACCGCCTCCAAGCCCGCCGGGGCAAACGGGTGGCCAGCCCGATGATGTGCTTACGAACAACGATATCGTGAAGATGGCACGGGTGAAGCTGGGAGACGCGATCATCATCAGCAAGATCAAAGCCTCGCCTTGCAACTTCGATACGAGCGTCGATGCCCTAGTGAAGCTGAAAGAGGCCGGAGTAAGCGACGCTGTGATCCAGGCGATGCACGATGCCCAGGAGGCTGCGAAGGCTCCTCCCGAACCGGCCCCCCCTGAACCCGCGCCTGCAGGCCCACTAGCAGGTCATTACGTGAATAACGTTAGTGCCGTCGAGTACCTCGACCTCGGGTTCGACGGAAAGTTTTCTCTGAAGGCAGAACGCACCGGGATTCTTGCCGGATCGTACGAGGTTAGCGGAGACGCTCTGACGCTGCGGAGGCGTGCAGGGACGTTTCGTTTTCGGGTCGATGGCGAGCGACTTCTCGATGACTATGGCAATAGCTGGATAAGGCGAGGGGAGCCAGCCCTTGCACAATATGCGAATGGCCTGCGACTCGAACCCAAGAATGCAGACCTGCTTTCTCGAAAATCCCTTGCTGAAGCTGACATTGGCAACTTTGGGGAAGCCGAAGAAGACGCGGGAAAAGCGATTGCGGCCGGCGGGGCGATGAGATTTCCCGTTGTTCACAATCATATAACGGGATACTGCGAAGGATACTTGGTTCTTGAACGGGGGAAGGTGACATTTCAGCCCCAGGGGGGAGACCACGGATTCAGCGTGACGTCGAGCGGACAGATCGATATTACGGAGTCAACGTTTACTCGGACAAATTTGCCTGAATTTCTTGTACATTGGCGGAGCCAGGACGGGAAAGACCATAAGTATTACATGGTATTTACGAGTTATCTGACGCGAACAGGTGGCTCCATAGTTCCGAAGGTATTCCATGCAGACGAGGAGTCAGCAGACCAGACCGCCCGTCTTGACGGCATGATCCTTCGCCTCGTCAAGAACAACCTCCAGTAGAGGAAATGTTAATTCTTAATTCCTTGTGTTCTATTTGGTTGATTGGGGAGAAAAGCTTTGCGGGTGGAGGGTATCCACTAACGGACTGCGATCGAGTTCGCCCCCGGCTTCACTTTGTCAGCAAACGAAGGACTTTGATCTCTATGGGAATGCGACGACCTCCAGCAGGCCCAGGCGGCGATTGTTCCGCTGATCCAAGAAAATGACGGCGTTCTGAAAATTTCCCGATGACCCGATCTCCCGATTCCTACATCTCCCTCCGGCCTTCCATCGCCTTCATCATGGTGACCTCGTCGGCGTACTCGATGTCGCTGCCCACGGGCAGGCCCATGGCGATGCGCGTCACCTTGACGCCGGAGGGTTTGACCGCCCTCGCCAGCCAGGTCGCGGTGGCTTCGCCCTCGACCGTGGGATTGGTGGCCAGGATGACTTCGTCCACCTCGCCCGCCTGGACCCTGCGCAGCAGGTTGGCGGTGCGCAGATGCTCCGGCCCGACCCCGTGCAGGGGCGAGATCGAGCCGTGCAGCACGTGGTAGACGCCGTTGAAGTGGTGCGTCTTCTCGATGGCGGTGATGTTGGTGGGCTCTTCGACCACGCAAACCAGGCGCTGGTTGCGGGTGGGGCTGGCGCAGTAAAGGCAGGGATCGACGTCGGTGATGTTGTTGCACACCGAGCACATGTGCAGCTTTTCCTTGACGTCGCGGATGGCGGCGGCCAGGCCCTCGGCGTCATCTTCGCTGGCCCGCAGGATGTGGAAGGCCAGCCGCTGCGCGCTCTTCGAGCCCACGCCCGGCAGCTTCTTCAGTTCGTCGATCAGGCGAGCCAGGGGCAGGGCAAAGTCAGGCATAGGGATTGGGTAGTTGGGTAATTTGGTAATTGAGTAATTGAAGAACCCGGCACTCGCCAGCCTCAAATTACCCAATTACCAAATTACACAATTACCAATTACATCAGCCCCATCCCGCCCAGCATGCCGCCGAGGCTCGACTGCATGGCCTCATCCACCTTGTGGCCGGCGGCATTGACGGCGGCCATCACCAGGTCCTGCAGCATCTCCAGGTCGCCGGCCTTGGCCACCTCGGGATCGATCTTGATGCCCAGCACCTGCTTCTGGCCGTTCATCTTGACGCTGACGCTGCCGCCGCCAGAAGTGGCTTCCACCGTGGTC
>DATNHL010000182.1:0-14788 GCA_035604995.1 Occallatibacter sp. | reverse complement strand
ATCAAGAACCGCTTTCCGGCGTATACCTACGACAAACTGCTGCTGGGACTGCTCGACTCGCATACTTATGTGAGGGACCCGCAGGCGCTGGCGATTCTGGAGCAGACGACCAACACAGCGCTGCCGCATCTGCCGGGGCATGCCGTGGAACACGACCATCCGTGGCGGAGGGACAAGGATCCGAGCGACGCGTCGTGGACCTGGGACGAGTCGTACACCATCTCGGAGAACCTGTTTCTCGCCTACCATCGCGGAGCAGGGCAGCGGTACTACGACCTTGGCCTGCAATACCTCGACGACAAGGAGTGGTTCGATCCACTCGCGCGCAATGAAAATGTTCTGAACGGCAGGCATGCGTACAGCTATGTGAACTCGCTGAGCTCGGCGATGATGGCCTACCTGGTGGCGGGGAGCGAGAAGCACCTGCGCGCGGCGCGGAATGCCTTTGCCATGCTGGAAGCGCAAAGCTTTGCCACGGGAGGATGGGGCCCGGATGAGACGCTGCGCGCGCCGGGCTCGAGCGACGTTTATAACAGCCTGACCAACACTCACCACAGCTTTGAGACTCCGTGCGGCAGCTATGCGCACTTCAAACTCACGCGCTATCTGCTGCGCGTGACGCGCGATGCCCACTACGGCGACAGCATGGAGCGCATGATGTACAACACCGTGCTGGGAGCACTGCCGCTGGAGGAGAACGGCAAGAACTTTTACTACGCCGATTACAACTTCGATGGGCAACGCGTGTACAAGGAAGCCCGCTGGGCCTGCTGCTCGGGCACGCTGCCGCAGGTGGCTGCCGATTACCGCATCAACATCTATTTGCGCGGGCCGCAGGCGGTGTATGTGAATCTTTACGTGCCTTCGACGGTTGAATGGAATGAGAGCGGGGCGGCGCTCTCGCTGACCCAGGAGGGCGAGTATCCCTACGACGATCAGGTGAAGTTTACGGTGACGGCTTCTCAACCCGCGGAGCTGACGCTGCACTTCCGCATTCCGGGATGGGCGGAGGGAGCGGAGATTTATGTGAACGGCACGCGGCAGGCGGGACTTGCCGTGCCGGGACAGTTTGCCGCGATACGGCGCACGTGGAAGAGCGGGGACCGCGTGGAACTGGAACTGCCGCTAAGAATGCGGCTGGAGGCAATCGATCCGATGCACACAGACACGGTGGCGCTGCTGCGCGGACCGCTGGTGCTGATGGCGGTAAAGGAGCAGCAAACGGCGCCCCTGCCGAAGGTGACGCGGGAGCAGTTGCTGGCGGCCAGGCGCGTGAGCGAACGGCAGTGGCAAGTGAGCTCGGCAAACGGGCCGGTGACGATGCTGCCGTTCACGTGGCTGGGATCGCGGCCTTATACGACCTACCTGAAGGTGAGCTAAGGCGGCCCGTCAGCGGGCATCCCAGTTCGCCACTTCGGGACCTGGGAGAGCGCAGGCTCTGGCACCCACCCTGTCTCTTCTGTCGGGCGACCGGCCAAACTGCCTGCCCGTACCCTTTCGCCAATCTTCCGCACGATCCCTCATGGAAGTTTTCCACCGCGTGCACCCGGTCGAAGAAGCTCTCAAAGCCGGCCGTCGTCGCCTTGACATTAAAGGCAAAGACACCCTGAATGGTACCAATAGTGGTACCATCTTTGTGATGACGACTTCGAAGAAGACCCTCGAAGCAATGCGGCGCACGCCCAAAAATGTTCGCTTTGCCGACCTCCTCAAGGTGTGCGTGGAACATTTTGGCGAGCCCCGGCAGCGCGAACCAGCCATGCCGTCTTCAAGACTCCCTGGCCCGGCGATCCCCGCGTCAACATTCAGGAGAGCAAGGGCAAGGCGAAGGCATACCAGGTCCGTCAGGTGCTGCTGGCCATCGACAAACTCAGAGCAATGGAAGCGGAAAAGCAAACGGAGCAGGAAGATGAAAACTGATCACTACACCTATCGCGTGACCTGGTCGGCGGAGGACGGAGAACATGTTGGGCTATGCGTTGAGTTCCCGTCGCTTTCCTGGCTTGCCGCCACTCCCGAAGCTGCGTTGGCCGGAATTCGCAAAGTGGTGCGGGGTGTCGTTCGCGATATGAAGGCTTCAGGCGAAACGCTTCCCGCACCATTGGCCGAGAAGCACTACAGCGGCGCGTTCCGTGTGCGCATCCCGCCCCAGGTGCATCGTTCGCTGGCCTTGCAAGCCGCCGAGCAAGGCATCAGCCTGAACCGGCTGGCGAGCGCAAAGCTGTCGTCGTAGACGGCGCGGCATCTACACTATTCTTCATGGAAGTTTTGTACGGGGTGCATCCGGTTGAGGAGGCGCTGAAGGCCGGCAGGCGCCGGTTTGACCACGTTCTGGTGGCGCGCGAGCGCGAGGATCAGCGTCTGGAGCGCCTGGTTGCCGCCCTTCGCCAGGCCGGCGTCCGCGTCCGCCAGGAGTCGCGCGAGCAGTTGACGGTGATGGCCAAGACACCCGCCCACCAGGGCGTCGTGGCCCTGGTCCGCGCGCAGGAGTTCCTCTCGATCGAGGACTTGTTCGCTCCCGATCCCTTCGCCGCAAAGACCGGCGCGCGGCGGCTGATGCTAGCACTTGACGGCGTCGAAGACCCGCAGAACCTGGGCGCGCTGCTGCGGGTGGCCGACGGCGCGGGCGTGGACGGCGTGGTCCTGACCGAGCGACGCTCCGCGCCTCTAAGCCCTGTTGCAGTGAAGGCTAGCGCAGGGGCGGCCGAGCACCTGCGCGTCGCCCGCGTGGTCAACCTGGTGCGTGCGCTCGAAGAGCTGAAGCGCCGGAATCTATGGATCATCGGCCTCGACGAACGCGGGACGGCTGACTACGACCGGTTCGACCTGACAGGGGACTGCGTTATCGTTCTCGGACGCGAAGGCGCAGGCCTGCACGAGCTGGTCCGCCGCACTTGCGACCATCTGCTCCGCATCCCCATGGCCGGCGGGGTCAGCTCCCTCAACGTCTCCGCAGCCGGCGCCGTGGTGCTCTACGAAGCCTTCCGGCAGCGCCGCCACGCCACGGCCCGCCGCGCCGAAGGCGAAGTTGACCCCACCGCAGGTGGCGCGTCCAAACCAAAGAAACAGAAAGGCCTGGGCTCATGAAGCTCTCACTTGCCGGCAGTCTCGTCGTGCTAGCCGCCGGCATGACGGCCGTAGCCCTCTCCGCGCAGATCACCACTTACACGCCGCCTGACCAGGAACCAGTATCCGCCCCCGCAGCCACCCCCGCTCAGGCCGACCAGCCCAAGCCGCCCGGCGGCAAAGTCATCCTCTCGCGCTCCACCGACGAAAACCGCCAGACCACCACCCAGGCCGGTCCCGCCGCGGCGCCGCCGCCCATCAAAATGGCCGATGCCCCCACCGCCGAAGACGCCGAGCGCCAGTCCGTCACCTTCACCGACTTCGACATGGACGTCCGCCTGCGCCCCTCCGAGCAGCACATCGCCGTTCGCGCCCTGGTGACCGTGCGCAACGACGGCAACAAGCCACTCGCGCACATCCCGCTCCAGGTTTCGTCGTCGCTCAACTGGGAGCGCATCCGCATCAACGCTCGCGACGTGATGTTTCCGGTGGCGATCCTCAACTCCGACGCCGACCACGCCGGCCAGTTGCACGAGGCAGCCGTCCCGCTGGCCCAGCCGCTCGCCCCGGGCGCAACAGTCCAGCTCGACGTCACCTACTCGGGCCGCATCGCGCCCAACGCCCAGCGCCTAATCGCCATCGGTACGCCCGACGACGTCGCGCTCCACTCCGACTGGGACCAGATCGGCGTCGACTTCACCGGTCTGCGTGGTTTCGGCAACGTGGTCTGGTACCCGGTCTCGAGCGTGCCCGTCATCCTCGGCGACGGCGCGCGCCTGTTCGACGAGATCGGCGAGCACAAGCTCCGCATGGCCGGGGCGCGCTTCCGGCTGCGCCTCACGGTCGAGTTCCCCCACGGCCGCGCCCCCTCGGTCGCCCTCATCAACGGCCATCTCGCCCCGCTCTCGGTCACCAATCCCGAAGACCTGAACCAGGAAGTCTCCGGCGTAGCGACGGCCGACAACGGCGGCGAGACCCTCGGCTTTGAGGCTCCCAGCCTGTTCGCCGCCATCCGCACCCCCAAGAGCGCCGTCAACACGATGCTCTGGGTCCTTCCCGACGACGAATCCGCAGTTTCGTCCTGGTCCGACGCCGCCTCTACCGTCACACCATTCCTGCAGGGCTGGCTCGGCCAGCGTCCCCGCTCCCAGCTGACCCTGCTCGACCTGCCCGACGCACAGGACGCCCCCTACGAGACCGGCTCCATGCTGGCCACGGCGATCCGCACCGCCGCCCCCGAGCAGTTGGATGGAGTGATGGCCCACGCCCTGACGCACGCGTGGATGGAGTCTCCGCGCGCATGGCTCAGCGAGGGCGTCGCCCACTTCATGGGTACGCTCTGGATCGAAAAGCAGCGCGGCCGTGAGCAGGCTCTCGGCACCCTCGAAACCTCCCGCTCCGCCCTCGCCCTGGCTGAGCCCGAAAGCCCCGGCCAGAGCGTGGGCCAGCCGCTGGCCCACGCTATTTCGCCTGTTTACTACAGAACCAAAGCTACTTACGTCTTCTGGATGCTGCGCGAAGTTGCGGGCGACGCCACCCTCTCCGCCGCCCTCCGCGCCTATGATCCGGCAGCCGACACGAGCCTCGGCTACGGCCGCGACAAAGGACCCAGTCCCTTTGAAAAACTCCTGGAACAGGCTGGAAACCGACGCGACCTCTCCTGGTTCTTCGCCGACTGGGTGAACGCCGACAAGGGCCTGCCGGACCTCGCCATCTCCAGCGTCTACCCCTCGCCGGAACAAGCCGGCAACTGGCTGGTCACGGTCAACGTGGCCAACAACGGCTTCGCCGCGGCGGAAGTCCCGGTCACCGTCCGGTCAGACACGAACTCGGTGACCCAGCGCGTACTCGTTCCTGCTCGCGGCAAAGCTGCCCCGCACCTGCTCATTCTGGGCAAGCCCACCGAGGTGCAGGTGAACGACGGCACCATCCCCGAAACCGCCGCCACTGTCCACATCACCAAGCTGGACCAGTCCGCCGGCACCGGCACCGCCCAGCCAAATGCGGCACAGCCGTAAGAAGCTGCAGATCGCCAGGACCGCTCAGGCCACATCAACGAGAACCCGCGCCTGCCACAATGCGTTCGAGCTCTTTCACGGGATCGGGCCAGGGAACCCTGACGCCGATGGATCGGGTATAGGCGATGGCCTGGCCCATGTGTTCGTGCGAGTGCGCCAGAATGCGCAGATAGAGTCTTCGCACGGTCGTGTTTTCGCCGAAGAATTCCATTTGGGCTCCGAGATATTCTTCTGAAGCCGCGGTGAAGGACTGCACAACCGCCTCAAACGATCGCTTCAGAAGATCGATGACCGCGGACTTCTGGTAGACGGTTCTCTCCAGCTCGAGATTCCTGCGGACGATCCTTACCCATCGGAAGATTCTTTCGCCGGAAACGGGGCCGATCACGTCGATGACTTCGGGCGTCCGCACGCCTGCCTGGTACAACAGCATGAAGTTGCCGGCGGCTATGTGCACCAGGACTTCAGAAAGGGACCGGGCATCCTGCGCCGGCCTCCAGCCATAGGATTCTCCGGGAACGGCGTCCGCCAGGGCAAGAAGCTGGGTCTGGGGAATGCTCAATTCCCATAGGTATTCGCGATGAAATCTCGTAATTTCCGGTTGTACGGTTTCCATAGCTTTCCTCCGTCCACGGGAGGCGCCCGGGACACTATTCCACAGTGACTGACTTGGCCAGGTTCCTCGGCTGGTCTACGTCGCAGCCGCGGCGGACGGCGATGTAGTAGGCGAGCAACTGGAGGGGGACGATTTCGATGAGCGGGGCAAGCAGCTCGAAGGCCGGAGGGATGTGAATGACGTGCTCGACCAGGCTGCCGATGGTGGTGTCGCCCTCGGTGGCTACGGCGATGACGCGGCCGCTACGGGCGGTGACTTCCTGGATGTTGGAGAGGGTCTTCTCATACCGGAGTTTTGAGGCGGGATCGGACCCGTCGCGCGTGACCAGGACTACGACGGGGAGGGTCTCGTCAATAAGAGCGTTTGGCCCGTGCTTCATTTCGCCCGCCGGGTAGCCCTCGGCGTGGATGTAGGAGATTTCTTTCAGCTTCAGGGCGCCTTCGAGAGCGATGGGGAAGTGGATGCCGCGGCCCAGGTAGAGGAAGTCGCGAGCATGGGAGAAGCCGGCGGCGAGCTGCTCGCACTGGGCGGAGCGGGAGCGCAGGACTTCTTCGATCTTGGCGGGGATGCGGCTGAGCTCCTCAATGAGGGCGACGGAGCGCGCGGGGTCGAGGCGGCCGCGCAACTGGCCGAGCTTGAGGGCCAGAAGGAAAAGCGCGGTGAGCTGCGAGGTGAAGGCCTTGGTGGAGGCGACGCCGATCTCCGGGCCGGCGTGAGTGTAGATGGCGCCGTGGGCCTCGCGGGCTACCATGGCGTCGACGACGTTGCAGATGGCGACGGTTTTGGAGCCGAGGGCGATCATTTCGCGCTGGGCGGCCAGGGTGTCGGCGGTTTCGCCGGACTGGGTGATGAGCAGGCCGAGGGCGTTGCGGTCGGGGATGGGATTGCGATAGCGGTATTCGCTGGCGTAGTCCACATCGACGGGGAGGCGGGCGAGGCGCTCGATCATGTACTTGCCGGTGAGCGCGGAATGCCAACTGGTGCCGCAGGCGGCGATGTTGATGCTGGAGGCGGCGGCCAGCTCCTCGTCGGGGATCTTCATTTCGCCCAGGTAGACCTTGCCGGAGTCGAGGGAGACGCGGCCCAGGGTGGTGTCAGTGATGGCGCGGGGCTGCTCCCAGATTTCCTTGAGCATGAAGTGCTTATAGCCGCCCTTTTCCGCTTGGATGGGGTCCCATTGAATGCGGGTGATGGCGCGCTGGATTGGGTTGCCGTCGAAGTCTGTGAGTTCGACACCCGCAAGCGTGAGGATGGCCATGTCGCCGTCGGCGAGGAAGTAGATGTTGCGCGTGTGGTGAAGGACGCCGGGGACGTCGGAGGCGACGAACGACTCGCCTTCGCCGACGCCGATGACGACGGGCGGTCCGAAGCGGGCGGCGACGATCTTGTCGGGCTCGGCGGCGGAGAGGACGCCGAGGGCAAAGGCGCCGGTGAGGCGCTTGACGGCGCGGCGGACGGCCACTTCCAGCAGGATGGGCTGGCCGGCGGAGGCGGCGTCCTGCTGCACCTGCTCGATGAGATGGGCAATGATCTCGGTGTCCGTCTCAGTCACAAACTGGTGGCCGAGGGCGGTGAGTTCGCGCTTCAGGTCGAGGTAGTTTTCGACGATGCCGTTGTGGACAACGACAATGCGGCCGGAGCAGTCGCGATGGGGATGGGCGTTCTCTTCGGTGGGGCGGCCGTGGGTGGCCCAGCGGGTGTGACCGATGCCGAAGGAGCCCTCGAGGGGATGCTCGCGCAAGACCTCTTCGAGGTTGGCGAGCTTGCCGGGGGCGCGGCGGACTTCGAGGGTGGGGCTTGAGGGGCTGCCGACGGCGATGCCCGCCGAGTCGTAACCGCGGTATTCCAGACGCCGCAACCCCTCGATGATGACAGGGACTACCTTCTTGGGACCAACATAGCCGACGATGCCGCACATAAGGCGATTCTAAGCGAACCCGCCGGCCCTGGAACGAATGCATGGAAAATGGCGGAGCTGGGGCGCGGGCGTGTATTCTAGCTGACCAGAAGATCAGAATGGACGACCCGGAAACGAAGAGGAGCGCGCGTGGCGTGGAATACGAAGAAATGGGATACGCGTCTAGCTGAGATTGGCACAACCCTGCAGAGCCTGGTAACCGCCGAGGTGCAGTTCGACGTTCCCGACCGCCTTCGGCAGGCCATTGACGCATTGAGCGCAACCCAGCAGAAAACCCTGAGCAACAGCCTTCATCTGGAAAAGCAGAACACAGAGGGCTGGCGGGAGTGGGTGCGTGCCTACGTGCTGGTTGAGCAGGTGATGGTGGCGGTGGGGGTGCGGCGTCCGGTGAACACCATCGTCCAATTCTTCAATACCAAGTCGCAGCAGGAGGTGCGCCAGGATACGCGCGAATTGATCCGCAGCCTCGATTCCTGGGCCGACTGGGGTTGCAAGGACTTCGCCGCCCAGCGTCCCCTGGCGATCGGCTGCAGCGTGAGCGGGGGCGGCGCCAGCGGTCCCGGCACCATCTCCTGTTTCGTCACGGACAACGTTTCGGGCGACGCGATGCTGCTGACCAACCAGCATGTTGCCCTGCAGGAACACGGCAATGCCACGGGTACCGCCCTGGACAAGCCTTTGCCGGACATCTATCAGCCCGCGCGGCTCAACGGCGGGACGAACAATGACAAAGTGGGCACGTTTGTGCGCGGGTTCCTGACCAGCGATCTCGACGCAGCTGTTTGCAAGTTGGACAATAACATTCAATGGAGCAACCAGACACGCGCAGGCGGCACGCAACCCTCGATCCAGATCCTCCGCGCCAACCGGAACCTGCCGCAGGTTGGGGACCTTGTCTGGAAATGCGGCTGCATGTCGTACATCTCGCGTGGACGCGTCGTGAACATTAACAAGAACTCCACGGTGCCTCATTCGCCCAAGCTGGGGGGCGCGATTAACTTCACGGCACAAATCGAGGTCGTATCAGTGATCGCTGGGCGCGAATTTCAAATTCCCGGCGATTCCGGCTCCGGACTGTTCAACCAGAACAACGAGATCATCGGAGTTATGCACGGCGGAACACACGGCGGCGGCATCGCGACGCCCATTGACATGGTATTCAACCGCCTGAATGTCGACTTTGCTTAGGCGGCCATTCCAGGCGCCGCAACTCCTCAATGATGACGGGGACTACCTTCTTGGGACCAACATAACCGACGACGCCGCACATAGAACGACTCCAGGCGATGAGGCGGAGGTCAGAGGTGGGATTGGCAGAGTGGCGTAAGTTGGATCGCAGGGCACCGGCCCGAAACGAAATGCTATTCCTCTATGCGGTATGAATATTCTTCGATGACGGGGTTGGTGAGAACCTCGCGGGCGATGCGCTCGACCTGGGTCTGGGCTGCTTCCGCAGAGAGGCCGTCGGCGAGGGAAAGCGCGAAATACTTGCCCTGGCGGACGGAGGTCACTTCCGCATAGCCGATCTTGCGCAGGGCGTTCTGGATGGTTTGGCCCTGGGGGTCCAGGACCGATGTCTTCAGCGTGACATAGACATGCGCCTTCATTTTCAATGATTATAGTATGACCGGTATACGACCGGACATTTTAGACGCGCCGGTCCGATTCTCCGCTCCGGACCCACCTTCCCCCGAGCCCCTGAAGGAGAAGCAAGAAGAGATGGTTAATTATCTGGAATTGCCCATTGGCGATCGTTCCCCCGAGGTCTTTCGAACCGTCATCGAGATCCCCAAGGACGGGACGCAAAAATTTGAGTACGACAAGCAACTGCACGTCTTCAAGCTGGACCGCAACCTGCACTCGCCGGTGCACTACCCCGGAGACTATGGCTTCATTCCCTCGACGCTGAGCGACGACGGCGACCCGCTGGACGTGCTGGTGCTGGTGCCGGGCCCGAGTTTTCCCGGCTGCGTGCAGGAGGTGCGGCCTATCGGCTTGCTGGAGATGCTGGACCAGGGCGTGCTGGACGAAAAGGTACTGGCGGTGGGGAAGAACAATCCCCGCTACACCAATGTGTGGAACTACACGGACATTTATCCGCACATGCTGAAGGAGATTACCCACTTTTTCTCCATTTACAAGGATCTGGAGGGCAAGCGGGTGGAGATCAGGGGCTGGCACGATGCCGCCTATGCGCGCGACCAGGTGATCCATTGCATGAAACAGTTTCAAGACAACAAGGCGAGACTGGCCGCGGCCGAAACAAAGCTCCTTTAGTGCAAGCCGTGCGCAAAGGATGCGATGGACAGTTGTTATCCGCAAGAGATAGATGCGCGCGGAGGGTCTGTCTGCGCCGATGCTTCAGTCCGCGCCCTGCGCTTCCGCGGCAAGGCGACGGCGGGAGAGCGGGAGGGCCGTCGCCCAATAGAGAACCGGCCCCAGCAGGCTGACCCCGAAGGCAAACAACAAAGCCGAGGTTGTGCCGACGATCTTTTCGTCGCGCGAGGCATAGAGGGCGTAACCGATCAGCGCCGCAGGGCCCGCTCCCAGCAGGCAGGCGACGGCAAAGTTGCCGGCCTTGAAGGGCCGCTCCAGCCTGGGCTCGCGGATGCGCAGGACCACGAGGGCCACAAACTCCAGCAGGAGGCTGGAGCCATAAAGGATGAGGTCGATGGAGATGAGCCGCTCGAAGGGCAGCTTGAGGGCCAGGCCCCAGGCCAGGCCGCACAGCACAACGCTCACCCAGGGCACTCCGCGGCTGTTGCGCCTGGCTACCACCAGCGGCAGCATGCCTTCTTCGGCCATGGCCATGGGCAGGCGCGAGTAACTCATGACCAGCGCGTTGAACATGCCGATGCCAGTGATGGCGCCGCCGGCCACCACGGCCAGGCCCAGCAGCGGACCGCCGATGGCGCGCGCCGCGGTGGTCCAGTCTCCGGTGGAAAAACTGCCCGGGGCCAGGCCGGCCATGGCCATGGCCGTCAGCGGCAGAATGTAGGTGACGGCCACCAGCGCGATGGCCGCGACCATGGCGCGCGGATAATTGCGCTGCGGATTCTCTACCTCCTGGGCGATGGTGGAGGCGTTGTCCCAGCCCATGTAATTCCACATGGCGACCAGGATGGCCGTAGAGAGAGCTTCCTCCGAGGCGGGCTGGGTCCATTGCACCGCCGGGTGCGAACCCCACCAGTGCCAAATCCCGAGAACGACGAAGACTACGAACGGAGCCAGCAGCAGCACGAACATCCACACGGAATCCTCACCCACCTGCGGCGCGCCGCGCAGATTCCATGCGCAACACAGCGCCACCACGGCCAGGGACCAGGCGTAGCCCCGCCAGCCGTCTGTAAGAGCGGGGCTGAACTTGCCCAGGTAAAGGACGAAGATGGCCGGGTAGATGGCCATGTCGAAGATGCTGGCCGAGAGCGAGAGCCAACCCTCCTGGTAGCCCCAGAAAGGGCCTAGCGCGCGCCGTACCCATATATAGAAGCCGCCCTCGGCGGGGATGGCGCTGGCCAGTTCGCCGATCATGAGCGCGGTGGGCAGGCACCACAGGAAGGGCAGAACCAGCAGAATGAGGATCGCCTTGGCAAAGCCGGCCCCGCCCAGAATGTCCTCAATGCCATAGGGACCGCCGGACACCATGAAATAGGTGGCGGCGATGAGGGGCAGAAAGCGCATCTTGCGCCGGACGGGTTGGAAAATCAAAACCATTACATGCGAATCTAACAACCTTGGCCGGTTCCAGAAAGCGAAAAATTGAGTTGAGGAGAATTGGCCGGTCTTCGGAGTTCTTTTCGCCGTTTCGCGGGCCGAGCCCAACCGCCGGCATCATTCGTCTGAGACGCGGAGAGATGGCCGAACTGAAGCGCACGAGTGCTCTTCCGGAGCCGGAGATCATGCACCTCGACCATCAGGGCCGGATCTCCATATGCGTTCCGCCAAACGGCGTCGCCTTTCTCGAGTTGATGTAAAGCGGAGTTGGCGAGGCCATATCAATCGGTTGCCCTGCTTTGAGACAAGTTGCATGTTGAGAGATCGGAAACCGAGACCCGAGAGGTGAATCCTCGATTATTGGCAAACCGGAGGTGCCCATCCAATTCGCATTCGGTTGACGGGGAATCTCATCCGGCGCGCGCTTCGAGGGAAGTCGGCCCTGGGAACATGGTATGGGCCGTTCTGTCCAACTGAGAATCACTTGGGCTTGCCGGTGATGCGCAAATAACCCGTAGTAAGCCGAATCCCACAGATTCTGGTGGCGCGCTGGCGTATTATGCTTCGAGAACGATCGGAAATATGCGATGATCTTGGCCAAGATGGGCAATATCGGCAGTCTCAGAAGTGAAGCCTTGCGATTCCACCCATGATTACCTTGAATGTGTCGATCCTTTCTGAGGCATAATGTTTGGTAAATAAAATGCCGACTCCAACCAACGTTCTCTCGAAAAACTCGCGCATAGTCCGAAGCCCGCTGCCGGTCTACTTCAGCCACAGTTATCGCTACGAGGATCGGGAGTTGAACGAGTTCTTCTGGCGCATGTTTTGGGATGCAGGCTTCACGTTCGCAATAGATCCCCAGTCAAAGGTGATGTCGCATCCTTATCTTCAGGGCCTGATCAAGCGAACGCCGGGATTTGCGGCTGTTATTACGTATCGCCGAGGGAAAGAAGGCCCCAATTGCTCACCGTTCATGCTCTACGAATACAGTCTTGCGGTACTGGCCCGAAAGCCGAAGCTCGTGTTCTTCGACGCCAGGCTCGGACAGAAGTACTTCCCTGAACTTGACCCCGAAGTCCAGTCCTTCAATCGCGATGATTTGGAGAGCGATCCGGCTCAATTCGCAGCCCATATTCGGGATTTTAAGAGACGCGCCGAACCCTATCGGCGATTGACCGCCCGCCGTCGGGGCAAATTCGGGATCTTGATCGGGCAAGGCAACACACATTATGACGAGAGCCTCATGGAGAGGATTGAGGACCGAATCGAGGGGCTGAACTTCCGACCGGAACGCATCGCGATCGATGAGTTGGATGGAATCCAACTGGCCGTGGATTTCGACAAATATGACTTCGTCATCATCGATGTGGGAGCCGGAACTTTACCCTGTTGGGTTCACCCCTTCGTTCAAGGGCGGCTCATTCCATCCATCAAGCTCTATCATCTGGACACAGAGGGCTCGGCGACGGTTCCCGAGTTTTTGCGGCGGGAGCTCTTGGGCCGGATCGCCCTTGAAGACGAGCCCGTCGTCTTCTGGCGAGATCGCGATGACCTGCTGAATCAGCTCGATGCGCAGTTTGCCAAACTCGAGACCCTGGACAACCGGCCGGTCGGAAGCTCGCGTTTTCGTGACTTCGACTCGGGACTGGCTTACTTCCGCAGCGCGGGCCGGACGGGCGAGACCAGCATCTTTATCAGCAATGCAGGCGACGCCAACTCCCTTGCTGTTCCCCTGACTCGCAGCTTGCGCCTCGCGGGCATCACGGCATTTCAATACTCAGCGGCCAATACCATTGAGCGCGGGACCGAGTGGCTTCCCAAGCTCCGCGCCATCACAGGGCAGGCCGGCCTCTTCATTCCCTTGATCACCAGGTCCTACCGCGAAAGCGATTACTGCATGGAGGAACTGAAGATCGCCCTGGATCGCTGGAAAGAAGGAAAGATGACGATTATTCCTTATTTCATCGAAGCGGGGGCTTCTGTGGATCAGGTCCTTCCCCAGGGAACGACGCTCGCGGGGCGGCCGCTTGACGAACAGGTCGCCGTTATCGTCACAGAGATCGATGAGTTCTTGCGCACCAGCGTTGTTCCGGGCAAAGAAAAGAAAACCGAGTTTGAGCCGCCGCTCGATGTTGCCTTCATCACCGTGCTGCCCGAGGAATATGAGGCGGTCCTGCGTCATCTCGAGCGAAGCCAGCCCGCTCCGGCGGCACCGGGTGGGGCCGCGAATTATCCATCGCGTCTGGGGGAGATTACATCTGCAGCCTACGCTAAGCCCTACACCGCCGTGTTGGCCTTTGCCGGCGAGGCCGGACCTGTAAATGCTGCCAACGCGACGCGCGAAATCATCGATCGATGGAAGCCGCGATACGTGCTCCTCGTTGGTGTCGCCGGCGGTTTTCCCCAGGACGGCCTCAAGAAAGGCGATGTCGTCGTTTCCCGTGCCATTTGGAACTACGAGTACGGAAAGATTCTCGACGAGTTTCAGCCGCGCATGGACGGCACCTACCAGGCCGATGCAGCGCTCGTAAATGCCGCGGGAATCCTTGCCATCGAGTTCCCTGACTGGTGGCGGAACATGAAGGTCAGGGCGCCGGGTGGAAAGGAGTCCCGACCCGAGATCAAGGTCGGCGCTGTCGGATCCGGCAGCAAGGTAATCGACACCCGGGACAATGATTTTGTTCGCGTCGTTCTCGAGAAGTGGCCGAAGCTCATGGCCGTTGAGATGGAAGGCGCTGGCGCCGCATTGGAAGTACTTCGCGTTTCCGGAGCAGGGCGCGTTGTGGGCTTTGGGATGATCAGAGGGATATCCGATATGCCGGGCGAGTCAAAGGATCTCGCAAAGGCGCAGACTGCGGAGCGCGATCAGTGGAAAAAGTATGCGGCCGACGCCGCTGCATGCCTGTCGGTGAAGCTGGTCCAGTCGCGCTGGCCGGTTCCCCCTCGCTAACAGCCCCGACACCGATCAGAGAATAAGTGTGCGAATCTCATATCCGAGCTTTAGGATCGTCTTCAGCGTTTGTTCCACCATGATTCGGTCATAGGATTTCTCCGACTCCGGAAGCTCGTGGTACGGAACAAGGCAGGGATGGTGCTTGAGCTCATCGTTGCGCTCCGATCCGGGCTTCCAGCCGTCCGCGAACCGCCGTTCGGCCCAAACTTCATGCGCATTTTCCGCAAGACGTTCCAGCAAGCACTCGAGCTCAGCGGAGAGTTGAACGTCGTCGACCCCGACGGGCTTGGGCAGATAGGGCTTCGAGTTCTGCATGCGGTCATTTCGCCTTCGAGGGTGCATTTGAATGGACTTCGGGCCCTAGGGCCTGTTAACACTTATAGGGCGGACAGCGTTGCGAGAGAAAATCGGGCCAGACGAGGCGGAGCCCGAAGGCTTTGGCGACCCCAAGGTCGAGGGCGACAACAAAGTATGGCCCGATTTTATCCGCAACCCGAAGG
>DATNHL010000181.1:0-19446 GCA_035604995.1 Occallatibacter sp. | reverse complement strand
AGCTCTACGCCGACGAGTGGCTGGGCTTCAGCGAGACGGAGCTCGAGTCGATGCTCGAGAAGGCTGGATTCACGGAGGTGCAGACTTCCGTGGTGCACAAGGAGCCGGAGACGCCGCAGTTTCAAACGCTGCTGGCGGTGGGGAACAAGCCGGCTTGACGCGCCCTCTGCGCTACGATTGCATCCAACAACAAGGGGAAGACAGCAATGAACGCTATTGTGGCATCGAAGGCGGTGAAAACGGCAGGCAAGCGCACCACAAAAGCCGCGCGCCTGAGCAGCGCCCGCCGCACTGCCATCCTCAAGGCCCTTGCCGATCCGCGGCGGTTTGAGCTGCTGGAACGCATTGCCAAGGCGGGCTGTCCACTCGGGTGCACGGAGGCGCGCGCGGCCCTGCCCATCTCCGCTGCCACGCTCTCCCACCACATCAAGGAGCTCGAAACCGCCGGGCTCATCGACGTGCGTCGCGAGGGCAGGTTCCACTTCCTCACCCTGCGGCCGGGCGTGCTGCAAGGACTCATTGGGATTCTCGGAGCGCTGGACACGGACCCGTGCCCAGGGAGCTGAAGCCCATCCCCAAAAAGATTTCCACAAAGCTTGTGAATCCTATTTGCTGTTCGCTAATCAATTCGATAGTTGTCGAAATGTCGAAACGTTGAACGGTCGACAAAGGAGCAGGGACATGAGCAATCTTCAGGGAAAAGTCGCGCTGGTTACCGGCGCGTCGAAGGGCATTGGGGCGGCCATCGCCCGCGAACTCGCCGGCCGCGGCGCTGCCGTGGCGGTGAATTACTCAGGCAGCAAGGCGGGCGCGGAGAAGGTTGTGGCCGAGATCAAGGCCGCCGGCGGCAAGGCCATTGCGGTGCAGGCCAACCTGGCGGATTCGGAATCGATTGGGCCGCTGGTCGAGAAGGTGGCGCGCGAGCTGGGACCGATTACCACGCTGGTGAACAACGCAGGCATTTACGAGTTCAGCCCCATCGAGGGCGTGACTCCGGAGCACTTCCACAAGCAGTTCAACGTGAATGTGCTGGGACTGATTCTGACCACGCAGGCGGCGCTGGAGCACTTCAGCTCGCAGGGCGGCAGCATCATCAACATCGGGTCGGTGGCTGCGAACGGCGTTGCCGCCGCGGCGGTCTACAGCGCAACCAAGGGCGCGGTGGATTCGGTGACTCTTGCTCTGGCCAAGGAACTCGGACCGCGGAAGATTCGCGTCAACTCGCTGAACCCGGGCATGGTGGAGACCGAAGGCGTGCATGCGGCTGGGTTCATCGGCAGCGACTTCCAGAAGAAGACGGAAGCGGAGACTCCGCTTGGCCGCATTGGCCAGCCTGGCGACATTGCCAGCGTCGCGGCCTTTCTGGCCTCGGACGATTCCTTCTGGCTGACCGGACAGACGATCGAGGCTTCGGGCGGGGCGCGGCTGTAAGTCGCATAGGACCGCGCCATCCGTAAGACCGGTGCGGTCCAATCAAGCGCTCTCGGCGGCGAGCAACTGGCGTTTGCGCTCGACGCCCCAGCGATAGCCGGTGAGCGCGCCGTTTGCGCCGACGACGCGATGGCAGGGCACAACGAGGGCCACGCGGTTGGTGGCGCAGGCGCGGGCCACGGCGCGGGTCGCCTTGGGATCGCCCAGGTCGCGGGCAAGCTGGCTGTAACTGCGGGTCTGGCCGCGGGGGATGGCTCGCAGCGCCTGCCACACGCGGAGCTGGAAGACAGTTCCGCGCAGGTCCAGCGATTCCACCCCGGCGCGGCTTTGAACAAGATCAGAGCCGTCGCGCACGCTCTCGAGGGCTGCATCCACAAGCCGCGACAGCGATGGATCGCGGCGCAGCGTCGCCAGCGGGAACTCTTGGCACAGGCTACCCTCGGCCTCCGCTGATGTGGACCCAAGCGCCAGCCAGCACAACCCGCGCTCGGTAGCACCCACGATCATCCAGCCGAAGGGCGTGCGAGCGGTAGCCCAGGCGATCTGCTCGCCTTTGCCGCCTTTCGCGAAGCGCGCCGGCGTCATGCCGAGCTGAGAGCCTTCATAGGCGCGGCTTGACGAGCCGAAGCCCGCCTCATAGATTGCGTTCGTCACAGAGCCTCCCTGTTTGAGCTGGCAGCGCAGGCGGCCGGCCCGCAGCGCGCGCTGATACTGCAACGGGCTCACGCCGACTTCCTTCTTGAAAAGCCGTTGCACCGTGAAGGGGCTCAGTCCGGCTACGCGGGCCAGCTCCGCGAGAGGGACGGGACGGTCGAGATTGGCCTCGATATAGCCACGAATCCTGTCCAAAGGTCTGCCCCACGCAGTGGTGGGATGGCAGCGCTTGCAGGGGCGAAAGCCGGCGGCCTGCGCGGCCTCGGCTGAGCGGAAGAAGCGGACGTTGGTTCGCAGCGGACGGCGGCTGGAGCAGCTGGGCCGACAGAAGACGCCGGTGGTGGTGACCGCGTAGAAGAACGAAGCGGCGGAGTCGCGGGCGAGGAGCTGCTTCCAGGCGGCTTCGGGGTCGAGGGCAGGCGTCAGCGCGCGGTCCATCGCGATTTGGGGATTGCTGTTCATGGGAACTATCGTCGCTGATCTGCAGCCCGGCGCGCTATCCGGTTCTTGCGCGCAATTCCGATTCTCTTTCGCCCCGTCTATGGCCGGGGTTCCACCCTTGCCACTTTGTTCGTGGCAAGGGTGGGAAAGCACAAACATCAGTCCAGTCGCGTCTCTTCGCCGCGCATTCGAATCAGCGCTGCCTCCGCGTGGCCGAGGTCTTCTTCGGTGTCTACGCCGATGGTGTCGCGGGGGGCGGGGGCTACGTAGATGTCGATGCCGTTGTCGAGCAGGCGGAGCTGCTCGAGGCGCTCGACCTGCTCAATCCAGGAGGTGGGCAGAGCCGCAAACCGCTCCAGCGCGGCCTTGCGGTAGGCATAGATTCCCAGGTGCTTGCGGTAGCCGGCAAAGCCTGCGGCGTCGCGGTCAAAAGGGATGGTGGCGCGGGAGAAGTAGAGGGCGCGGCCGTCGAGGGCCGTGACCACTTTCACGGCATTGGGGTTGTCGATCTCGTGCGGCGGGCAGCGGATGGCGAGGGTGGTCACCTCGACCTCGGGTCGGTCGAAGAGTGCGAGCAGCGGCGGGAAAAAGTCGGGGGTGAGCGTGGGCTCGTCGCCTTGGATGTTGACGTAGATGTCGGCGTCGATCTGGCGGGCCACTTCGCGGACTCTATCTGACCCGCTGGCGCAGGCGGGCGAGGTCATGATGACTTGGATTCCGCGCTCGCGGCACTCCGCGGCCACTTCATCGGCGTCGGTGGCCACCAGCACGGGGTCCATCAGGCCGCTCGCCTTTGCCGTGCGCCACACCCACTCGACCATGGGGCGGCCGGCGATTTCGCGGAGCACCTTCCTGGGCAGACGGGTGGAACTCAAGCGCGCCGGAATGACAGCGGCGATGCGCAACTTACTCATGCAGGCGAGTCTACAGCAGCGGGCGTGGGTAGCTCATCTGCAGGGCGGAAGGCCGATGGCGGGCGCTTCGCCCTCCCAAAAAGTGGTATCGCGACGGTTTGACCTGCCATCCGAACGCCAAGTATCATGAGAGCAGGGATTTCTGTGCCGAATCGCCCATTGCGGTGCCCTGCGGCGGAGTAGCTCAGATGGTTAGAGCGACGGATTCATAACCCGTAGGTCGGCGGTTCGATCCCGCCCTCCGCCACCAGATTTCCTTAATTAAATCAATAGTTTAGGCTATTTGTATCGATCACCGAGGATCCCTTTCCCCGGATTATCCCCGGAAATGGTTCATTGCACCATTTCTGAGGCAGGTTTCATGACCGCATCCATCATCAATCCCTGCGCGGCCAAACGGTTCCGGTCGATAACTTGGGCATAGACACTGAGAGTAGTAAGTGGGTTAGAGTGCCGCAGCAAGGTCTGCACGGTCTTGAAGTCCAAACCCCACGAAATTAGACTGGTCGCCAAGCTGTGGCGCAGGTTGTGCAGCCCAAACTGGCGCTTGTCCCCTGCCCTGATGACCCCAGCCCGAATGGCAGCAGCCTTGATATGGTCAGTGACCAGACTGCTACCACTGCGTGGTGTCCGCCCTTTGTTCCTGAAAGACGGGAAAACCCAGTCATCATCTTGTGTATACGGAGATGCACTGCGCCAAGTCGTGAGATGCTCAGTTAGACCAGTCGATTGACAAGCGGCCTGTTCCCTTCCCAGGCCGTGCTGGCGAGGATGCTCAGGCGCGCTGCTTCCAATACACGCGATGGGCTTCCTATTTGACCTTCTCCGCGTGGATGGGCGGAAAGTTCGCGGGAACGCCGGGCCCGGTGACTCTCACCTCGGCCTCTTGCGGAGATTTCAGCGTCACCAGCCACTCGGTGGTTTCATCGCCGTCTTTTGAGACGACGTGCAGGGTCTCGCCTTCCAGGGAGGTCTTCACAATCTCCGCCGATCCCGGCGCCGGGGTCGCGCTCGCGATCTTTCCTTCGCTATCCAGTTCGATGGTGCCGTTGGTGATGGAGCCGGTGAACTGGTCGCCCTTGCGCTCCAGGATCATGGTGGCGAATACCTTGCCCTCGAACATCCAGTTCCAGGTGCCGGCGAAATCGGCGGCCTCAAAACCGGCGTTGGACGCGGCCTGAACGGGATGAGCGCGGGTGATCGCCGCGCAGCATCCCAGGAGCAACGCGGCTGAGGCCAGGAGCACTGTCAGCGGTGCACGCGCAAAACAATTCTTGCTGTTGGAATTCGCCACGATGCGAGCCTCCACGGTTTCGACGGTAGCGGCCGGCGGTTGTGAGCGGTGATGAAGCTCGGATCGCCTGCAATTGCGGGGTCATCAACGAAAAGGGCCGCCCGGCGGGCAGCCCTCTTTGGGGATCGTCGATCTCAGCCGTCACTGATCACTGACCACTGTTTCCCCTACCACTGTCCCCAGGCGCGGCTGAAGTAGTCGGCCAGCGTCATGCCGATGAGGGTGAAGAGGGTGAAGATGCCGGCGAAGACGGTGAGCTTGGTGAGCTTGGAACTGTACTTCACGTGCATGAAGAACAGGACCACCAGCATGGCCTTACCGGTGGCGATGGCCAGCGCGATGACCGGATTCCAGGGGCCCAGTTCCAGGAACGACGCCCAAACGGTGGCGGCTGTCCCCAGGATCAGCGCCAAGAGGATGATCACGTAGATCTTCGGGCTTACAACGTGATGGCTCGCTGCTTCCATTTCTTTTTGATCGGTCATGGCGTCTTCCTTTACTGATGCCTGCTGATCAGATACAGCAGCGCGAAGAGATAGATCCAGACGATGTCGACGAAGTGCCAGTAGAGGCCGAAGTTCTCAACAAACGTCACGTGCCCCGTGGTGTACGCCCCGGCCCGCGCGCGGAAGATCATATATCCGAGAATCGCGATGCCGATGATCATGTGTAGTGCGTGCATGCCGGTCATGGCGAAGTAGAGCGAGAAGTAGACCTCGGTGTGGCGGGCCATGTCGAGCGGCAAGGGCTTGTCGTTGGCAGCCTTGGCGGCAGCATCGTTGTCCGGATCGAGGAACGAGCTCAGGTTGTAGTGGAAGCCGGGAACGTGGTGCTTCTCAATCTTCTCGCCGTACTCAATGGTCTTGATGCCGAGGAAGACCAGGCCCAGCAGGAACGTGAGGCACAGGCTGAGAATCAGGCCCTTCCTGCGCCGCGTCTCCGCGCACCACACGCCCATGGCCATGGTGAAGCTGGAGAAGATGAGCACGGCCGTATTTGTGGTGCCCCAGACGACGCTCAACTGGTGCGACGCGGCCACAAACGCCGGGTAATACCAGTTGCGGTAGATGAGGTAGGCGGTAAAGAGTCCGCCGAAGAACATGACTTCGGTGAGCAGGAAGAGCCACATGGCGAAGCCGGCCGCATCGGCCTGCTGCTCGACGTTCTCGAAGTGATGGCGCAGGTAAGCCGGGTGCTCTTCGTGCGCGTCAGCCTCGTGGGCGCCGTGGACAATGGCTGTGCTATCCGACACTGGCCACCTCTTGTTCTTTCTGTTTTTCGAGCCACTCGTAGTCGTAGGCTTCGTGGTCCATGATGGGGGTCACCGTGAAGTTCTCCGTCAGCGGCGGGGACTGTATTTGCCATTCGAGTCCGGTCGCCTGCCAGGGGTTGTTGCCGGCGATGGCGCCGTACTTGAGCGACCAGGTGAGGTAGAGAACGGGGAGCAGGTAACCCACGCCCAGAATGGTCGCGCCGGCGGTGGAGAAGACGTTGAGGATCTGAAACTCCGGCGGGTAAGAAGCGTAGCGGCGCGGCATGCCGAGCGTGCCGAGGATGAACTGCGGGAAGAAGGTGAAGTTGAATCCGATGAAGGTGACCACGGCAGCCAGCTGCGAGATCTTTTCCGGATACATCCGGCCCGTGATCTTGGGCCACCAGAAGTGGATGCCGGCAAGAAACGCCATCAGCATGCCGCCCACCATGACGAAGTGAAAGTGGGCCACGATGAAGTAGGTTTCCGTCAGGTGGATGTCGGTTCCCGAAGTGCCGAGGAAGACGCCCGTGAGGCCGCCGATGGTGAACAGGCCCATGAAGCCGAAGGTGTAAATCATGGGCGTCTCGAAGGTGATTGAGCCCTTGTAGAGGGTGAAGGTCCAGTTGAAGATCTTGATGGCCGAGGGCACCGCAACCAGCATGGTGAGCAGCGAAAAGACCAGCACGGCATAGTTGGAGATGCCCATGATGAACATGTGGTGGGCCCAGACGAAGAAGCCGAAGACGGCGATGGCCACCGAGGAGAACGCAACCGCCGTATAGCCGAAGACGCGCTTGCGGCTGAAGGTGGAGATGGTCTCGGAGATGACGCCCATGCCGGGCAGAATCATGATGTAGACGGCGGGGTGGGAGTAGAACCAGAACAGATGTTGAAACAGCAGCGGATCGCCGCCCTTGGTGGGGTCGAAGACTCCGATGCCGATGGTGCGCTCTAGAGCGATGAGCACGATGGCGATGGCGACGACGGGCGTGGCCAGGACCATGAGGATGCTGGCTGCGTAGTGGGCCCAGCAAAAAAGCGGCATGCGGAACCAGGTCATGCCCGGGCAGCGCATCTTGTGGATGGTGACGATGAAGTTGAGGCCGGTGAAGATGGAACTGAATCCGGCGATGAAGGCGGCCAGACCGGTGGTGAGCACGTTGGTGTTCACATAATGCGTGGAGAGCGGGGTGGTGAAGGTCCAGCCGGTGTCGACGCCGCCGGTAGCCATGGTGTAGATGGCGAGAATGCCGCCGGCGATGTAGAGGTACCAGCTGAGCAGGTTGATCTTGGGCAGGGCCAGATCTTTCGCGCCGATCATCAGCGGGATAAGGAAGTTGCCCAGCGTGGCCGGAACGGACGGCACCAGGAAGAAGAAGATCATGATGACGCCGTGCATGGTGAACACCTTGTTATAGGTGTCGGTGGCCATCAGATCGGTCTGGGGCGTGAGCAGCTCCAGGCGGATGAGCCCCGCGAGAGCTCCGCCGATGAAGAAGAAAAAGCTCAGCGAGATGAGATAGAGGATGGCAATCCGCTTGTGGTCGCCGGTCAGGAGCCAGCTCAGAAGTCCGTTCTCCTTGGTGATGAAATTCACCTTGGGAATTCTGGCCGTGGATTGGTCGGGGAGACTGACGATAGTGGCGCTCATTGCTTCACCATTCCTTGTGGTGCGGTTCCGGCCGGGCCGGCCTTTTGCCCGGCAGCACCCGCGGCCGGCGCTGCCTTTCCTTCGCCCTCCGGCAGCAGGTCGGTCGTGTTCAACGTCTGCTGAATGCGGTAGTCGGAGTTGAGGTTCTTGATGTACTCAACCAGCGCGATGACGCCCTCTTCGCTGACCTGCCCCTGGTAGGTGGGCATGATGGGCGCATAACCCTGGGTGATGTGCTGCGAGGGGTTCAGGATCGACTCGCGCAGGTAGGCGTCGTCGGCGAGCACGGTGCCGCCCGATGAGAGCGCGAGCTTGGCGCCGTAGACGTTGGCCAGGCTGGGGCCGCGCGCATCGGGGCGGGTGTTGTGGCAGGCATTGCAGCTGAGGCTGGAGAACAGGCGTTCTCCGTTCTGCGCGAGCGACATGCCGCTGGTGGACTCGGCCAGCCACTTCCTGTAGTCCTCGGGCGTGAGCACCACGATGTCGCCGATCATCTGCGAGTGGTTGGTGCCGCAGTATTGAGTGCAGAAGAGGTGATAGGTACCGGGGGTAGTGGCCTCAAACCAGACGGATGTGTAGCGGCCCGGAATGGCTTCGCGCTTGACGCGGAAGGCGGGAATGGAAAAGCTGTGGAAGACATCCTGCGAGATGAGCGTGAGCTGAATCGGCTTTCCGGTGGGAATGTGCAGCGAATTGATCTCGTGCTGGCCGCCGGGATGCTCGGCCTTCCACATCCATTGCTTGCCGACCACGTAGATATTCATGGAATTGACCGGCGGCGTGTAGACGCGGAAATAAATGAGCGCGCCCCAGACGAACATGACCAGAAAGAGACCCAGCGGAATGATGGTCCAGGTAGCTTCAAGAAGCGTGGAGCCCTCGATCTGCTCCGCCACGGGGTGGCGTTCCTTGTTGTAGAGGATGGAGAAGCTCGTGACCAGCAGGATGACGATGGTGAGGCCGATGAGGCTGACCAGGACCATGAAGAAATAGAGCGCGTCCATCTGAGGCGCAATCTTCGAGGCCTCCGGCGGAAACAGCGCGAAGTTCGTCATCCACTTGACGAGAAACTGCCAAAGTACTGGACTGATGTGGCTCATTCCTTTATCCGTTCACCTTTGTTCCTGTCCCAGTTGTTCCGTTTCCGTGCGTTGGGTCGCCGCTGCGGCTGTCGCTGCGGAACATCGCCAGCATGAATCCACCCAGGGTAAAGACCGTTACAAGCCCGCCCAGCTGTACCACCCGGGCAACGATGAGGGAGTGCTTATTGGTCTTGGGATCGTAGTGGTAGCAGTACGTGAGAATATTGTCGACCGGCGATCCGATGCGATTGGCAGAGGCTTCCACCAGGCCCAGGCGGAGGTCCTTGGGAGAGTATTCGACGCCCATGTAGTACTGGGCCAGCTTGCCCTCGGGCGTGACGATCTGAATGGAACTGGCGTGAGCAAATTGAGTGAGCCTGCCGTCGGGGCCGGGAATCTTGACGTAGCCGAAACCGACGGCCCTGGTCAATGCATCGATGTTGGCCTGCGTACCGGTAAGGAAGTGCCAGCCGGAGGCCGTGTTGGGATGGCCATAGCGTTTGAGGTAGCTGCGCTTCTTGGCCGCGGCCAGATCCGTGCCTTCGCTGGGATCGATGCTGACCACGACAACATCAAAATCCTTGCCGGGAACGAAGTTGACCATCTGCAATGCGCCGGTCAGGCCGTTCAGCTCCTCGGAGCAGAGCATGGGGCACTGGTAGTAAACCAGCGCGAGAATGGCGGGGCGCTTGCCGAAGTAGTCGGCGAGTTGGACCTGCTTGCCCTGGTCGTCGGTGAAGGTGAGCGAGAGCGGTAGCTGCGCGTTGAGATTCTGCGCGATGCCTACGCCGTTGAGCAGCGCCGGCGGCTTGTCGTTGACCGGGCCCATCTCTTTTTCGTCGTAGCGCGAGACCTGGGCCAGGAGCGAGGGCACGGGCAATGCCGAGCACAGCAACGCCGCAAGGGCCGCGGCTTTCACCGCGCCCGGCCAGCTTCTCCGCATTGAATTTGCACTGTGCATCTCTATCCTGATTCCTTCTCTTCCTAAACCTGTTGGGTGCCCCAAAAACCGCTCCGTGCCCTACTGATGCCCCGTGCCCCATCCTTTTCGCGCTTTTTGCGAAAAGGGTGGGAAACCGCAAACCCCAATCCGCCCCTTCGCACTCTTTATTTCACCGGCTCCGCGCGCTTTGCTTCCACTGACTCCGCGACTGCAAGGTCGTGCTCGTAGCCGGTGCGTGCAAATCCGTTGGTCAAGGGAGTTGCCACAACAGGCTTGATGTCCCCGGTCATCAGCGGCGCCTGTACTACCGCGGGTGTAACTGGCAGGCCGCGCTGGGCGAGCAACTCAATGGCCTTGTCGATGGGAATTCTGACTCGCCGCGGCGAGCCCTGCGGTCCATCCACCCAGCTGTAATTGTTCATGAGCAGGTCTTCTTTGGCGTGCAGGTCGGCAATCTCCTGGTTGCCGTCGTCGGTCTGCAGGCGCGGCGTGGGAAACTGTCGCGTCAACTCGGCCATCTTGTTCTGAAGGGCGGGGCTATTGGCAAGATTGCCCAGTCCGCGCACATCGACCGTTTTATCCTTCTGCCACTTGGTGGTGGGTCCGTCCACCTTGGCCATGTGGGCGTTGATCATCATGCCGATGCCGTAGCACAGTGCTCCGGTGACGGCCACGAAGATGGCCAGCGCGGTGAGAAAGACCACGATGCCGGTGACCCGGACGTCGGCCTGCTCGTAGCCGGCGGACGCGTCGATCTCTTCAGGCTCATGGCCCGATTCGTGATTATGCGTGGACATGCTCAGGCTCCAGAATTTCCGCCAGATGCGGGTCGTTGGTCTGCACCAGCGGCCGCGTCTTCAAACGCGTGCAGTAGAAGGCCACCCAGAAGGCGACCATGGCCACCGGGACGGCGATGTATTCGAGAATTCCCCAGCTGAAGTGGAGGTTGCGCGCGGCATCCTTGAAGTTCGGCTCGATGAGCCAGAACAGGTCGAAGGCCTTGGCAAAGATCATCCATGCGCATACCCACATGAGGCGCTTCCTGTTGCGCTTGATGTCGCGCGACAGCAGCAGCGAGAAGGGGATGAGCCAGTGGAAGAGGAAGTCGAGAGTGACGATGACGCCCCAGTGGCCGCGAATGCGATCGAGGTACCAGGGAATCTCTTCCGGCAGGTTCCCCGACCAGATGATGAGGAACTGCGAGAAGGCGAGATAGATGTTGAGCATGACGAAGGCGAAGGTGAATTTGCCCAGGTCGTGCTGCTCGGTCTGGCGAAGGATGGTCTTGAATGGCTCGCCTTTGGAGAGCGCAAGCGCAACGATGATGGACAGAGCCAGCACCGAGTAGCCCTGGCCGACGAGGAAGAGAAGGCCGTAGACCGACGAGTACCAGGTCGGGTCCATCGACATAACCCAGTAGATGACCGACACGCTCATGGTGAGCGCGTAGACCAGGATGCCGGGACCGCTGATGTTCTCCAACTTCTTGATCCAGGCGGGCGTGTTGGCGGCGGAATCCTTGTCGCGCTCGAGGCCGAGGCGGTTGAGCCGCCAGGTGTAGAACCACCACACGGTGAAGCAGAACAGGCCCACGAGGATGAACATCTCAGGATTGAGCATGGGGCGCTTGAACTCGATGGCGTGCGCCTGGGCCTCGCTGATGAGACCGGCCTTCAAGGCCGCCGCCGGATCTTCAATCTGCGCCCAGAGGTAGAGCTTCTTCATCCAGATGACGGGGATGAGCCAGTAGACGAAGACGACGGGAAGGGTGCGGCTCATGGCTTCGAGGGGGCGGCGAAGGAGCAGGCCCCACTTGCCGCCGGAGACGTACTGCACCATGAGCAGAGCCAGGCCGCCGACAGCCCAGCCGAAGGTGAGCATAAGGCCCAGAACCCAGGCGCGCAGCAGATGATCCACGCCAAGCCCATTGGGGCCGTCTGCGAAAGCCAGTCCAGCGGCGATCACCGCGAAGACCACCGCGACGATGGTTGCTCTCGTCTTCCAGACGTCGACAAAAGCCGGGGCGCTCAGTTCAGCAGGGAGCGTTTTGGCGTGATTTTCGTGAGCCATTTCCTGTTTCCTTACTGAGCGGCAGCCGGGGCCGGTTTGCTTTTGGGAATCGTGATTGCGGGGTCAGATGGATAGGCCGGAGCCATGGCCGGAGTTCCTTCTTTGCTCAGCGGCGGATAGGCCTGGATGGCCGTAGCGGGAAGCGCCCAGGGCTCGGCAAATCCGGCGGGCAGGTGCTTCTCCTGCGCGATAGCCTTCAGGTCTTTCACTTCGACGCCGGCGGGCACATCTTTCTCCGTGGCTGCCTGGCTCAATTGCAGAGCCCGAATGTACGCCGCAACCGCCCAGCGATCGACGGGCGTCAGTTGCGCCGAGTAGTCGGGCATGGCGCCGTAGCCGTGGGTCATGACGTAGAAGTAGTGGGAGATGGGCTGCGTGAGGCGCACCTGGTCGTGGAGATTGGCGGCCTGCTTGTAGCCGCGATCTACGATGGCGCCCATGCCGTTGCCCACCCGTGAGTGGCACGGCGTGCAGTAGATGTTGAACCGCTCCTGGCCGCGCTTGAGCACTTCGACGGTGACCGGGAAGGGCATCAGGTTCAGCTCTTCGCGATAGCCGTTGGCGCCCTGCACCACGCCGGTGTAGAAGTAGCTGTCCTCGTGCAGCTGACCGCGGGCCACAGTGTTGACCACCTGCGGGCGCGCGCCGCGATGATCGGCAAAGAAGTCGGAGCCGCGCTGGGGAATGAGCTTGGGCTGGTTCTGCATGTCCTGGCGGCAGCCGGCTACGAGGAGAATTACGGAGAGGCTGGCAAGGGCGATGAGCTTTTGTGGCCTCCCACCCTTGCGACAGACCGGGGTCCCCGGCACGCGGTCTTTGCGTGCTGGGGTGGAGGTAAAAGTCGCAAGGATGGGGCACGGAACCTGGATGGCTCTCTGATCCCTGATCCCTGATCTCTGATCCCTGGTCATCAGTACTCCACCTCCACTACGGATGCCGGCTGGAAGCTGGTGAGATACGCGCGGGTTTCCACCAGGTCGAACTTGGGATCGAGCGCTTCGAGGCACAGGAAGAACTTGTCTGTGGTTGCGCCGTTGCGGAAGTTGGGCGCGTTGAAGAGCGGATGATAGAGCGCGGGCAGGCCGTTGAGCGCCAGCATGCCGAAGGCTGCTGAAAGCCCGGCCCAGAGAATGGTCCACTCGTAGGCGGGCACAATGAAGGCCGGCCAGGAGTAGAGGGGACGCCCGCCGATGTTCAACGGATAGGCCAGCACCGAGACCCAGGTTTCGAGCGAGAACATGGCCGCCAGGCCCATCAAGCCGCCGACCAGCGTAACCAGCGGCACCTTGTTGCGGTGGAAGCCGATGGCCTCGGCCGCTTCCTCGACGGGATAGGGCGTGTAGCAGTCCATGCGGCGCCATCCGTCCTTGCGCGCCTGTTGCGCGGCGCGGATCAGGTCGCCGGGCGTGTCGAATTCGGCAAGCATGCCGTACGTACCTTCGCGTGGGGGCATCAGAGCGCTTCCTCCAACTTACGTGCCCTTGCGGACCTCTTCGAGGGTGTCGTTTTCTTGAGGAAAACGATACTTGAATTTTGCGGCTTCGATTTACTGCAATTTGGGAAGCGCATCAGTCAGCAGCCTCCGCTGCCTTTTTGGGCGTGATCTTGGCCCCCGGCAGCATCATGCGGATTTCATTCATGGGGATCATGGGCAGGAAGCGGACAAACAAGAGGAAGAGCGCGGTGAAGAGTCCCAGCGTGCCCACGTAGACGAAGTAGTCCCAGCGGGTGGCGCGATAGGTGCCCCACGCGGAGGGCAGGAAGTCGCGGTAGAGGCTGGTGACAACAATGACGAAGCGCTCAAACCACATGCCGGTGTTGACCACGATGGAGATAAAAAACATGAACGGAATCGAGGTGCGCAACTTGCGCGACCACAATGTGGTGAGTGGGATGGCCAGGTTGCAGGTGACCAGCACCCAGTAAGACCAGCCCATGGGACCGAACATGCGGTTCCACATCATGAAGGCTTCCCAGTGGGAGGCCGAGTACCAGGCCATGAAGACTTCCATGCCGTAGCCGTAAGCGACGATGAAGCCGGTGGCCAGCATGACCTTGCCCATGTTGTCGATATGGCGGTCGGTGACCAGGCCCTCAAGGTGGTAGAACTTGCGCAGCGGAATGGCCAGCGTAAGCACCATGGCAAAGCCGGAGTAGATGGCGCCGGCGACGAAGTAGGGCGGGAAGATGGTGGTGTGCCAGCCGGGTAAGACCGCAACAGCGAAGTCGAAGCTGATGACGGTGTGCACGGAGAGCACCAGCGGCGTGGCCAGGCCGGCCAGCAGCAGCGAGGCCGTTTCGTAGCGCATCCAGTGGCGGACGGAACCGCGCCAGCCAAGCGACACCAGACCGTAGATGTACTGGGCGAACTTGTTGTGCGCCCGGTCGCGCATGGTGCCGAAGTCGGGAACCATGCCGATGTACCAGAAGACCACGGAGATGGTGGCGTAGGTGGAGACCGCGAAGACGTCCCACATGAGCGGCGAGCGGAACTGCGGCCACACGTTCATGGTGAGGGGAACCGGCAGCATCCAGTAACCCAGCCACGGACGCCCAATATGAATCAGCGGGAACATGCCGGCGCAGACCACGGCAAAGATGGTCATGGCCTCGGCAAAGCGGTTGATGGAGTTGCGCCATCCCTGCTTGAACAGAAGCAGAATGGCGGAGATGAGCGTGCCGGCGTGGCCGATGCCGATCCACCAGACGAAGTTGATGATGGCGAAGCCCCAGGCCACCGGCTGCGAGATGGCCCAGATGCCGGTGCCCACGAGGAACAGCCAGGTGACGGCCGTCAGCAGCAGGGTCGCGCCCGCGCCTGCCACACCAAACAGGGCAAACCACCCGAGCGGCGTATCGGGCGTGAGCACGATGCCCGCGATCTTCTCGGTGACCGACTTGAAGGTCTGCCCCGGCGCAATGACCCGGTATTCACCGGTCGCTGGGTCGATCTCGTGGTCCTTCGGTTTCAGGTCCGTTGTCGCCATCGTCCCTCTTAACCCTTCGCCGGGGTGTGTTCCCGCGGCTGGTCTTCAAGTTCCTGGTTCAGGTTCAGCACCGCGGCTACATATTTTGTCCGCGGACGCGTATTCAGATCGGCCAGCACCTGGTAGCTGCGCTCATCTGAATGCAGCTTTGCCACCCGGCTGCCCTTGTCGTTGATGTTGCCGAAGGTGATAGCCGAGGCGGGGCAGGCCTGCTGGCATGCGGTTTGAATTTCTCCATCGAGAATGGGCCGGTTGTCCTTGTCGGACTCGATCTTGGCCGCCGAGATGCGCTGCACGCAGTACGTGCACTTCTCCATGACGCCGCGGGAGCGGACGCTGACGTCGGGGTTGCGCGAGAGTTTGAGGCTCTCGGTCTCGTAGTCGGAGAAGAGCAGGAAGTTGAAGCGGCGCACCTTGTATGGGCAGTTGTTGGAGCAGTAGCGGGTGCCCACGCAGCGGTTGTAGACCATCATGTTCAGCCCTTCGGGCGTGTGCACGGTGGCGCCGACGGGGCAAACCTGCTCGCAGGGAGCGTTCTCGCAGTGCTGGCAGGCCATGGGCTGGAAATGGGCGCGCGGGGCGGAGAGATCGCCTTCGAAGTAGGTGTCGATGCGCAGCCACTGCATGTTGCGGCCGATGCGCACCTGCTGCTTGCCGACGACCGCGATGTTGTTCTCGGCATAACAGCTGACGATGCAGGCATTGCAGCCGGTGCAGCTGGCCATGTCGATGGACATGCCCCAGGCGTTGTCCTTGTACTCCCAGTTGGGGAAGAGCGTTGTGTCGAGGTTGGTCTTCTCGTGGGTCTCGCCCTCGTTGGCGAATCCGGGGTTGGCCTTGTACTCGTCGAGCGTGGCGTAGCGGATGATGCCGCGCTCGTTGATAGCCTCATCGGCTTCGAGCGAATTGTTGTTGTGGCCCTCCGGCTGGCCGAAGGGCGTGCCGCGATGGTCCTGGAAGTGGCTCTTGGTAATGGCCAGGCCCCACGTGCCTTCGACCTTGGCGATCGTGCCGGTGGTGTAGAACGGCGCATCCGACGTGCGGATCAGGTAAGCGTTGAATCCCGCGCCCGAGCCCACGCGCCCCGCAGCCTGGCGTCCATAGCCGAGGTGCACGGTGACCGAATTGTCGGGATGCCCTGGAACCGCGATCACCGGTGCTTTAACCTTGCGGCCGTTGACGTTGATCTCGATGATGTCGTCTTCTGCAAGACTCCACTTTGTGCCATCTTTCTCAGTACGCACCTTGGTCAGCGTCGCGCCGGAAACCAGCGCCGCATTGTCCCAGCTCAGGTTGGTCACCGGCTTGGGCAGCTCCTGCAGCCAGCCCACATTCGACCAGCGGCCGTCATAGATGCTCGGGTCGGGGCGGAAGATGATCTCGATTGCGTCTTTGGAAGAAGGCGCGGGAACCTTGCTGCTCAGCTTGGCCGCGTCGACGCCGACAAGCAATCCTTTCCCGAACGCCGTATCGTCAATCCAGCCGGCGTGCAGCGCCTTGCGCCAGCCTGTTTCGAAATCACCCTTGATGACCGGCTTCCACGTCTCGCGTACTGCATCGTATGGACTCAGCCCCGGCTCATTTAGGAGCGTCTGGAAGACGTGATGCGATGTCTTGCCGCCGTACAGCGGATCGATGAGCGGCTGCACGATGGAGACTGTGCCGTCGTACGCGCGGGCGTCGGACCACGACTCCAGTGAGTGGGCTGCCGGAATGTGCCAGTGGGCGATGGAGCCGGTCTCGTCGAGATGCGAACCAAGGTGCGCAACAATCTTTGCTTTGTCGAAGGCCGCGGCAAATTCAAGATCCGCGGGCGCGGAATAAATTGGATTGGAGTTCAAAATCACCAGCCAATCCACCTTGCCCGCGTTCAGGTCTTCGACAAGAGCCTTCAAATCCATGACCTGGCTCTTGGCTGGATACGGGTTCACCGGCTCCGGCGCAACAAGAACCGTCTTGCCCACATTGCCCAGAGCGTTGTTGATGGCCAGCGCCATCATGTCGACCGATGTGTCCTGATAGAGTCCTGGAATCACTGCGCTCTTGCCCGCATGAGCCTTCAGATCTTTCGCGAGCGCGGCCAGAAACTTCTTCTGCTCGTCGGTCCACGCGTAAGCTGGAGGCTCGACGCCCGCCACGCCGAGAGCCCCGGCCAGCTCCGCCGTAAACGCCGGAATCTCGCTCGCCCGCAGCCCCAGCCGGTGCTCAGCCTTGAGGCCGGTCGTGGTCGGTGTGGACTCGATCGCATACAGCCGATTCATGCCCTTTGCCGGATCCTTGCGCCTTGCGGCGTAGTCTCCCACCAGCTTGTGGAAGCCAGGGTAGGAGGCACCGGAAAGGAAATCCGCGTCGAGCGAAACGACCACATCCGATTCGACCAGCTCGTACCGAATGCCTAACCCGTACTCCAACCACGTTTGAGCGAGAACCGGTTCATACTGCACCAGCGTCGCCTTGGGGTAAGCTGCCTGCACCGCCTTCCACTGCCGCGCCAGGGTGGGCGAGGTGATGGTGGAACTGAGGAAGTAAATGCCGGTCCCATCTTTGGTGCTCGCAACCTTGATCCGCAGCGCTTCCGCAAACTCCGCCCACTCCCGGTTTTCGCCGCGATAGGTCACATGCTGCGAACGGTCCGGATCGTAGAGGTCCAGCAGCGTGCCCTGCGTGAAGGGGTCGGACGAACCCTGGTTGTAAGGATGCTCGGGGTTGCCGTCTACCTTGATGGGGCGGAACTGGTCGCTCTTGACCAGCAGCGGCACCGCGCCAGTAACAAACGGATGCGCGGTAGCAAAGTAATTCGGCTTGCCGAGGATCAGATCTTCGGGCGCCTTGACGTAGGGGTAGATGGGCTCGTCGGGCTGCTTGGCGCAACCGGCCAATCCCGCCAATGCCATTGACGCGCCCATCAGCTTCATGAAGCCGCGCCGCGAGACGGGATCGACCCACTCCTGCGCCGAGGAGGGGAACTCGCGCTCGACCGCAGCCTGGAACTCGGGCGTGCCGGCCAGCTCGTCGACCGAGCGCCAGTAGCGCTTGCCCTTGACGCCCTTGAGCTGCTCACGCACCTGGACCAGCGTCATCGGCGCAGTCTCGTTCCTTCCGGCCTCGTTGTTTCCGTTTTCGTTCATCTGCCCGTTCATTTCTTTGCTCATCGGTGGCAGACCTCGCAGCTGGTCAGCTCTCTTGGGGTGCGGATTCTGTAGTGCTTCTCAAGGAAGTGGCCAAGATCGTCTTGGCTGGTGAACTTCTCGTAGCGGGCCGCAACCGGCAGGTTTGCCGCGGCGACATCGCTGACCAGGCCGCGAGCGCCAGTGATGGGCAGTTCGAGCGAGGCCACCTGAGGGCCAGCGGCGCCGGGGTCTTCGCTGATGCAGCTGACGCTCTGGGCGGTCGGGGCGCCGGATTTTTCATCGGCGACCGAGCACCACACCGGGCGATCGTCGGCCGGCGCTTCCCAGGCCATGTTGTAAATCTCGCTGGTGGGGCGCAGATTCTTCGCCGGGTTGCGATGGCACTCCAGGCACCACTCCATCTGCAGCGTGTTCTGCGCGTACATCAGCGGCATCTGGTCCACTCGGCCGTGGCAGCTCGCGCAGCCAAGACCCTTGTTGACGTGAATCTCGTGGCTGAAATAGACGAAGTCGGGCAGGTCGTGAACCTTGGTCCAGACCAGGCTTTGACCCGTCGCCCAGCTGGTGCGCACCGGCTCCAGCAGTTGGGCGTTGGTCCAGATCTGTGCGTGGCAGTTGATGCAGGTCTTGGTGGGCGGGATACCGGCGTAGCTCGATTTCTCGACAGTGACATGGCAGTACTGACACTGCAGTCCCAGACCCTGGACATGGTGTTTATGGCTGAAGGGCACCGGCTGGTCGGGACGCTGGCCCTGCCGCGTGACCCAGGGGGAGCGCTGCAACTGGTCGAGCGTGGCCCCCAGGGCGATCACGATCAGCCCCGTCAACACCAGGCTCGCGCGAGCCAGAGCGTTGGAGCTGCGGTCAAATATCTGCGCCATGAATGCAATCCCTGCTTGATTTTTGTTTTGGTTCCGCACGATGTGCTGGCGGTCACACAGGTTGTGTTCAAAAAGTTTTGTTGAGCAAGGCTCACCTGAGAGGTGGAGGACCCCGAAAAATCAATATAGCAGCCGCAGGCCCCCTCGCGGGGGCTTCCGTCCTCAAAAATCTTAAAAAAGTTCACTTCGGAAGAAATTTGTAATCCGCTGAAAAGAAAACAGCTTGTGATAACAGGTGTCGCGGGGAAAGATCCACTGTGCCCCTGGCGGCTTACGTACCAGAGGCTGAGATATGGTCAACAAAATAGCACGCGGAAACTGGGTTCCGCTACTCCACCGAAAGCTATTTCAACCCTTCCAGAAGGCGACGATGAGGCCGCCGGCCGCAATCCGCGCACCTGGGGCACAGCCTGCGCAGCGCGAGAGACCCTAGAACTGCCCTTTCCCGGGCGATCCCGCGCAGGCCTCAGCAAAGGACTCGTCCGGCGATGTTGCCGGCCAGCCGATGATGACCAAAAACACATCGAGGACGAAGAGCGCGATGGCAATGTCGTTGAAAAGGGTCGCCTGGGGCAGATCCGGCCAGAGTTGATTGGCGGCCCAGAAGAGAAACGCAACCGCCAGCATGACGGCCTTGGCGAACTCCTTCGCTGCGGGCCGATGCGCGGCCTGGTAGACGAGGTAGGCAACAGCGATCATGGCCAGCGGGAAT
>DATNHL010000180.1:0-2218 GCA_035604995.1 Occallatibacter sp. | reverse complement strand
GCCTTCGAGCGTGGGAACTTCACCACCGATTCAACCCGGCTGGTGGCTGCCGTCTTCCTGGGGATGGGCCCCTGCATGGTGGGCTGGAGTTTGATGGAGGTGATGGCCCGCTCGCTGTTCGCATTGGAGCGTCCCTGGCCGCCAGTGCTGGCCGCCATCGTCCCCTTGTTGCTCAACGTCGCGATCACCCTGCACTTGCGGTCCTTCCGCCCCGAATGGATCGGCCTCGGCGCCAGCCTGGGTCTCATGGCCGGGTTCGTAGTCCTATTCGCTATCGCTCACACCGGCCGCCGCCGCTGGCTGGAACCGGCGTCAGCGCTGGCGCCGGAGAGCGCGTAGACCGTGGGGCAGGTCCCCGACCTGCCAACCCAAAACGCTGTCTGGGGCCAGCGAAAACTCCAATTCCTGCCACTGCCGGTTGTCTTGGGAGCCATGCTCCGCACCATGCTAGAGTCTCAGTTCGTGGAGCTGAACAGACAGAAGAGACACTGGGACCAGCTGGCAACGGAGGATCCGCTATGGGCCATTCTGACCGATCCTGCTAAGCGGAACGGCCTTTGGGACGTCGGCCAGTTCTTTGCAACCGGCGTCCAGGAGATCGCCGCCGTCATGCGGACGGCCCAGTCGCTCGGTCACCCTGCGGAACGCCGCACCGCGCTCGATTTTGGCTGTGGGGTGGGCCGGCTCACCCAGCCGCTGGCTGCATTCTTCGACCAAGTGACCGGCGTCGACGTCTCGCCTGCCATGCTCGACCTGGCGCGCCGATTCAACCGTGAGGCCAACCGTTGCGTGTACGTCCTGAATGCCACGGACGACTTGCGTCAGTTCGGGGATGGCACGTTCGATTTCATTTACTCGGGCATCGTTCTCCAGCACGTTGGGGCAGGCAATGCGCGGCGGTATGTGCGCGAGTTTGTGCGTGTGCTTCGCCCTTCCGGCCTTGCGATGTTCCAGCTCCCCTCGCGACTGCGTTCGCCTTCCCTGCTCAGCCGGCTGGGCTACCGCGCTAACCGGCTGCGTCGCGAGTTGCTGCGCGGGCCGGGCTTTATGCACATGTGCGGCGTTCCACGCGAAACCGTCATCGCGGACGTGGAAAAGAGTGGTGGCCGCCTCGTTAAGGTACTGGAAGATGACAGCGCCGGACCCGAGTGGACCAGTTGTATGTACGCGGTTACGAGGTGAGAACAAGGGGAAGGCGGTTGCGGCATTTTCAACCACGTCGAGAAAAGGGAGCCGCGTATCTCTGAGTTCTTTGAGGACCGTACCGGGACTGAGCCCTCTATTGCCGTCTCGCCTCGCGTTGCAGCCCCTCGTGCACCAGCATTTTTAGCAGGGTCTGGTAGCCGATCCCTTTGTGGCCGGCGATCTTGCGAGCCTTGGCCAGATCCGGCGCGGGCAACCGCAGCGCGATCTGCACGCTGCTCGCGCGGCTCAGGCCGGACACGAGGGGTGAACCCTTCCGCTTCTTCGCAGTTCCCGCAGCAGACTGCCGCTTGAGAAACTTCCGGCCCTCCGCGCCGGCCCACCACTTCGCTTCCTCGTCCTCGTTCATGAACTTGGGCATTTTCAAAGCTGTCGGAGTTTGCTTGTTCACCTCATTCATGGCATCACTCTCCTCGCGCGCGCCGCTCCAGGTAGTCGCGCTTTTGGCCGGCATCCAGGCCGTAGGCCGTAATCACACGGATCTTGTTGTCGCGCTCCGTCAGGACGATTGCAGGTAGACGGTTGCGTTCCGTTTCTCCGTAATAAACATACCGGGCCTCGTCATCGGCGGCTTGCTCATAGATCAGGATCGGCTCGCGAGACAGCGCTTCAATTGTATATGCATTGCATAGCGGCGGCGATGAGGTCAGGCACCGGCTCCTCTCGAATGCAAAACCGTGGCGCAAGCTGTGTAGCTTGCTGAGCCGAGAGTCGTCTCGGCTATTTTCCAGCATTTCCACCGCAAAAAGAGTCGAGATGGCTCTCGACTCAGCAGGCCTGGCGGCCTGCGCCACGGGGGCGGGCTTGAGCGAGAAATGCGGACTAGCTCTCGCTTCGCGCCGCCTTGGCCCTCCGGATTTCATCCAGCCGGTCGGCAATGCGCTTTTCGATTCCGCGGTCGGTGGGGAAGTAGTAACGGCGCCCGGCCAGCGAAGGCGGCAGGCACTCCATATCGGTGATGGCATCCTCGAATTTGTGGGCGTGCTCGTAGCCTTCGCCGTAGCCCCAGGCCTTC
>DATNHL010000179.1:0-7237 GCA_035604995.1 Occallatibacter sp. | reverse complement strand
CCACCACATCGCGTTCAACGTGCTCAACGTGGGGCGCTTCAAGCTGGGGGTGGCGTGCATTGGCGGGGCCCGGCATGCGCTGGCGCACATGGTGCGCTACGCCAAGGAGCGGACGGCCTTCGGTAAGCCGATTGCCGAGTTCGGGCTGATTCAGCGCAAGATTTCTGTGAGCGCCACGCGGCTCTATGCGGCCGAAAGCATGGCCTACCGGACGGCGGGGATGATCGATGCCGGCATGGCGCAGCTGAGCGCGGAGCTGGCGCATTCGCCACGCGAAGCGCAGCGGAGGATCGAGGAATATGCGGTCGAGTGCTCCATTCTCAAGGTCTATGGGTCGGAGATGCTGAGCCTGGTGGCGGACGAGTTGATCGCCACCATGGGCGGCTACGGGTATGTGGAGCATTATCCGGCGGAACGCTTCTACCGGGATGCGCGCATCAACCGGATCTTTGAAGGAACCAACGAGATCAACCGGCTGATTATTACCGGATGGCTGATGAAGCGGGCACTGACCGGGCAACTGCCGCTGCTGCCGGCCATTAAAAAGCTCATGGACGAGGTGATGCAGCCGCCCTCGTTCGACTCCGGCAGCGATGAGGGCGAGCTGCTGGCGCGCGAGGCGGAGGTGCTGGCGTCAGCCAAGAAGATTGCGCTGTTTGCGGCAGGCGTGGCCAGCCAGCGGTTTATGACGGCGCTGCAGGATCAGCAGGAGGTGATGGCCGACCTGGCGGATATGATCGCGCAGGTGTACGCGCTGGAGTCGGCGCTGCTGCGTGCGCGCAAGCTGGCGGGGGCGGGGAAGGCCTCGGCTGAGGTTGCGGCGGCGATGACGGGGCTGCTGGCGGAGGAGACCATGGGGTTGGCCGAGCAGGCGGCGCGGCGTGTGCTCGCGGCCTGCGGCGAGGGCGATATGCTGCGCACACAACTGGCGATTCTGCGGCGGCTGGCGCGGTTTACGCCGGCCGATGCGGTGGGTCTCAGCCGGACCGTGGCGCGGCAGGCGATTCAACTGGAGCGGTATCCGATGTAGGGGCGGCGCGGACAGCGCAGGGGTCGGCTGACAGAAAAGGGCCTCCACCCTGGCGGCGACCTTGTCGCCAGGATGGAGGGATGGCCGTCAGGAGACGGTGCGGCCTGCTGCAACAGGACAAGCTGCAGCGAAAGGAAACTGAACCTAGTGCTGCACCACGACGGTCAGGGTCATGTCCGTGGCGACAGGAATGTGGTTGAGCATGGCAGGGCGGAACCGGAACTGGCGCACCGCGGCGGCCACAGGTTCGTTGAGAAATGGACTTTCCGACTGGACGACCTGGACATCCTGGGGCTGGCCGTTTTTGTCGACATTGAGGGTGAGAACAACTTCCGCGTTGTAGGGGATGGCGTCTTCGGTGGAGGATGAGAGGTCGATGTTGGTGGAGGAAAGGATGCGGGCGGGTTTGACCCCGGTGCTGATGGGGCGGGTGGTGGATGAGACAACGTCATCGACGGCGAGCGGGGTTGCGGTGACTGCTGCGCAGAAGAAGAGTGGGGAAAAGAGAACGCTTGCAATGAGAATACGACGCATGGATAACCTCCTTGGCGTTAACAGTAACCGTCATAAGCTTAAGCCTAACCTGATACGGTTGTCAAGCAATTATTCTTGATCTATATATTTCATTCACTTAGACTGCCTATCAACTGATTTTTTGAGGAAATGTTGAGAAACTCGTTCATTCCTGCCGCTAGAGATGCAGCCGGAAGACACGCACAGCGCATCCTCCCGGGCTCTGAAAACCGAACGCAGGTGGACGCCTTGCAGGTGAGGAGTTGGCGAGAGGGTAGCTACGCGCTTCCTTCACGTTGAAGCGCACTACCAGGGATCGCAGCGTGATCAAGGTCAGGGCGCACGCGCCAGGCGGCCGCGTGCAGGGCCGTAGGCTTCGATTGCGTCCTTGTCTTGTACGGATCGTCCTGCGCGTTTCGTGGGGCCTGCATGGGGGCGGAGCGTGTTTCTGAATAAGGTAGTTGCCGGGCGGGGAAGTTTCTTACAGATGCCAGCGGTCAGGGACTCGGGACTGGGGACCAGGGGCTTGCGTTTCCCCACCCTTTCCGCGGAAAAAGCGGAAAGGGTGGGGAACGGGCTGGGAGGCGGGAGAGGCCTCAGAATTTTGTGCCGTTGTTGAAGTCGGCGGTTATGGCGGTGTGAACGCTGTTGATGCAACCCGGATCGTTGAAGACGAGGCCCAGTTCGCGATTGTCGTTGAGCGAGTAGGTGGAGAAGTTTTCGCTGCCGACGAAGAGGCTGGCCTGGGGCGTGCCATAGTCGGCGAGGACCGTTTTGGCGTGGATGTAGTAGCCGGTCTTGGAACTGTAGATGGCGATGACGGCGCCAGCGGCCTTGAGTGAGTTGAGCACGGAGGAGTATTTGCCGCCGAGATTTTCCTGGACGAGGGTGACGGCGACGCCGCGCCGGAGGGCAGCTTCGACCAGGGTCTGGAGAGCGGTGTCGGCGAACTCCTCCTGGGAGATGAGGAGGGTTTTGGTTGCGCCTTCGATGAGGGAGGTGAGGGCGGCGCGAGAGTTGGTGGGGCTCCAGACAAGGTTGTCGCCGGTGGGCGGGGTGATGGCGGCGTTGGTGAAGTCGGCGTTGAAGGTGGTTTCGATGGCGGCGACGTCGGTAGGATCGTTGGTGATGACGGCGAAGTCGCGGGTGGTCGCGTAGTCCTCGGGAGTCAGGTTGAGGGTCATGATGGCCGAGGTGGCTGAGTCGATGGTGATGGTCTTCTGATGGGTGCAGGCGTAGGTTGGGTTGGCCCAGTGAACCGCGACTTTGCCGGCGGTGAGGGTGTTGTAGGCGGTGGTGTTGTTGGCCTTCTCGTTGTTCTGGTCGAGGATGACGCGGACGGCGATGCCTTTGGCAGCCGCAGTGGTGAGGATGGTGGTGACCTGCGTGTCGGAGAGCTCGTAGATGGTTATGTCGATGGACTTCGTCGCCGAGGAGAGCAGGGTGTAGATGGGCTGGAGGCCCTGGTCAGGCTCGGTGAGCAGGGTATAGGGGCCGGAGCCGGGCGTGGGGGCAGGCGTGGGCGTCGGAGTTGGTGTGGGTGTGGGAGTTGGCGCGGGTGTGGGTGTGGGGGCAGGAGTCGGTTTGGGGTGGTGTTTTTTGCGTTCGGGAGCGGCGGGGCGATGGGTTGTGTCAGCGGACATGATTCTCTCCTTCAAAGAAGCCGATGGGGAAGGGGCTGGTTTCGTGATCGGGGATTTTTGGGCTGGTCCAGCCAGGCCTTTCGGCGGCTGCCGACATTGTATTCCTGGTTTGTGAAGCGCGGTCAATATGCTCGATTGGACGTTCAATGCCTTATAGAGCGTGATTCGGCCATGGGGGAGTGATCAAGGGTGGGAACCGGCCCGGCGGTTCTGCGGGGGGTGGGGCTCAAAAGCGGCAGCGGCCGTGGTAGGATGAATTTCCCTGATGGCTACAGAGGAAAATGCGAAGACTGTCCCGCTCGGCTACCTGGCGACGAGTGTTGGAACGATGGGATCGTGCGCGTATTTCGCATTCGTCTATGTGATCACGAAATACTTGTACCAATTGAATGCGATCTTCGGCCTGTGCTGCTCGGTTGTGCTGGCGATGGTGGGGCTCGTCTTCATTGGGTTTGGCTTCCAGTTCATTCGTGAAAGCCAGCCGGTTGCGAAGCAGAGCGGCAAGCGATTCCTGATTCCGTTGCTGGAAAAGATCACGAAGTATGACTTTGCGTTGAATGCGGAGGAGACAAGGAAGTTTGAAGTCAGCGCGTTCATTCCGGTAGTTACTTTGTTCCTGTCGTCGTGGGCATCGCTGGCCTATGGGATTGCGCGGCTCAATCCTTCGGCGTACGAGCATCCGGAGCGGCTGAGCTTCTGGCTGATGGTGAAACACTATCTCTGGCAACTGATCGATATGATTCCGCTGGTCGATGTGTGGAAGAACATTCACATCGAGGATCCAGTGGTTGAACACAGCCTGTGGCCGGGAATCCTTGTGGTCCTGTTTCGCCTGATCGTTCTGTATATCGTGCTCGCGGCCGCAGCCAAGTTGTTCGGGTTCGAGAAGAAGAAAGAGGGCGGAGGCTGAGCGGGGGGGGGGATCCTTCAGGTTGGGCGCGGGGGACGCAGGGATGGTTGAGGTTTGTGGTCTTCCAGGTCTTCCGCCGCGGTCCGCCACGGCGGAAGACCTCGGCCACCCGGCGAGCAGTCTCAAATGAGCAGGGGGTAGAGATGCTGTCCATACGACCAATACACCTCATGCTGATCCTTGCCTCTGGGTGCTTCCTCTTCGCGAGTTCGGCGTTCGCGCACCCGGCCTCCGGGATCGTTGTAGACGCACAAGGCAGAGTCTATTTCGTCGACTCGCACCACGGCGTCATGCGGATCGAGCTTTCTGGAGCGTTGACAAAAATCCACGAAGACAAGGCAGGCCATTGGCTTGCCTTGGACGAGAGGGGGGCATTCTCGAGGGTGACGCCAAAGCAGTTCGAAAGAATCACTCCCGATGGGGCCATCCCCGGCTTGATCTTTGCCAGCGGAGGCGCGCCCTTGGTGGTCGGTGCCGATGGCGATCTCTACTATGGAAGCAACGGATCGCAGCAGGATTCGTTTCCACCCGGAGCGATGACTGTCGTCCGGCTATCCGCTCGGGGCCGTCAGAACATCTTCGCACCGGCCCTCAAAGACAAGTTGGTGGAGTTGAAGGACGGCATAACAGGGTTAGCCTCCGGTCCCGATGGATCAATTTACGTTGCCACATGGAACGGGATCATCGAGCTGAGGAGAGACGGGTCCATTGGAAGAGTTGTACACCCCGCCACCGTGCAAGACTGCGACCATGACCCCGCGGATCACAACCCTGCGAATGCTTCTTCGCCACTACTTCGAGGGCTGGCTGTGGATTCCCGCGGCAAACTATACGTTGCAGCCACTAGCTGCCATCGGGTTATAGAGATTGCTCCCGATGGCCAGGTTACGTCCGTCCTGGCTTCGGAGCGCCCCTGGTCTCCCACTGGAGTTGCGATACGTGGAGACGAGATCTACGTTCTCGAATACACGAATGCAAATGGCCCAGCGACGGAAGGCTGGTATCCGCGGGTCAGGAAAACTGGAAGGAATCACGAAGTGACGACGCTGTTCGCGGTACCCGCCTCGTCTGCGCCAAGCCCGTAGTACGGGCTTGCATTCAAGATTTTCCTCGTGCAAACAAATCGGCCCGCGCCTTTTTGAGGAGCGGGCCGTTCGTATTACAGCTACGTTGGCTTACGCCTTGGCGGTTGTCAGCGCGCCAAGGTCGGCGGCCAGTTTCTCGGTGCTGAAGGCTTCGATGATGTCGCCTTCCTTCACGTCGCTGAAGCCGCCCAGGCCGATGCCACACTCCATGCCGTGGGTGACTTCACGGGCGTCGTCTTTGACACGCTTGAGGGAGCTGATCTTTCCCTTGTAGACCTGCGCGCCGTCGCGCATCACCTTGACCTCGGCATCGCGGCGAATGACGCCGTCCTGCACGCGGCAGCCGGCGATGGTGCCGACCTTGGGAATGCGGAAGACCTGGAGCACTTCCGCGCGGCCCGCGTAGTTTTCCTTGTAGGTGGGTTCGAGCAGGCCCAGCATGGCGAGGCGAATTTCGTCCTGCAACTCGTAGATGATGGAGTGCAGGCGGATTTCGATGCCTTCCTGGTTGGCCAGTTCGGCGGCCTTGCGCTCGGGGCGGACGTTGAAGCCGATGATGATGGTGTTGGAGGCGGTGGCCAGCAGGACGTCGCTCTCGGTGATGGAACCGACACCCGAGTGAATGACTTTGATGCGCACCTTTTCCGTGGACATGCGGGTGAGCGAATCGGCCATCACCTCAACGGAACCAGTTACGTCGCCCTTGATGATGAGGGGCAGGTCTTTGACGCCGGCGGTGCGGATCTGTTCCGCCAAACCTTCCAGAGACACGCGGGAGCTCTTGGCCAGTTGCGCGTCGCGCTCCTTCATCTTGCGGTACTGGGCGATGCCCTTGGCCTTGTCGCGATCGGCTACGACCAGGAAGGTGTCGCCGGAGTCGGGCATGGCTTCGAGGCCGAGGACTTCGACCGGGGTGGATGGGCCGGCTTCTTCCAGGGCGCGTCCGCGGTCGTCGAACATGGCGCGAACCTTGCCGAAGGTGTTGCCGACGATGTAGCTGTCGTTCAAGCGGAGGGTTCCGTCCTGGACAAGGACCGTGGCCACAGCGCCGCGACCGCGGTCGAGCTTGGCTTCGATGACGGAGCCGACGGCTTTGCGCCCCGGCGTAGCTTTTGGCGCTCGAATATCGGAGACCAGGCAGATCATTTCAAGAAGCAGGTCAAGATTCTTCCGCTTCTTGGCGGAGACTTCAACGAAGACGGTACCTTCCTGGCCCGCGCCGGCCCATTCCTCGGGAATGAGGCCTCGGTCGGCGAGCTGCTTCTTGACGCGATCCGGATTGGCTTCCGGCTTGTCGATCTTGTTGACGGCGACGATGATGGGTACTGCGGCTGCCTTGGCGTGGTCGATGGCCTCGAGGGTCTGCGGCATCACGCCGTCGTCGGCGGCCACCACGATGACCACAATATCAGTCACCTTGGCGCCGCGGGCGCGCATGCGGGTGAAGGCTTCGTGGCCGGGAGTGTCGAGGAAGACGATCTCGCGGCCGGAGGCGGGTGAGCCTTCCTTGGCGAACTTCACCTTGTAAGCGCCGATGTGCTGGGTGATTCCGCCCGCTTCGCCGGCAGCAACGTCGGTCTCGCGGATGGCGTCGAGCAGCGAGGTCTTGCCGTGATCGACGTGGCCCATGACGGTGACCACGGGAGAACGGGGCACTTCGAGCTCGCCGGTGTTTTCGGCTTCGAGAACTTCTTCGATGGCCTGGTTGGCGATCTCTTCTTCGTAGCTGATGACGGTGGCCGCGGCGCCGAACTTGGCGGCAACGTCCTTGACCATCTCGGCGTCGAGGGACTGGTTGACAGTGACGAAGACGCCGGTCATGAGAAGAGTAGCGATCAGGTCCTTGGCGCGGACTTCTAGCTTTTCGGCCAGGTCCTTGACGCTGATGCCTTCGGTGACGGTGATCTCGCGGGTGATGGGCAGCGGTTCTCCGCCATATTGCACCCCGCCATAACGTGGCGGCGGCACAAAGCCCTTCATGGGGCCTTCCTTGGTCTTGGGGTACTGCTGCTGACGGCCGCCGGGACGCTTGGCGGGCGCGCGCTGCGGGCGGGGC
>DATNHL010000178.1:0-3154 GCA_035604995.1 Occallatibacter sp. | reverse complement strand
CGTCAACCCGCTGCCGCACGTCGCCGGCATCAGCCCGGTTATCGTGAATCCGCTGCCGCATGTTGCCGACATCAGTCCGGTTATCGTCAACCCGCTGCCGCACGTCGCCGGCATCAGCCCGGTTATCGTGAATCCGCTGCCGCACGTCGCGAACACCAGCCCGGTCATCGTCAACCCGCTGCCGCATGTTGCCGACATCAGCCCGGTCATCGTCAATCCGCTGCCACACGTCGCCGGCACAAGCCCAGTCATCGTCAATCCGCTGCCGCATGTTGCCGGCATCAGCCCGGTCATTGTGAACCCGCTGCCGCACGTCGCGTAACGTAGCGGTATAACCACACTGGGAGCAATCCGTCCGTGGCGCTGCTACAATGCGGCAATACGTTCTTCTGTCATGGGGTTATTGGCGGGAGGTAGACGGTGACGCGGGATACGTTGCTTTGGCTGGCTGGCGATGGAGTGACCGCTGTGGTGGTCGCCTTGCTTTTTGGCAGGCGCGTGTTCCGAACATTACCGGTGTTTTCTGCCTATGTTGTCTGGGGTCTCCTGAGCGATGCAGGGCAGCTAACGGCGGGCCATTATTACCCCGCAAGCAGCTACAACGTATTTATCATCGGATTGATCGTCGATTCCCTCTTTCAATTTGGCGTGCTCGTGGAACTGTCCTGGTCCGTGCTGCGGCCGCTCCGGGCGTCTTTGCCGCGATGGTCATGGATGGTTATTGCTGTGCTGATCGCGCTCGCATGCGCAGTAGTCTGGCCATTCGCCAGCGGCCCCGGGGTAAGCGGCTTTTCGCTCGCAGGCCGGCTGAACATCCACGTGCAGGTGACCTTTTCCGTTCTGCGCATCCTGTTCTTCCTGGGCCTGGCCGCATGCAGCCAGTTACTTTCCATCGGTTGGCGTGACCGCGAACTGCAGGTGGCGACCGGCCTCGGCTTCTTTTCCATGGTCAGTTTGGCGGTCTGGATGCACCATACCGGCCAGGTTGTGGGCCCGCAGTACCACCTCCTCGATGAGATTGTGGCTGGCAGCTACGTCTGCTCCCTGGGATATTGGGCCCTCTGCTTTGCCCAGAAGGTGCCTGAGCGGCGCGAGTTCACTCCGCAGATGCAGAACTTCCTGTTGGCTGTGGCCGGAACAGCCAGAACCACGCGCATGTCCTTCACAGAGTCCACAGCCCTTAAAGACCGGGATAGCAGAAAGTGACCATACGCGGTGCAATCCATCTCCAGTCCGGCAGGATCCACCGCCCTCGAACAGGATTCCCTTGCCCTTGAATTGTCCGTCATAGTAACCACCTTTCTTCCCGCCCGGTCCCGGTTTATCCCGATGCCTGGCTTGACAACGTTTTCCTGGCTGGCCGCGGCGCCGTTTTCCTTTTTTGGGTCAAAGTTTCTGCAACTAAAGAGGCAAATTCGTAAAATTTTTCTCCCCAAAAGGAGAGATTTCTGTTACTAGTAATGTGTGCATCAAAAACCGACCGGTCTGCTTTGACTGAGTTTGTGGTTACTAAAGTCCGGCCAGAGGATCACGAATGATTCTGCTCTTGCTTCAGGTTGCAGTAATTTCAGGCCTTGGCTTCTACTTCTTGCGCTGGCGGAGCTGTGTTCGGCGCCGCAACGCGCAGTCGTGGGACTCCCTGCTTGCGCGTTTGCGCCCCGATTGGAGCGCCCGTGAGCTGAGCGACCAGTTCCTGTGGAAGGAAGGCCTCAACGCCACTCCCGCCGACGCATGGCAGCGCATGGAAGGCCCCAAGGGACTTTGGGTTATGTACCAGAACGCCCAGGTCATGATGGAGATGGCCGACTACGCAGCCAGGAACTGTGAGACCGTAGACCGCCTGCTTCTGGAAACCCTGCGCAGCGACGCCATGCAGATTCGCGTATGCGTCTTTATGGCCTTGGCCCAGTACGGGTTCTCCAAAGCCAGCGAGGGCGTCCGCATCAATGCTTTCCGCGCGGCCACCATGTACACCGGCATGGCTGCACGCATGACGCATTTGCTGCAGGAGAACGTGCCCCTGTTGGTTCCCGATTTCGTCGCAGCCATGTAGTCCCCTTTATCCCTCCCCCAAACGAAAACCCCGGCCTCGGCCGGGGTTTTCGTTTTCATGCCTATCAGGCGAGCATTCATACCGGGTTGTCCGCAAGAAAAAGGTTGATCCGGGCGAACTCGTCCTCGCTTAGCCTGAACTCCAGCGCAGCCGCCAACCCCTCCACCTGCTTTCCGCTGCGTCCTCCCACAATAGCCGCCGTAATCGCCGGATGGTGCAGCGTCCAGGCCACCGCCACCACGCCGGGGGAGACCCCGTGCCCGCTGCCGATCTCCCGCAGCAGGGCAACAAGGCGCAGGTTGCGGCTCAGCCTCGGCTCGTTGAATTCGACCGCATTCCGCCTCCAGTCGTCGGCCGGCAAAGCCGCCACGCGCTCCGCTGTCATGGCGCCGGTCAACAGGCCTGAAACCATGGGCGAGTAGTTGATGACCCCAATTCCCTGAGCGGCCGCAAAGGGCAGCACCTCCTCCTCGATGGCGCGGCGCAGCATCGAGTACGGCGGCTGGAGGCTGGTAATGGGCGCAATCTTCTGCGCCCGCTTCATCTGTTCCACGCTGAAATTCGAGACCCCGATCCAGCGAATCTTCCCCTGCTCCCTGAACCGCGCCAGCTGCTCCCAGCCCTCTTCAATCTCCCCTTCGGGGTCGGGCCAGTGAATCTGGTAGAGATCGATGGTCTCCACTCCCAGGCGCCGCAGCGAGGCCTCCAGTTCCTCGGCCAGCGAACCGGCCTTGAGCGAACGGTAGATGGAGCGGTCCGGGCGCCAGTGCATGGAGCACTTGGTGAACACCAGCGGCTTCGGCCCCGCGTAGCTCTTCACCGCCCGGCCCACCACCTCTTCCGAGTGGCCCAGGCCATAGATGGCCGCCGTATCGATCCAGTTGATGCCCAGATCGAGCGCGCGGTGAATGGCGCCGATGGATTCGTTGTCGTCCTGGGGTCCCCAGGCGAACTCCCAGTTCCCTCCCCCGATGGCCCAGGCGCCAAAACCGATGGAGGTCAGTTGCAGATCGGAGTTGCCGAGGGTGCGCAGTGAAGCAGAACTAGTGGTGGTCATCACACCCGTTTGGATGCACTGGGGAGCTATTGGCTTCAGGAACC
>DATNHL010000177.1:0-5195 GCA_035604995.1 Occallatibacter sp. | reverse complement strand
CTGGCGCACGCGCAGTTCGTGTCGAACGTCGTGGATTACGGCATGAACATCCAGGCGGCGCTCGAGCACCCGCGCTTCACCGTCGGCGAAAGGGTGGGGCGCAGCATCCTGCTCGAAACCCGCGTCAAGCTGGAGGTAGCGCGGCAACTCTCCGCCATGGGACATGCGCTCGAAGGCGTGGGAGATTTCTCGACCGCCATGGGACGCGGCCAGGCCGTGCTGCACGACTCCAGGGCGAAGGTGAACTATGGCGCGTCGGACGCACGTGCCGACGGCGCGGCTGCGCCCGAGCCTCCGCCGGTGAAGTGGTAGGTCAGGATTCAGCCAAACGCCAGGTCCCGGACAATCGGCTTGCCGGAGTACAATAAGCTGCTTTTCGTCGGCCCCGCAGAAACGTCTGGTTTTCCCCAACGCTAAAAGGAGGATCCAATATGACATCGCGGTCTATCCTGAAGTCGCTCATCGTGGTAATGCTGGTGCTTTGCGCCGGCAGTGCGTTCGCACAGGCGCCGCCTGCTCCTTCAGCCTATCTCACGCCTATCGGCCCGGCGATCAGCTTGGAAAATGCCAAGAAAGCAGCCGCAGCAGCCCTCGCCGAGGCGCGCAAGAACGGCTGGCTGCAGGCGGTGGCGGTCGTGAGCCCCGGGGGCTATCTGGTGTATTACGAAAAGATGGACAACACCCAACTGGGCAGCGCCGACGTGGCCATCGACAAGGCGCGTTCCGCGGCGCTATACAAACGTCCAACCAAGGTCTTCCAGGATGCGCTGGCCGCCGGCGGCGTCGGACTGCGCGTGCTGGCGCTGAAGGGCGCGGTGCCGGTCGAGGGCGGGCTGCCGATTGTCATTGACGGCAAGCTCGTCGGCGCCATCGGCCTCTCCGGCGACACCAGCGAGCATGACGGCCAATGTGCCGCCGCCGGCCTTGCCGCGCTGAAGTAATGGGAACCATCCCCAGCAACCGGCGCGGATAAGCTGCCCGCGATCGCCCCGAACGCGATAGCATGAAGGGAACAGGAGCGATTCCGATGCACGTGAACCCGTTCATCCGCGCCGGTGCTCTAGCCGTGCTCTGCCTTTCGGCAGTGTCGTTCAGCGCCGCCGATAAAGCCAAGCTCGACGGCTTCGCCCGCTGCCTGGGCGAAAAGAAGGCTGCCATGTACGGCGCCTTCTATTGCGAGCATTGCAAGGAGCAGAAGGACCTGTTCGGCGATTCCGCCCAATATCTGCCCTACGTGGAATGCGTCGAGAAGGGCACGCGCAAGATCACCGAGGAGTGCAAGGCGCTCGGCATCCGCAAAACTCCCACCTGGATCTTCGAGAACGACCGCGTCGAAGGCAAGGTGCTCTCCCTCCAGGAACTCAGCCAGAAGAGCGGATGCCGGCTGCTGTGAGCCGCATCCTGCTGGCCATCTCGTTGCTCGCCGTGGTGGGGATGGTGATCTCCGCGGTCTCGCTCAAGAACCACTACAGCGACGACAAAACCGAGTACTGCGACCTGGGCGAAACCTTCAACTGCGACCTGGTGAACCGCAGCGTGTATTCGCACGTTGGGCCGGTGCCGGTGGCGGCCATCGGCCTGATTGGGTGCGCGGCGCTGTTTGTCCTGTCCCGCATGCGACGCCGTTTGGCCGCGGCGCTGATGCTCCTGGGTGCTCTGGCGGGGCTGGCGTTCGCGCTCCGACTCACCTACATCGAGGCCTACGTGCTGGGCGTGTGGTGCATTCTGTGTCTGAGTTTGCTGGTGACGATCGTGGCCATCACGGCGCTGTCTGGGGTAGCGCTGGTGCGTGCCTCGACTTCGCCGGCTCGTCCTGCCGGAACCTGAGCTTTCTCTGACCGCAACCAGCAACATCTTTCCTGAAACTTCACTGCCTGGTCTCGCAACTAATACTCGAAACTGGAAACTGGAAACTGCAAAATGCGCGCCGTCATCATCACTCGCCCAGGCGGACCGGAAGTGCTCGAGGTCCGCGAGTTGCCCACGCCCACGCCGGCCGCCGACCAGGTCCTGGTCCGCGTATACGCCGCCGGCATCAACCGCGCCGACATCCTGCAGCGCCGCGGACACTACCCTCCGCCGCCCGGCGCGCCGCAGGACATCCCCGGCATGGAGTTCGCCGGCGAGATCACCGCAGTCGGACCCGAGGCGCGGCTGTGGCAGAAGGGACAGCGCGTCTTCGGGATCGCCGCCGCCGGCTGCTACGCCGAGTATCTCGTCGCCCACGAGCGCGCGCTCGCCGAGTTTCCGGAGAACCTGACGTGGGTCGAAGCCGGCTCCATCCCGGAAGTCTTCATCACGGCCCACGACGCCTTGTGGAAGCAGGCCGAACTGCGCCCATCGGAGACCGTGCTGATCCACGCCGTGGGCAGCGGCGTCGGCATCGCCGCCGTGCAACTGGCGCGCGCCATGAATGCGGTCCCGTACGGCACCTCGCGCACCGCCGACAAGCTTGACCGCGCCCGCAAGCTCGGCATGGAGGACGGAATCGCGCTCGACGCCTCGCTCTCGGCGCTCGCGCCGGCGGTCGATGGCTGGACTGCGAAACGCGGAGTGGATGTGGTGCTCGATTGCGTCGGCGGTCCCTACGTCACAGCCAGCGTGCGCGCCCTGGCCCCGCACGGAAGGCTGATCCTGGTCTCGCAATCCGCCGGACCCACCGCCGAGCTCGACCTGCGCGCCGTCATGCCCCGGCGCCTCACCCTGCGCGGCACTACGCTGCGCATGCGGCCACTCGAGGAGAAGATCATGGCCACGCGCGCCTTCGCCGCGGAATGCGTTCCGCTGTTCGCGCGCGGCGCGCTGCGCACCATCATCGACAGCGAGTTTCCCCTCGACAAGGTGCAGGCGGCCCACGCCCGCCTCGAATCCAACGAGACGTTTGGGAAAGTGGTGCTGCGGTTGTAGCGGGGGCCATCCTGTACTACGGTGCAGTCATCCTGAGCGAGCGCCGCCGACCCTCGGCTTCGCTGTCATGCTGAGCGAGTGCGGGCCGCCCCTTGGCTTCCGCTCAGGGCAAGCTTTGCCCGCACGAGTCGAAGCACCCCTACCTGGGCGACATCTTGCGGTTAGGGGTCCTTCGACCCGTGCAGCACTGTTAACGGTATGGTAATTACCACCCCCTCCCCACGCCCCCGTGCAGAATCAATACCTTGCGGACCGAGATCCCATGAGAACCGATTGAGGACCGATTAAACAAAGGACTTACCCGCAAAAACCGATCATGAAAGGACTTAGGCTGCCTTTTCGGGGGTATTTGTTGTCAAAGAGCGGAGGCCGCGCAGGGGCGACATGTTAATCCTAACGATAAGAGGCCCGGGGAAAATGGATAAATCTCGAACCGCAATGAATTAGCTGGTTGCGATTTAAGTTGTGTGATGTATATCACGACTACTGTATCTCGTCAAGGAGAATCTCGGGCGGTTAGTGGGTCGGGTTCCGGTCAGTGCGTTTTGCGGCGCAGCGGCTGCCCCGCGGCTCGGAATGTGGCAAGATTTCTTCCGGGCGGGCCGTCGCCCAGAGGAGTCGCGGCACAGGTTGAATTGCACAGAGCGGTGGACGGTGCGGTTTCGGGGCTGTCCCAGTTTTTCCTTTTTCGCTCCAACGTTTACACCGAGGCTACAATCGAGCGAGGCCTGAGCATGAATCGAGTAGGCCGCAATGCGCCGTGCCCCTGTGGGAGCGGCAAGAAATTCAAACGCTGCTGCGGGGGGAGTATGCCCAGCCGGGGTTTACCTGCCACATCCTCAATTCCGCCAGATGTTCGTAACGTTAAACTTAATGTGATGGGACTTCCCGCGCAATCGGGCGAGCTGCACATCATCAATCAATTCAAAGCGGGTGATCCTCGAAATGCAATCCCGCCCCAAGGTGTTGCAGGGAACTATCAGGTCACCTTTATCCTCGCACGCCCCGGCTACAGTTTGCTGCCCGAGGGACAGTTTTCATTTGTAAATGGACTCCAAGGGGATTCGCACCTGGCTATCACCCGGCCGGCGTTCACTCCTCCGAATGATGCCGATGCCGATCACATTCTCGTCTACGGCAGAACAGAAGATGGCGATTTCACCTTTCAGGGCTACCCGAACAATCGTGGTTTCCTGGGCAAACTGCAATCATATCCTTTCGCTGCGAATGATCGGAATGATGCGGAGCGAAAGGCGTACCGCGCTCTCGCCGGCAGCCTGAGTAATTGGTCGATTCATCTCGATATCCCTCTGGAGATCTATCAGGTCGAAACGGTCGAGCTTGTAACCGGGAACATTCAGATGAGCTTGACGAACCCTTACTGGGAGGCGCCGTTCGCGGTCACTCCGACTGCAGAGATGAGGGCTGAATTCCGTGGCTACGCGAGTCTCTATCGTGAGGCGTTGGGCAGTAGCAGTGCCATTTATCGGTTCCTTTGTCTCTATAAAATTATCGAGGGCATTCAGGCACGCAGAAGGCGGATGGAGCGCGAAGCAAAACGGCAAGGGACGACATTCGCGGCCATCTGCGAGGTACTGCCGACGACCGACGAAGGGACTAGCACGTGGCTTGATGCTATTTTTCCCGTTCGACGTAACTGGGACAGAATGGTGCTTGACTCCGCTGTACCCTCGGAGGCACGAGGAAAAACCTTTTCAGAGGTTGTTGCAACCATCCTTCATCCACTGAGGGTGAACGTGGCACATGCGCTTATCTCGAAGTCGGGGGAACTGACGATGAGCGTGGACGAGTTGCTGCACACGCAGCAGGTCAGCAGGTGGCTCTCCGCAACAAAATGCATCGCCCGTCGGATGTTGAAAAACGAATTCCCTTCGGAATTCTTGAGTTACGTGCGTGACGACGGCAGCTTTGTCAGGTAACGAAGTGTCGACCGAGGGTGCCCCATCCTAACGTCGTGCTGTTCGTGTGGACTCGATCAGCGGTGAAGGCCACAAGAGTCAAAATCCCCACCCTTCCCAACACCGGGGAAGGGTGGGGCACCCTCCAAATTTTGTGCTGATGCAGTCCACCGTTCGCGTTGACTCCGGCTCGCCCGACGCCCTACTATTGCCCCACACTCCACGAGGGCTAATCATTGATCGGTCGCACTCTTTCCCACTATCGCGTTCTCAGCAAGCTGGGCGGCGGGGGCATGGGCGTAGTCTACAAGGCCGAGGACACCAAGCTCGGCCGCGTGGTGGCGCTAAAGTTCCTGCCCGAAGATGTCT
>DATNHL010000176.1:0-35340 GCA_035604995.1 Occallatibacter sp. | reverse complement strand
GCACCATCAGCCACAATTTTGGATATGGCGTCGGCGACGACATGGACGACCTGCTGGCAAAATACGTCCGCAACTAACTGATCCTCGCAGCCGGTTCACGCCCGCACAGACATGCTACGCAGCCTTGCCGAAAACTCACGTTGAACTGCCCTACGCTCCTGCCGGCTTCGGATTCTCCCGATCGTATTTTGCCACGCGAATCTTCTTCGCCAGCCCCACCTTCGACAGCAGCCAGATGCCCCAGAAGTTGGGGTCGACCTCGTACCACGCCAGTCCATGGCGCGCGGAGACGGGATGGGCGTGGTGATTGTTGTGCCAGCCTTCCCCGCCGGTCACCAGGGCGACCCACCAGTTGTTGCGCGAGTCGTCGCGCGTTTCAAAGCGCCGCCGTCCCCACAGGTGCGTGGCGGAGTTCACCAGCCAGGTGGCGTGCAGGCCAAGCGTGACGCGCAGGAAGACTCCCCACAATAGCCAGCCCAGTGCATTCACCGGCCCTCCTGTAAGCCATCCCCCGGCAACCAGCACCACGCCGCTCGCCACCAGTGGAATCCAGTGCCACTTGCTCAGCCACACGTGGAAGCGGTCGCGGGCGAGATCAGGCGAATAGCGGTTGAGAACTTCGGTCTGCGCGTGCATCGCGCTGCCGAAGAGAATCCAGCCGGTGTGCGCCCACCAGCCGCCTTCGCGCGGGGTGTGCGGGTCGCCTTCCTGGTCGCTCAGCTGGTGATGCACGCGGTGGGTCGAAACCCAGAACATGGGTCCACCCTCGAGGGCCAGTGTCCCGCACATTGACATGGCGTATTCCAGCCACCTGGGCACCTGGTAGCCGCGATGGGTGAGCAGCCGGTGGTAGCACATGCCGATGCCCACGTTGATTGCCAGCGCGTACGCCACCGCCAACACCGCCAGGCGCTGCCAGCTGAACAGGAACAGCGCCGCCAGCGCGCCCAGGTGAAAGGCGACGACCACGGTAAACGTGAGCCAGTTGATGCCCTCGCCGACCGTTGCAGCGCGTCCCATGCGAACCTCAAGCCTTGCCGGGACCGTATGGACGGCCACGGAAGCTGTGGATTCGGGGACTGCAGGAATCGAAGCGGTTGAGCCTAAGGCGGCGCTTTCAGGGGAAGGTGCGGTTAAGACTGATGCCATTCGGTAAAGAGTCCTTGGAGAGTGGCAATTCGCCCACTCTAACGCAATTGTATAAGAAGTAGTACACAGCCTATGCCCAACATCGCATTGTTGTTGACGAAACGATAAGATTCCTGCCCGGAAGTGAGCAATTCTGATCTAAATCGAGAGATATCGGACTCGGTGATTGTTTCCGCCCCACGGAAATCCGGAGCGGTTGGTTCTCTTCCCCTATTGACTGCTCTAGGTTCCGAACTGCCCCGCCCCGGTGACAAACAACTGCTCGGCCTGACCGCGCAGCACACGGTAGAGAGCGAACTGGCGCTGATTAGCCCCGCGCAGTTCAAACAGCAGTTCGCCGCGGTTGTCGGCCAGGGCATCCACCGCGTCCACCAGGCGCATGCGCGGCTTTTCGTCCAGGTGGGCGCCGTCGGTCACGTTCTTCTTGAGCACCAGCACGTTGCCGTAGAGGTCAGGCTGCGCGATCAGGGTGACAAACTTCTGCTGCGGGGCGGGCCCGTCCGTGTGGGCGCTCAACACCAGCGTTGCGCCGGAGCCGTAAGCCAGCTCGAAGACGCGGAACTGCTCGTCCTCAAGGGGGGCAGGGGGCGGTGGCGGAGGGGGCGGCTTGGTGGTCTTTCTCACCGGCGCGCGCTTGGCGGTGGGCTTGGCCGGGGCAGGCGGAGGGTTCAGACCCAGCGCGTCCCGGGCGATGTCTTCGAGGGCCGACTTCATCTTGGCCTCGTCGTCGGGATTGGACCACGCGTAGGTCCACGGGTGCACCGGGTGCCGCTTGGCGTCGGAGACGGCGACCATCTGCTGCGCATCCGGCGGAACGCCCACCAGGCTGGGAGCCACCTCAACGGCGTCGCCGCTGGACTTGCCGCGCTTGAGCTTTGGCCGGTCAGGATCCGTGTCGCCGGCCACCGATTCAACTCTGCCCACGTCGGCGGGCTCGCTCTTCCTGCTCTTCTTCAGCACCGGCCGGTCAGGATCGTCGCTTGGCGCACTGCTTGAAGACGATCCGCTCCCGGCGCTGTCGCTGCTTGTGCTCTTCCTATGCAGCGTGGGGCGGTCGGGGTCGGTGTCTGAGCTGGAGTTTGTGGGGCCTGCGCCGACTGTGGCTGGGCTGGTGTTGCCCGCGTTCGTGCCGGTGCTGCTGTTATCTGTGTTGTCGCTGGAGGTCTTCTTGTGCAGCACGGGCCGGTCGGGGTCGCTGGGCTGCGCCTGGCCACCCGCGTCGGCGCCGCTGCCCGAGCTACCGCTCGAAGGCGCATCGTCGGCATGATGCTTGCGGTGCAGCACCGGCACATCGCTCTGGGCATCGTCGTCGAGGTGGGTCTGGGCCAGCTCCCTCGGCGAGGGCCTAGGCTTAGCGCTCGGCATCGGCTTCCACGCGCCGAAGCCCACCCACGAGCCTTGCTGCTGGCCGGCGTTGCTGATGTCGTAGAGGCCCACAGGCTGGCCGTTCTGCTGCAACTCGTATTCCACCTCGGGAAAGACCGCCATCGGCTCGGGCCGCGCCAGGTAAATGCCGCCGTCCTGCAGTTCGCCGCCATCGAGCACGGTCACGGGGACAAGGCGGCTGGCCTTGGGCTTGCCTTCGTCCCCGGTCCACTCCAGGACAGCGATGGCGCGCAGCTCGGGGGTGTCCTTGCCGCCCTTGCTCACTTGGCCTGGGTATTGCGCAAGTGCAGGCAAGGCCACCAGTAGCCCCGCGGCAAGCGCAAGCGCCGTTCGTCCCATCAACAATCCACTTGCCCTGCGCAATGACATCTGCCGCCTGCCTCGGGAATAATTGAACCTGACGGCCAATCCCGTTTTTGGCCCTCTACTTACCATACGAGGGATTTCCGCATGGAACTCAACCAGAAAGTCGCCGACTTCACCCTGCAAACCGACGAGGACAAAACGACCAGCCTGTCTGCCTATGCCGGCAAGCCCGTCGTACTCTTCTTTTACCCCAGAGCGGACACTCCTGGCTGCACAATTGAGGCCTGCGGCTTCCGCGACACCTTCAAGAAGCTCCAGGCCGCCGGCGCCGTAGTGCTCGGCATCAGCCGCGACACCCCCAAGGCTCAGGCAAAATTCCGCGCCAAGTTCGACCTGCCCTACACGCTCCTTGCTGATGTAGACGAGAAAGTCTGCAATCAGTTTGGCGTGCTGAAGGAAAAGAACATGTACGGGAAGAAAGTGTGGGGCATTGAGCGGACCACTTTTGTGATCGGCCCCGACCAGACCCTGCTGCACATCTTCCCCAAAGTCACGCCGGAGGGCCACGCGGAACAGGTGCTGGCGCTGATCGAGGAATGGAGCAAAACGCACAAATAAGCCAGAATGAGGGTGCCCCAGGTCTCGATTTTGAGACCTGGGAAAGGATGCCCGGCCTCCAGCTCCCCCGCGTCTTCTTCGAGGCCCCGCCGGAGCAGGTGGCCCCGCGCCTGATCGGCAAGGTGCTCGTCCGTCGCACGCCCTCCGGCGTCCTCGCCGGCCGCATCGTCGAGGCCGAGGCCTACCTGGGGCCGCACAACAGCCCGCCCGATCCAGCAGCCCACTCCCATCGCGGCCCCACGCCACGGAACTGGGTGCTGTTCGGGCACGCGGGGCATGCTTACGTCTACGCCATCTACGGCCGGTACTTCTGCATGAACGTCTCTTGCGAGGCGGAGGGCCGGGCGGGCTGTGTGCTGTTGCGCGCGCTGGAGCCGCTGGCGGGTCTGGATGCAATGACCCGGAATAGGGGACTGGCTCCCGGCGCGCCGGCCAGGCAGCTCACCTCCGGCCCCAGCCGCCTCTGCCAGGCGCTTGGGCTCACCCGGCCGCTCCACAATGCCCTCGACCTCGCCCACCCCGCCTCGCCGCTCCAGATCTGGGACGACGGCTTCCGGGCGACGGATGTGCGCGTTACGCCACGCATCGGCATCCACCGAGCCGTGGACTGGCCGCTGCGCTTCATTCTGCGCGGCCATCCCTGCGTCTCCGGGCCGGCGAGACTGCGCGCGTGAAATCCAGCCGCCAAATCTGCCTCAAAGCAAAACGTGTGTCCGCAATGCCCGTCTCAATCCATGGGGTGAGGCTGCGCCCGTCTATGGCCGGTATTGTTGAGAATGACGGCCCAAATGGAACCGCCTTCAGCGAAACTTAAACCTGGCTCGCTGGGATTGCGTCAATCGGTACAACTGCCCAACCCCCTCCAGGAGACCTTTATCTTGAAGAAATGTTCCCGATCCCTGCCCGTTGTGGCCACGGCCCTGTTCACGGCAGCCGTCTTTGCCGTCTCGACCATTGCCCAGGCCCCGCAAACCGCTCCCCCGCAACCGCCCCCAGCCGGCGGCCCGCCGCCGCGGACCTATCCCGTGCCGACCAACCTGAAGGTTCTGCCCAAGAACCTGACCGGGCAGCAGGTGCACGAGATCATGGAGCAGTGGGAGGGCTCGCTGGGGGCGCATTGCAGCACCTGCCACACGCCGGACCCCAAGGACATCGGTCCCAACGGCCGGCCGCGGCTCAACTTTGCCGACGACTCCAAGGAGGAGAAGCTCACCGCCCGGCTCATGTACAAAATGACCGAGGACATCAACGTGAACTACGTCTCCAAAGTGCCCAGCTCGGACGAGCCCGTGACCTGCGGCACCTGCCATCGCGGGCACCTGGGCCCCGAGCCCTTCGTGATTCCGAAGGACGACCACGACGGCCCGCCGCGGCCCGAGGGTCCCGCGCCTGGAGCGAGACCTACCCCGTAGCAGTCGGAGTACAGCAATTCCGGTTCCGCGCCCTGGATTTGGACTTCGACTCCCAAAACGCCTAAGATCGGGCCGTCACCCGCCGAGGAGATTGTGCATGCCGCGATTCGCGCTTTTGCTTTTCCTGGTGGCCTCGGCAATGCCCTCCATCGCCGCCCCACCGTACAGGACAAACGGCCCGGAAGCGATCTCGGTGGCGCAACTGGAGCAGGATCTGGGCGCGGCCCAGGGCAAGTCCGATGCGGAGGTTGCGCAACAACTGGCAGGACTTGAGCTCACCGAGCGGCTGAGCGCGGCCCGGTATGCGCGCCTGAGGCTCAACCTGCCCGGCGAGAAATCGCAGCAGGAGTTGCTCATCTTGGCCGACCGATCGGCGTTTCTGGATTTGCCGCCGGCGGAGATTCCCGACAAGGCGAAACCGGATGCGGCCACGCAGCGGCAAATCATGGCGCTGACGGTGAAGTATGTAACCAGCATCCTGCAACAGTTGCCGAACTTCTTCGCCACGCGCGATACAACCAGCTTCGAGGACCGGCCCCAGCAGGATGTGCAAGGCGAAACCGGCCTGGTGAGCTACAGCTACCTGCCGCTGCATGTGGCGGGCAGGAGCAGCAGAACGGTGGTTTACCGCGATGGCCAGGAGAGCGTGGACAAGGGCGCCGGAAAGACCGGCAAGCAGGAATCGAGAGCCCAGGGGCTGGATTCTTATGGCGAGTTTGGACCCATTTTGAGCATGGTTCTGCTCGACGCAGCCCAGAGCAAGCTGTTCTGGAGCCACTGGGAGCAGAGCGCGGACGGAGTTGTGGGGGTGTTTGGCTACGAGGTGCCCGCGCAGAAGTCCCATTACTGGGTGCAGTTCTGCTGCGTCGCCGATTTTGCCAGCGGTGATCCGGCGCATCAGTTCCGTGAGCGCGCCGGCTATCGCGGAGAGATGACGGTCGATCCCGCGACGGGGACGATCCTGCGCGTCACCGTAGATGCAGAGTTGCTAGCGAGCGATCCGCTCTCGAAGGCCGGCATGATGGTCGAGTATAGCGCCGTGGAGATCGGGGGCAAGAGCTTTACCTGCCCGGTCAGGAGCGTCTCTCTCTCGCTGGTTCACAATGCCCATCTTCCGCCGGGCATGCAATCGGCGGCGAGTTACACGGGACCGCTCAAGGTGTATTTGAACGACGTTGCATTTACCCAGTATCACCGCCTCGGCACGGAGATGCGGATCCTGGCCGGAGACGATCAAGGCGCTGGCGGCACGCAGGCGGCGGCCTCGCCCAATGCGCAACCAACCGCGGCCGCAGGCACGGATGCCCCTCCACCGGCAGCGAACAATGCATCTGCCGAGACGGCGCCGGCGGGTGAAAAGGCCGCAGCGCCTGCGCCCGTTTCGACGCCTGCGACGGCCGAGCCGGAGATCGGCGTCGAAGCCGCCAGCGGCATTCCGGATGCGCCGGCCGGCGCGTCTGCGCCACCGGCAGGCGGCTTCGTGCTGCATGTGACCTCCCGGCTAGTCGACGTGGGCCTGGTGGTCGTCGACAAGAAGGGCCATCCCGTAAAGAGCCTGGCCGCCGCGGACTTTGAAGTCTACGACAACGGACGGAAGCAGCAAGCGAAGTTTTTCAGCGAGTTCAGCGGAGGAGCCGACGCGGCGAGTCTTCCGGCATCTCCCTCAGCCGGGCAGACCTACTCCAACCAGCCCGCCAGTGAGGCCGCCGCCTTGCCCTCCACGCAGGCCAACGCCACCATCCTGCTGATCGATGAGAGCCACATTGCCTGGAGCGACCTCAGCCACACGCGCCAGGAGGTGCTCCGGTTCCTCAATGGCCTGGCTCCGGGCGAGCGGGTGGGCCTGTACTCCATGAGCGGCCTGGGCTTTCGCGTGCTCACCGAGGTCACCGCCGATCGTGCCGCGGTGATTGGCCGCCTCAACAGGTGGATGCCCACGGCGCAGGCCGTCGTGCAGGCGCAGGAAGACGAGACGCGCAACCGGCAGCAGTTCGAGACCGTCCACAACGCCGCCGACCTGAACTCGGTCAACGGCAATCAAATTGACGTTCCGATTGCGGGGATGCCGATAGATCCGCAGCTGCTCATCATGGGCAGCGATCCGGCTCGCGCGTCGCTCATCATTCTGCGCAGCGTGGCGCGCCATCTCGCGGCTTTGCCCGGGCACAAGAACCTGGTGTGGATCTCAAGCGACAACGTGCTGGCCAACTGGCAGGACCAGGCCGTATCCGTCGACAAAAACACCAACAGCATAGACAGCTTCGCGCTCCATGCGCAGGAGGCGATGAACGACGCCCATGCGGCTGTCTACCCGTTCGACGTATCGCAACTGGAGGCGGGGAGCATCGGCGCAGACATCCAAAACCGCAATGTGGAGCTGGCCCCTGCACAGAGGGAGGTAACCACTCCCCCGCGCGACATGACGGCCGGCCGCATCAAGGCCGACATGCTTCAGGACCTGCGGCCGATTCAGGGACCGATAAGGGAACTGGCAGAAGCCACCGGCGGCCGGACCATCCGGCGCTCCGGAGACCTGGCGGCGGCGCTCGGCAGCATTGTGGAAGATGGACATGCCGCCTACCAGCTGAGCTTTTACCCGGACACTCCGGCAGACGACCAATATCACACGGTCAAAGTGAAGACTGTGGACAAGAAGGGCCTGACGGTTCGTGGACGCACGGGCTATCTCTACAGCAAGGAGCCGGCAACGCCGAAGGCGCGATTCCAGCAGGCAATCTGGTCGCCCGCGGACGCCGGCGAGATCGGGGTCACCGCGACGGTCGGCGTGGAACAGGACGGCGCCCATGTGAAGATCAGGATTGCGGCCGCGGACCTCGGTCTGGAACAGCGCGGCAGCCGCTGGATGGACAAGGTGGACATCTTCTTTGTGCAGCGCGACGACGCCGGCCTGCATGCTGAACTGGAAGGCCAGACGCTCGGTCTCCGGCTCCTCCCCTCCACCTACCAGAACGTGCTCGCAACGGGAGTTCCGTTCGAGCAGGTGGTGACGGTGAAGCCGGGCACAGGCACGCTCCGCGTGGTGGTGCTGGACGAGAATTCCGGACGCATGGGATCGGTGACCCTTCCCGTTCCCCCGGCCCGGTAGCGTCAGTCCTCACTCCAGCCCAATCACCAGCCGCTCGCGTGCAGCCACGCCCTGCGCTGCCTCAAGCCCTTCCCTCCCCAGCCTCTTGGCCTGCTCCTCGCCGTTGAGCACGCGGAAAACCCCCTCGGCCAGGGCCTGCAACTCATCTTCGCCGGGATAGACGATGATGGGCGCAATCCAATCGAGGTATCCGCGCAGGCGGCTCACCGCTCGCTTAGAGAACGCCATGCCGCCGGTCAGCAACACGGCGTCCACCTTCCCTTCGAGCGCCGCGGCCATCGCTCCGGCCTCTTTCGCAATCTGGTAGACCATCGCTTCCCACACCAGCGCGGCCTGCTCGTCTCCGCCATCGATCCGCCGCTCCACCTCGGTCAGCTCGCGCGTGCCCAGGTAGGCGAACAGGCCGCCATCGCCAAAGACATGGCGGTCAATCTCCCTTTGCAGGTACTTCCCGCTGAAGCACAGCTTCACCAGCTCCCTTGCCGGCAGGCCGCCCGTCCGGTCGGGGCCGAACGGGCCTTCCTCGATGGTGTTCGAGTCGATCATCCGCCCATTGCGGTGTGCCGAGACGGTGATCCCGCTGCCCATGTGCGCCACAATCAGCCGCAGATCCTCGTAGGCGCGGCCCTGTTCCCGTGCAAACCGCCGCGCCACGGCCTTGGTGTTCAGCGCGTGGCCAATTGCGGTGCGCTTCACCAGCGGCGACCCGGAGAGCCGCGCGCATGGCTGCCACTCGTCCACCGTCACCGGATCCACGATGTAGGCGTTCACCTCGGCCGCTCGGGCAAACTTCAGCGCCAGCAGCGCTCCCAGGTTCGAAGCGTGCTCGCCCAGCCGCGCCAGCTTCAGCTCCTCCACCATCGCCTCGTCCACGAGATAGGTGCCGCAGGCCATAGGCGGCAGCAGTCCGCCGCGGCCCGCCACCGCCGCAAATCCCTCGAGGGCATAACCGGCTTCTGCAAGCGCATGCTCAATCATCCCCGCCCGGTACTCCAGCCGCGCCACCATCGGCCGCCCGCCAAAGCGAGCAATCTCCTCGTCTCCATGGCGGATGCTCCGCACCCATTCGGCGCCCTGCTCGGTATAAACCCCCAGCTTCGTCGATGTCGATCCGGGGTTCAGCACCAGCACGCGCCTGCTTTCGCTGCTCAAGAGTTCACGCCCCTCCTGTTTACGCTTAAAAGGCCAGAGAGAGTTTAAACGGTCTGCCGAAGGGCTGCGCGCCCGGGTTTTGGCGGTGCATGGCGAGTCCGTCCCAAAACGGGACCCGCGCGGCCTTCCTCTGCCGCCGCCAGTCCCATCCTGCCCGGCCGAATTCTCAATCCGTGCTACACTCTATTCAATCGTAGAATTCGATCTGAAGTTCTTGCCTGTTCCGGTTACCGCCTACTCGCAAACTTCCACATTGCGTTCGCGGTAAATCAGTATCGAAGGAGTAACACACAATGGAACAGGGAACAGTCAAGTGGTTTAACGACGCCAAGGGTTTTGGATTTTTGAGCCGCGAAAACGGCGAGGACGTCTTCGTCCATCACACCGCCATCCAGTCGAACGGCTTCCGTTCGCTGCAGGAAGGCCAGCGCGTCCAGTTCAACGTGACCAAGGGCCCCAAGGGCTGGCAGGCTGAGAACGTTCAGGTTGTCTAAGGCATAACGCCGGGCAATCAGTTCGGGAATCAACAAAAGAGGGACGGCAAACTGCCGTCCCTCTTTTGCGTTCACTTGATTTTCTTATCTTTCCCAAACCGGCCCGGGCAGCTAAATAAAAGCCACCACCGCTCACCCGCCGGCAACTGATCTAGTCCCTCAGTCCCTGGTCCCTTAGTCCCTGGCTCACGCCGCCGGCTTGAGGCTCTTCACGCTCACCTGCGGAATGGCCGGGTGAATGCCCTCTTTGGGCTTGTCGTGAGTGCCCAGGTACTGCAACACATCGTTGATCGAATCCTCAAAGCGCGATCCGGTCTTGTGCGTGGCCTTCACGCCCTTGGACACAAGCTGGCACACTTCAAAACGGTTCATTCCCTGCGCGAGGGCGCGGTGAATCTGATTGGAACGCATTGACGAACTCCGGCAAACAGGTTGCTGGTGGATTGCTGCGTGGGGTACGGAGCTCGTCAGAAGCTTGTGAAACGGCCGGAGCCGAGCAGGCTGGACTCTTCACAGATGCGTGTCTGTTCCCATTGTACGCTGGAAACCGCTGCCGCGCCGCGCCTCAATTCGCTTGAAACCCGCGATTCATGCGGGACATCCCGCTTTCGCCCGGTCCCATTCCCTGTTATCCTAAAGTTCACATTAACCCGTTTTGCGGGAAACCCTGAAAAGATTCGAGTGGAAGAGGTTACACGTGGCAGACACCACCAAAGTTGAAGACAAGCTGGAACGCAAGAAACTGAAGCGCGCCGCCCGCAAGAAGGCCGCCCCCAAGGCAAAGCGCACCGGAGCCCGCGGCGAGAAGAAGAAGAAGGTCAAAAAGTTGGCGCGCGGCCAGTCCAAGCGCTAAGCCGCAGCACCCACAACAAGCAGGGTTCCCTGCCGGCCAGGCGCCGCAGCGGAACCCCTCCCCCCAAAAATCACCTTGCTGGCTCCGTGCGCGTTTTAGCGGAGTAGGCCTGCTGGAATCCAAACTGTGCACAGTGGGCCGTCCCGGATTTGGGCGCGGTCCATTGAGCCGTTCCAAGGGGGAGTCCTCATCCTGTACACTGCGGCGAAGGCCTCCTGAACCGGAATCGAGACCCCTGACCGGCGGAAGCCCGCATTAGCGGTTCCACAATTGGTGTATCCCGAAACGACCGTGCTCAAGTGGCTTTTTCCTCGAGAAGAAGACACCTTTCGCAAAGCCTGAAGGGGCACGTGAATTGTGAAACCACTCTGACAGTCCCCGCAACCTGACGGATGAGGAGAACTGCCCTGCCCAGCCAACTGCTTGCCCGCAAGTCGATCGATAAGCTGATCCGCGACTCGGAAGAACCCGAGCATGCGTTGAAAAAGACCCTCGGGCCGTGGTCGCTGACCGCGCTCGGCATTGGAGCCGTCATCGGCTCGGGCATCTTCACCGTCATCGGCACCGCCATCTCCGGCGAGCAGTTTGACACCTCCAGCGTAATCAATACACCGCTGGCCGATTTCATCATCCACCACACGGCCATGGCTGGCAGACCGGGCGCCGGCCCCGCCATCGCGCTGTCCCTTGTATTGGTGGCCATCGTCTGCGCGCTCACCGGCCTCTGTTATGCCGAACTCGCGTCCATGATTCCCATCGCCGGTTCCGCCTACACCTACACCTACGCCACCATGGGCGAGCTCATCGCCTGGATCATCGGCTGGGACTTGATCCTGGAGTACGCCGGCTCCAACATGACCGTCAGCGTCGGCTTTGCCGCCCACGTCGTCGACCTGCTCGACTGGTTCGGCCTGCATCCCTCCGCGGTGTTGATCTCGCCCGCCTACCTGCCCGACGGGCTACAGGACCTGAGCGGAAACTGGCTCTATCATCCCGGCTGGCACTTCGGCTTCAACATCCCGGCCTTCCTCATCGTCCTCATCCTCACCGTCATCCTCGTCCGCGGCATCCGCGAGTCAGCCGAAACCAACAACACCATGGTGGGCATCAAGCTCGTCGCCATCGTCATCTTCGTTCTCGGCGTCCTCAGTTACATCCACCCCGCCAACTGGCATCCCTTCACGCCCAACGGCTTCTCCGGCATCCTTACTGGCGGCTCCATCATCTTCTTCACCTACATCGGCTTCGACTCCGTCTCCACCGCGGCCGAGGAGTGCCGTAACCCGCAGCGCGATCTGCCCATCGGCATCATCGCCACGCTGATTGTGTGCACCGTGCTTTACGTCGCTGTGGCCGTCTGTCTCACAGGCCTGGTGCCGTGGCAATCGATGGTGGGCGACGCCGCGCCGGTGGTCAACGCGCTCAAGAAGCTCTCCATCCTCCCCGGCGGGCATCCGCTCCACTGGATCCGCCTGATCGTGCTGTTTGGCGCCATCATGGGCATGCTCTCGTCGATCCTGGTCTACCAGTTGGGCCAGTCGCGCGTCTGGTTCTCCATGTCCCGCGACGGCCTGCTGCCCAAGGTCTTCAGCGACGTGCACCCGGTCTTCCGCACGCCGGCCTTTTCCACCTGGGTTGCGGGCTTCGTCGTCGCCATCCCCTCCGGACTCTTCGACATCGGCACGCTGGCCGACCTCTCCAACATCGGCACCCTGTTCGCCTTCGTGCTGGTCTCGATAGGCGTCATCGTGCTGCGTTATCGCGAGCCGGATCGCCGCCGCGGCTTCAAAGTTCCGTTTGGCCCCGTCATTCCGCTCCTCAGCGTCATCTTCTGCTTCCTGCTCATGGCCGGATTGCCCATCATCACCTGGATGAGATTTGTAATCTGGCTTGTGATTGGCCTGGCGATTTACTTTACCTATGGCTTCTTCCGCTCAGAGTTCGCAAAGCCACTCGTGCCGCTCGCGATACCCCTGTGGGTCGTTCTCCTGCTGTCTGTTGCGACCTTGGGGTTGTTCCCGCTGATCTTGCTTCTCATGCAAGCAAGCTTCGTAGGGACATTGGATCGGCGGACGGGCACATTGGTTCTGTCAGCCCTGACGGTGGTGTGCGTCATCGCATCGACTGTTGTAGCGTTTTATTCAGTTGCCATCTCGCGAATGGCACAGCTGGCTGCGGCTATCTCGTTTATTTCGGCGATCTTTAAGATCCGTCAGTCAATGCTTAGCCACTACAATCGGGTCGAGCCGATAGGCCTTCGCCTCAGCGGCGCGATGACGTTGTTCTTCGGCAGCTTTTATCTCCAATACCACCTCTCTCGTATCGCCAAGTGGAAGCAGACTGGAATCCTGCCGCCGCAATAACCCTCACTTGCCACCAGAAAGGAATTTGATATCGGAAGTTTATGGCGCCCAATAAGAGCGACCTGACAAGCTTCATCCGCTGCCTGCCCAAGGCCGAGTTGCACCTGCACCTCGAAGGCACCATCCTGCCCTCCACGCTGGTGGAGTTGAGCGCGCGCCACGATGCCCGGCCGATGAAGCTGCGCGAGGCCAAAGCCCTCTACCGCTTCGACGATTTTTCCTCGTTCATTGAATGCTTCAAAGCCGTCACCCGCCGCCTCATCGACCCCGAAGACTATGAACTGGTCGCCTGGCGCATGATGCAACACCTGGCAAAGCAGGGCGTGGTCCACGCCGAGGTCTACATCTCGGTCGGAGTCATCTACATGTGGCGCAACTTCGACCCGCGCGCCTTCGAGCCCATCTTTGCCGCACTGGAACGCGCCCGGAAACGCGGCGAACTGGAGCTGGGCCTCTCGCTCTACTGGATCTTCGACGCCGTGCGCCACTTTACGGTCGAGGAAGCGGAGCGGGTCTTCAGCAAGGCGGCCGAAATGCGGCCCCACTACCCCTCCATCATCGGCATTGGCCTAGGCGGCGACGAGCGCCGGACCGGCTCCGAGCCCTTCCGCGCCCTCTATGCCCGCGCCGCACAGGCCGGGCTGCGCCTCACCAACCACGCCGGCGAAACCACCGGCCCCGAGGCCATCCGGGAAGCGCTCTCCATCGGCTCGGAGCGCATCGGCCACGCTGTTTCTGCCATCCAGGATCCGGATCTCATCCAGGATTTAAAGGTGCGGAGCACTCCACTCGAACTGAACCCCACCTCGAACGTCCGCACCGGCGTCTGCGCCTCTTTTGCCGGCCATCCCCTCCGCCGCTACTTCGACGCCGGCCTGCTGGTCACGCTCAACTCCGACGATCCAGCCTTCTTTGGCTCCGATGTGGCCAACGAGTACCTGCTGGCCCACACCCAGCAGGGCTTTACCCGCGAGGAGTTGCGGGCTTTAGCTGCAAATTCGATTCGCGCCAGCTTTCTTCCCGATTCGGCAAAGGCCGCATGGCTCACCCGAATCGACCCTACCCAGTAAACAAAAGTGGTAGGCTAACCACCACGCCGGCAGGCCCGTCAAAATAAAACTGGGGTATCATGAACGTGTAGGAGGCTGCATGCACATGTCCACTGAACGTGAGAACGTCGAATCCGCAGAAGAGAGCAACCTGCAGGAAACAACCGAGAGCAATACTCTCCGCGTGATTGGCTGGTTCTCCGTGGGAATGGCTGTGGCCGCGCTGGGTATTTACCTGGGCAACGAGTTGCGCAGCCGATACAAGTTCAAGCGCCGCACTCCCTACGACTTCTACGCCAACGCCGGCGAAGCCCAGGCCAGCGAGTTCGGGATGGGCATCTAGCCTTCCCGCTTGCTCCGCAAAGGAAAAACGCCGCCCTCCGGGACGGCGTTTTCCATTTTGACGCGCATGGACTCAGGGCGAAGTGTCCATCGTCGAATCCCCATTGAAAAAGAAAGGGCGCCCGCCACCGCGGACACCCTGCTCGATGCTTCGCTTAAACCCATTCGCTGGGCCCCGGTTCGTGGCGCTCAGGGTCCGCTTACTGGCCCGACCCATCCTTGGACGACAAGTCTTCGCGATTCTTCGTCTTCCTGTCCATTCGGGGCGTGATCAGGTTCCCATACTGAATCGACTGCAGCACATGGGTGTTGCCCAGGTTGTCGAACTTCAGGGAAACTTTCTTCCCGTCCGTGGCCGTCGGGCTGGCAACCGCGAGGATGCACAGCGGCGAATCCTTGGCCTGGAGCTTGAGGAAGCTGCCAAGATGGTCCCGCTCAACCGTGTACTCGCCGGCGGGAAGGCTCTTGCCGGCAGCCGTGAAGCTGAAGGGAACATCGACTTTGGTCGCTTCCGCCTTCGCCGTGTTGATGGCCAATGCTGCTGCAGCCAACGCTGCCGACGCCACTACGAGAGTTCTGAATTTGGTCCGCATGGTTATGTCCTCCGCCTTACGAGGACCACACTAGCGAACCCAAAAATTAAAGTCGTCAAGTTCCCGTCCAGAATTTGTCAAACTTTCTCCGAAGGACAAAACGATGGGAATTCTCCGCTCAGGGCTTCCAGACGAAGGTGGCTACGGCTCCGGCTGGGAGGGTGGTTGAAGCGGTCTTGCCATGGAAGCCGATGCGGAGGTTCTGGCTGACGGCGCCATCGTTCAGGGCGTAGAGCACGACCGTCCCGTTGGGGTTGCGGAAGGCAACATCCTTCAGCTTCGTCCCGGCGGGCTCGTCGGACGCGATGCGGACCGCGCCGGGAAGCAGAAATTTGCTCGCCTGGCCAAGCACGTAGTAGTCGAGTTCGGGCTTGACCACCGGCTTTTCCGGGGTGCTGAGGTCGATGGTGACCAGGCCACGGCATGTGTCGCAACCGCCCACCACGGGGCCGTGATTCTGGTCGGTGGCCAGAGCCCAGAGCACATAGCCGCGGGCCCAGTTGCGGGTCACTGCGATCAGTTCCGCCGCCTCTTCCGCAAAGACGTTGCCCGTCTGCCAGGTTCCGCCGCTCGACTCGGTCACCCACTGGTCTTTCTGCGGGAACTCCTCGTGGTTTTTGGTCATCACGGACGGGTCGCCGCCGTAGTGGTGCCAGGCGGTTCCGGCGGCCAGTGCGCCGGCCTTGGGGTCCTTGAGCACGGTCTCCGGATAATCAGGCCGGTCCCAGTTGTGGTCGTAGGCCATGACTTTTGTCTTCAAGCCCGCTGCGGTGAGGGCGGGCGCGAGAGAGTCGCCGAAGAAGGCGGCCTGTTCTTCGGCCTGCATCTGCATGCCGCCGTAAGTGGGCGGGGCGTAGAGCGGCTCATTCTGCACGCTCAGGGCCCAGATGGGTACGCCGGCGGCCTGGTAGCCCTGGATGGTCTTCACCAGGTAATTGGCGAATGCGGGGTAAAACTCCGGGCGCAGGCTTGAGGGGTGCTTTTCGTCACCCGTTGAGCCCAGCATGGTGCCCGTGGTCTTCATCCAGCCCGGCGGGCTCCAAGGGGTGAGCATGACGTGGAGGTCGGGGTTGAGGCCGATCGCCTTCTTGAGCTGCGGAAGGATGTACTCCTGGTCGTGGGCCAGCGAGAAGTGGTCGAGGTTGGGGTCGGAGACACCGAGCGGCGTGGTGCAGGCCTTGGAGGTCTGCTGGCAGAGGTCGTCGAAGGAGTAGAAGGTAACGGCCAGATCCGAGGACCCGACGGGCTGGCGCAGAATCCTGAGGGCGATGCCGCCCTTGCGGCTGAAGAGCGTCTTGAAGGCCGCGTCGGCCTGCGCCTCGGGGAGTTTTTTGGCGAAGAGCCACGCGGCCGAGTCGGTGAGCGAGGCGCCGAAGCCGTCCATCTCCTGAAAGCGCTGGGCGTCGTCGACGGCGATGAGCGGAGTAGTCGCGGCCGGGTCAGCCTTGGCGGAAAAGTGCAGCGTGGCGCGCTCGGAAAGAGCCTCCAGCAGGTCCGGCGTGGTCTGGTAAACGGAGACGGACTGTGCGCCGGCGGCGTTGGCGGCAAGAAAAATGAGAGCAAGGCAAGCAGAAAAAAGAGCAGGGCGCTTCATGGAGCCTCCTTCAGGCGGAAGGAGAATCGTAGTCCATTTGCCGGGCTTGCGGAAACCCCGCGCGTGCCGGATCAGACTCGCCCTGCGCTTCGGGTGAAATCTCCGCTCTTGCCTCCGGTTTTCGCTTCGAGTTGCACGTTGCGGATGACGATTCCCTTATCCAGCGCCTTGGTCATGTCGTAGACCGTGAGGGCAGCCACGGCGGCTGCGGTGAGGGCTTCCATCTCGACGCCAGTGGGGCCGGTGGTGGCGACGGTCGCGGTAATGCGCACGCCGCCCTCGACGAACTCCGCGTGCACATCGACGTGGGTGAGGGCGAGGGGATGGCACATGGGAATCAGGTCGGCGGTGCGCTTGGCGGCCTGGATGCCGGCGAAGCGGGCCACCTCCAGCGGGTTGCCCTTGGGGTTGGCGGGCAGGGCGGCAAGAACGGCGGCGGAAAGCTCCACGAACGCCGAAGCGGTTGCGGTGCGCCGCGTGGGCTGCTTGGCGCCGACATCGACCATGGAGGCCTGTCCGGAAGCGTCGTAGTGCGAAAGTTCGGTCACGGAAAACTCCTCAGAACAGCAGAATGCGGACGATTTCGCCCGCCGAAAGGCTGGCTTCCCCTTCGGGGATGACCAGAAAACAGTTGGAGCGGGCCAGGGCGGCCAGGTCGCCCGAACCCTGCCATGGGACCAGCGCGACCTCCGGCAGCTCGCCAGCCGTCGCGCCAAAAGTGCACGACGCAGGCAGAAAGCGCGTAAGTCCCGGCTTGGTGTGCCTATCCGTCGTCGCTGCCAGCCGCGCCAGTGCAAACCGTGGCCCACCCTCCAGCTTGTGGGCCAGCGTGGCCAGCACCGGCGCGGCGAAGAGCACAAAGGTGACGGCGGAAGAGACGGGGTTGCCAGGAAGCCCGAAGAACGGGACAGCACGCCCCCTGCCGCGCGGCAGTTCGCCGAAGACCAGCGGCTTGCCCGGCTGGATGCGGACGCCGGTGAAGTGGAAATGCGCTCCGATGCGGGCCAGCGCGGGCTCGACGAGGTCGAATTTTCCGGCTGAGACGCCGCCGGAGATGAGCAGCATATCGGCCTGCGCGGCTTCGGCCAACGACCGGTCGAGAGCGGCTGCGTTGTCCGCCGCTGCGGGCAGCACCCAGGGCTCGCCGCCCGCCGCGGCAACCAGGGCCGCCAGCATGGGTGCATTGGAGTTGCGGATCTGCCCCGGTGCGGGCTCGGACTCAACGGGGACCAGTTCATCGCCGGTGGTGAGGATGGCCACGCGGGGACGGGGGAATACATCGAGCGCGGCGCATCCGCAGGCTGCGGCCAGGGCAATCTGCGCGGAGGTGATTGCGGTTCCGGCGGGGAGCAGTTCGTCGCCCGCGCGCGCCTGTGCGCCCTGGGCAACGATGTTCTCGCCAGATTTTATCTTGCGGGACGGAAGCAGCTGGACCCTACCCCCGGCGACTTCGACGTGCTCGATCATCACCACGGCATCGGCGCCGGCGGGAACGGGGGCGCCGGTCATGATCTCCCAGGCAGCGGCGGGCGGCAGGAGCCCTGATGGGGCTTCTCCAGCCTGGGTGGCGCCGGCCACGGGCAGGAACGCATGCGCAGAAGCCTCAGCGGCGCGGCAGGCAAAGCCATCGCGCGTGGAGCGGGTAAAGGGAGGCTGATCGCGATCGGCGCAGAGGGGTCGGGCCAGCACCCGGCCTGTGGCCGCAACCAGCGCAACGCGCTCAGCCGGAAGCGAGGGCCGCAATCGGGCCAGCCGGGCGGCGTAGGACGCGACCAGGGTGGCAGCCTGCTCATAGCTGGGCAGAGCAGAACTCATGGAATGGATTGTAGAGGCTGGTCATGGCGGGGGTCAGCGGCGCTGACCAGCCATGGAGACACAAGAGGGCGTCCGTCGCGGCGAACGCCCTCAGGTGCGAGACAGGCAGAGGGTTACTTCTTGGCGGGCTTGGCAGCCTTGAAGCTGGTGTCGATGGCCTGGTTGAAGCCGGCCAGAATGCCCTTGACTTCAGCGGCATAGAGGCCGTCGGGCGCCAGTTGCAGATACTTCTGGTAGGCTTCCATGCAGCCAGCCGGCGGAATCAGCTTGTGGGTCTTGTCGTCCATGGTGGTCTTGCCCACCAGGCCGTTGCCCTTCAGGTAGTAAAGGATCGGGCTGTTCGGGTCGATGGCGATGGCCTTGTCGGCCGCGGCCACCTGCGCATCCGGCAGGTTGAGCTGGAAGTAGATGACCGCTTCGTTCTTCAGATAAAAACCGCCCTGGGCGGGATAGACCTTGGCAGCGGCGTCATAGGCGTCACTTGCCTGCTGCAGCTTGCCGGTGCGCGCATAAATCTCGCCCAAACCACTGTTGGCCAGGCCCTGGATAGCAGGATTCGGCTTCTTTGCAGTGGTCTCCAGATCGAGAACCTTCTTGAAGGTCGCCTCTGCTTCGTCGTACTTCTTCAGGCCGACCTGCGCCTGCCCCAGCTGAGCCCACAGGACGGAGGCGTCCGGCTTGGCCTGGGCGTCCTTCTGCATCAGGGTCTCGACCTCGGTGTACTTGGCGGTCTTGATCTCCGCTTCCTTGGCGTCGATGTTGGCCTTGGCAGCGCCAGCGCCCAGGGTCTGGACGGCCGTCGCATGCGCGGCGTCGGCATCCTTGATGTCCTGGGTCACTAGGCGCAGATCGGCATTGAGGTTCTTGATCACCTCATTGGCCTTCATCGCCTCGGCGTTGTGCTTCTTCAGTTCTTCCAGCTGCTTCTGCTGCTCTGCAGGCAGCTTGTCGACAAATTCCTTGCGGGACATGTCGATGTCCTGCAGCACATCCTGGCCGGCCACGATCTTGATTCCGTCGAAGGAGTCAACCATCTTGTCAGGCGGTGTATCGGGCTGGCGGAAGAGCACCATGTAGGTGGCGGGCGGCGCTTCGCCGCTGTAGTCGCCGGAGGAGGTCACCTGGAAGGTGTACTTTGAGGTGCGGCCGCCGTCGTTGGAGAGGCTCACCGTGCCGACGGTCTGCGAAGCCCCGGTCGGGTTGGTCACGTGGCCGTGAATTTTACCCGTGGGCCCAGTGGGCGCGGGCGTCTGCGCAGGCGCCGCTGCGGGTGTCTGTGCAAGCGCGGGCAACAGGGCGAAAGCCAGCAGGCCCACCCAAAGTGAAATCGTGCGTTTCATGTTCTTCTCCTTGGGAGCTGCGGGAAGGATGCAACCCGCAGACTCAAAATTTCTAACCTGGCGGCCAACGCAATGGACTCCGCTCCTGCAGTGGGCCAATGCCTGTGCCTTTCAGCCGAATCCCACAATTGCTGCACATGCTGCCAGAATACTCGCACTTCTGGCAGCGGATTACCTCTTCAAACAGGCCGCTTCCGCGTAGAACTGCGCGCGCGGACGATTCCCATCGGCAGGACCCAAGGTAAATCCAATCGACTCCCCAACACAAGGGCGTTTGGCAGGATATGTAACTGCCGATGCCACGCGCATTCTATTTTCAACGAGTTGATTGAATCCCAGGGCTCAGCCACGGGCAGAATCCTCCTCTGCGAGTGAACCCTCGTGGGACCTGACCGCCGCCCTACCCACTCCATGGTAGTGGGTAGGGGAGACTGTGTTTGTGGCATGGATCACACTCTAGAATAAAAAGTATGGCAACCACCATCCGCACGGCAACCCCGGCCGACATTCCGCAGATTCTCCAATTCATTCGCGCCCTGGCCACCTACGAGCGCGAACCGGACGAGGTAACGGCCACCGAGGCCGATCTTCTGCGCGATGGATTCGGCCCCAACCCCTTTTATTTCTGCCTGATCGCCGAGCACCACGGCCAGGCCGCCGGGTTTGCCTTCTACTTTTTCAACTACTCCACCTGGAAGGGACGGCCCGGGCTCTACCTCGAAGACCTGTTCGTTCATCCTGAATTCCGCGGGCTGGGAATCGGCAAGGCGCTACTGGAGCGGGTGGCGGCCATCGCTGTGGAAAAGAACTGCCCGCGCCTGCAGTGGGAGGTTCTGGACTGGAACTCCCCCGCCATCGACTTCTATCGCGCCATGGGCGCGGAGTTTCTGGACGAGTGGCGCAATGTGCGCGTGAGCGGCGAGGCGCTCAAGCGCTTGGCAGGGGTCGAGGTACAGCAGCAATGAACAGCGGCTCTCTTAACCCCCAAAAGCTAGTTGCCCCCTCTTTGCGCCTCTTTTCTGGAGCGAGGGTGGGAGACCCCCAATCCCAACCGTCGTCTGTTCCAGCGGAGGCTGCCCAGTGAGAATTCGCGTCATTGGCGGCGGACTAGCCGGCCCTGAAGCCGCACTGACCGCCGCGCGCCTGGGCTGCCCCGTTGACCTCTATGAGATGCGCACCTTGGTGGACGGCAAGCCGCGGCTGACGCCGGCCCACCAGACCACGGAGTTCGGCGAGCTGGTCTGCTCCAACTCGCTCAAGAGCGAGTCAACGAACACGGCGCCGTGGCTGCTGAAGCAGGAGATGCGGCGCGCCGGCTCGGCCCTCTTGCGCATTGCGGATGAGACGGCTGTACCGGCAGGCCACGCCCTCGCCGTCGATCGCGTCGAGTTCTCCCACCGCATCGCCGAAGCCATCGCCGCCGAGCCGCTGATCCGTGTGATCCGGGAAGAGGTGACAACCCTAAGCACTCCGCCTCTCCAAAACGAGGACGGTGCGAAGCACGTGACAATTCTGGCAACTGGGCCTCTGACCTCCGACGCTCTCAGCCGCGAGATCGAGCGCATCACCGGCGCCGGCCACCTGGCTTTTTACGACTCCATCTCTCCCATCGTCGACGCCGAAACCATCGACATGGAGCGCGTCTACATGGCTGCGCGCTGGGACAAGGGCACGGCGGACTACATCAACTGCCCCATGGACCGCCAAGAGTACGACCGCTTTCTCGATGCTCTCCTGGTCGCCGAGGCCGCCGAAGCCAAAGAATGGGAAAAGCTGGAGTACTTTGAAGGCTGCCTGCCCATTGAAGTCCTCGCCCGCCGCGGCCGCGACACGCTACGCTTCGGCCCCATGAAGCCCGTGGGCCTGCGCGATCCGCGTACCGGCAAAACACCTTGGGCGGTGGTGCAACTGCGCAAGGAAAACCTGCGCGCCGACAGCTACAACCTGGTCGGATTCCAGAACCACCTCAAGTTTGGTGAGCAGGCCCGCGTGCTCAGGCTGATTCCGGGCCTCGAAAACGCGCGCTTCCTGCGCTACGGCCAGATTCATCGCAATACGTACATTCAAGCTCCGCTGCTGCTGGACGAAAGCCTGCGCCTCAAAAAAGCGCCGTGGCTGATGTTTGCGGGGCAGCTCTCCGGCGTCGAGGGCTACACCGAGTCCATCGCCACGGGCCTGCTGGCCGGCCTCTACGCGGCTGCCCTGGCGCGCGGCGAACAGGTCACGCCAGCCCCGCGGGCAAGCGCGCTGGGCTCGCTGGTGCACTACATCACCCACGCCGACCCAAAGGATTTTCAGCCCGCCAACATCACCTTCGACCTGCTGGAGCCACTGGAAGAAGAGACGCGCAAGAAGGAGCGGGACAAGAAAGAGCGCCACCGCATCGTCTGCGAGCGGGCTCTGGCGGCCTTCGATGCCTGGTGGAGTGCCATGCCGCACCCGGCCGCGGAACTTCGCACCTGAGATTTGCGTAGCTCTGTGCTACGGTGTGCCTTCCCCGGAAAGGACTCATATGCGCGCCATCTCTGCCGCGGATGCCGTTTCGCCCGCTATTCAACGCACCAGGGAGTTCCTCTTCAGGCCATTCACCTGGGGAACCTATTTGAAGCTCGGCCTGGTCGCGATCATCACGGAGGGCTCGGGGGCCAACCTTCGCTCATCGTCGCACAATGCTCCTTCCTCGGGACATGGGCCAATCATCAATTCGCCGTTCCACCTCCACCCAGAATGGATTGCGGCGATTGTGGCAGCCGCGCTGCTCGTGATTGTGGTTTCCTTTGTGGTGTTCTATCTGGTCACGCGCCTCCGCTTCGCCTTCTTTCACTGCCTCGTCCACAACACAAAGGAGATTCGGCCGGGATGGTACATCTACGGAGACCAGGCGATGCGCTTCTTCTGGCTCAACATAGTGGTGGGACTCTGTTATCTGCTGCTGGTGGTGCTGGTTTCGCTTCCTTTCATCGGCGGGTTTTTGCGGCTAATTCGTGAGACTCCGCGAGGCGGCCCGCCCAACCTGGAGTTGCTGCTCTCTCTCGTTCTGCCCCTGATTCCGCTCATCCTTTTGCTGGTGCTGCTGGGCATCGCCGCCGACGTGGTTTTACGCGACTGGATGCTGCCGCACTACGCGCTCGATGACGCAACAGCCGGCGAAGCCTGGTCCCGCGTATGGGCAGCCATCAGGGCAGAGAAGCGCCAGTTTGTCGTTTACGCGGTGCTGCGCCTGATCCTGCCGACCATCGCGATGATCGCCTTGTTCGTGGTGCTGATCATTCCGGGGCTCATGCTGGCCGGTTCCCTTGCGGCGGTTGAATTCGGCCTCCACTCAGCCTTCGCAGACGCGACGGGCGCATCCGCGCTGATTGGCCTCCTTCTCGAGATCTTCTTCGGCGTGCTTGCATTCGGCTTTGTGTTGTTGGCCAGCATCTGCCTTGGAGGGCCCCTGAGCACAGGAGTACGGGAGTATGCCCTTCTGTTCTACGGCGGCCGCTACCAGGCGCTGGGAGACATCCTCATCCCGCCGTTTCCGCCAACGCTGCCTGAGATCGGCACACCCCGGTTTGCCTGACGCGAGCAGCCGGTTCCCAAAGGACTCCGATTCCGCACCGTCATCGGTGGGGGCACAGCGCATCGTAGGGACTCCCCGGACTTCACCGGACCGCGCCGCACGCCGGCGTCAAGGTTTCGCTGCAGCTTTCGCCGTGGCTTGAATCACGCTTTTATTTTCAAGGCGGGCCATGAAACATTTGTGCCGCATCCGGTGTCGAAAGAGTGTAGAGGCAAGAATGATCGACCCGGCACAACTGCTCTCCAATCCCATTGCGGCTGTGGGTCTGCGCGCCGCGTTGGGCGCCTATGTCATTTACATGGCGCGCAAGTTCTATGCCGACCCGACGGGCTATTTCCGCAAGTCGGCGAGACAGATGGCCGACGTTCCATGGTTGGCGCCCGTGATCCGCGGCCTGGCTGCCTTTTGTCTGTGGGGCGGATGTTTCATCTTTGCGACAGCCATCGCGGTGCAGGTCCTCGGCCTTCACGGCGACCTTCTCGCCCTGGCGCTGATCACCGTGGCTGCAATCGCCACCTGGCTCCTGCTTCCCAATCGGCCGGTCGCGGACGCCGAAGGCAAATCGAGCGCCAATGACTGACCCCGGAACCTTTCCCGCTCCGCCAGTGTTCAAGAAAAGGTGAGGGTACGGCGGCCGCGATGGGCTTTCGTCGCCGCGGTGGTCTGCCGGGGTGGTCTAGCGTGTACCCTGAATACCGGAGTCTTATCGATGCGTTGGATGTCCATCCTGGCTTGTTCCATGGCGCTGTTCACAGCCGCAGCCTCAGCCCTTGCGCAGTCCGCCCCTGCCAAACCCGCTGCTCCGCAGGGCCCCGCGCACATCGTGCTCCCGCCCGTCCCCAAACCCCTTTTGCCCGATTCCTTTGCCGGATGGGAGGCAGCCGAGCCGGCGAAGAAACTGACTGACCCCGCCCAGGTTGACCCCGCCGCCGCCGACGCTCTCAAGGAATACGACTTCAGCGACGGCATGCTGGCCAGCTATAAGCGCAGCGGCGAAACGCTCACCCTGCGCGCCCTCCGCTTTCACGACACCAGCGGCGCCTACGGCGCCTACTCGTTCTACCGGCAGAACGGCTGGCCCAAAGAAGACATCGGCGCCGGCGCAACCTCGAACCACAACCGGGTGCTCTTCTGGCGGGGAACCACGGTGGTCGACGCCAACTTCTCGCGCATCGGCCCCATGTCCGGCGCGGAACTGCGCGAGCTCGCCGGCCAGTTGCCCCTTCCCGGCGGGCCCAGAGCGACGCCGCCCCCCATCCTGGCCAACCTGCCCAAGGGTTCGCTGGACCCGCAGACCACCCACTATGCGCTCGGACCGGCGGGTTATGCAGGTTCGGGCGGCGTGCTGCCGCCGGAGCTGGTGGGCTTCGACCGCGGCGCAGAGGCTGTGACGGCAACCTACTCGCTGCGTTCCGGCCCGGCCACGCTCACCATCATCGACTACCCCACGCCGCAGATGGCCGCGGCCCAGGAAAACAGCATTCGCGCCTACATAAAGGCGGGCAGACAGGCCCAGCCGGCGTGGCCCAAGCCGCTCCAGGACTCAGACCTAGCCTCGCTCGAGGTACGCCGCAGCGGGCCGCTCGTGGCCCTCGTGAGCGGCGACGCCGTTCCCGACGAAAGCCACAAACTGCTGGCCATGGTCCACTACGAGGTCGACCTCACCTCCATTCCTCAGCCCGGCGAATCCGAGGTGGCCAAGACCGGCAGGCTGCTGCTCGGCATTTTCACCCTGTGCCTCATCGGCGCCAGCGCCGCCATCCTGCTCGGATTCTTCCTCGGCGGCGGCCGGGCCCTCTATCGCCTGGCGCGCGGGAAGCCGATCTCCTCGGTCTACGACGAGGAGTTCATCCGTATCGATCTGCGGGAAGAATGGGTGGAACCGGCCCCCTCGGTTGACAAGGCGCATCCGAAGGGTTAATGCGGGACCTCAAACCTGTGGAAAACTAGGCATAAACCCTAAGAAAACCCATGAAAAGGCAGGAATACACGGGTACTGAAAGGCGAAGACCCGTCGAAGATATGCCCCATCCGTTTCCCAGGAAATGATTTGCAACTCATTGAATTAACAGCCTTTATTTCTCCTTCGATTTATCCTTGACACTCCCTTTCCCCGCCCCTACTATGCAGCCAGAAAGTTCTGATGGTTTTGCCTCCGTTGGAACTATTCTCCCTGAGGGAAGAGCTGCCCTGTTGCCGGGCGGCTCTTTCCGTTTTTGGCGGGTTCAGCGCCCGGCCTCGTTCGGCTCTCCATCCTCCTCCGCTGCCGGCTCAGTCCACTGCTTGCCACACGCCTCGCAGAGCCACGCGTTGCTCGGCTCCGCACTCTCCAGCACCGGGTCTCCGGCGCCGCAGGCCGGGCATTTCGGCGGAACGAACTCCGGCACTTCCATTTTCGAGAGATCGACAATGTCCTGCGGAATAGGTCGCTCGGCAACCTCACGCGCCTGCTCCAGCTGATCGGCCGCGACGACCACCCGAGGGCCGCCGATGACCCAACCCCGTCCCGGCCGCTCGATCCAGCTCTCGATTCCCGCCCGCCTCAGCGCCTCGGAGACCTGCCAGGCGTGGTCCCGGTCCTCGCACTCGCACAGCGGCGTCTTCCAGGTGTACTCGCGGGGGCGACCGTCTTCTTCATTCCCTTCCGCGCCGTCTTCGCCTTCGGGCGAGCTGTCGCCGTCATCGGGAGCGACAGAGCTGGCCCATCGCGAAGGCTCGGCCGGCTCAGGGGCTGCGGGTTTGGCGCGCGGCTCAGTGCGCGGATCGGCGCTCGGATCGCGCAGGCCGCGGCTCTTCATCTCGCTGCGCAGGGCCTCCTGCGCCGTCGGGGTCAGGTCGGCGAAATCCGCCGCCACTTCCTCGAGTTCTTCGTCGCCCATCTGGCGATAGACCTCGGTAAGCCTTTGCCAGTCTTCTGCCGGGTTGTCGTGCATGAGCAGCAGTATAGCCGCATTCCGCCTCCGCTGAGCTTTACCTCCGGCCAGCGCAACGATACAATCGGAGGAGCAGCAGGCCGACGTAGCTCAGTTGGTAGAGCAGCTGATTCGTAATCAGCAGGTCGTCAGTTCAAGTCTGACCGTCGGCTCCAATAATTCAATAACTTACGGCATTTCGATAAACCGCCCCTCTCCCGTGCCAACACTGTGTCAACAATTTTGAAAGAGCCCCCAGGTGTAGGGGATCACCTCTGATCTCCCCGGTCATTCAGGCAGCAATACCCTCGTGTCCGAAGGCGCGAGGAGTCCACCTGGCCTGATGACCTACAATTTTCTTCGACCATGCCTAAGCTCGATTGGCTCACTCGCCCCGAAGATGAACGAACTGTCGCCAGCATCCCCTATCGGCTGCTGGAGGCAGTGCCTGAGCTTTCCCACGGAGATGAGCAAACTGAGAACATGCTCATCCAAGGGGACAACCTGGAGGCGCTGAAATCTCTACTGCCCTACTACGCTGGCAGAGTGAAATGTATCTACGCCGACCCGCCGTTTAACACTCAGCAAGCATTCCCCGATTATGACGATAATCTGGAGCATACAAAATGGCTGTCGATGGTCTATCCAGCCCTGGAACTCCAGCGCGAATTGTTATCGATGGATGGTACGCTTTTCATCCACATTGACGACAATGAGCTTGGTTACCTAATTGCCATTGCCGATGAAGTGATGGGCAGAAAAAATAGGATCGCGGTTGTCACGTTTAAGCAGGGAGCCGCGACAGGGCATAAAGCGATCAACCCTGGACCAGTGAACACCACGAATTTCGTCCTAATCTACGCCCGACAGAAACCAGACTGGAAGCCGAACCGGCTGTTTACCGGACGGCAAAGGGATAATCGCTATAACCAGTTCCTCACGAATCCAGAGGCTCCTTACGCGCAATGGAAGCTTGAGCCGCTTTCCAAGGCTTTTTCCCGACACTCGGGGAAGAAAATTGGAGTGCTCAAGAAAGAGCTTGGCGATGGATACGAAGATGTGCTCAACGATTTCGTCATTGCCAATGCTACGCGAGTCTTCCGTCCAGCCCGACCAGATTTCGATGCGGTAAGCGAAGAAGCGCGAGAGATGATTACAAAATCTCAAGAAGACCCAACAAGAACTTACTGCCTTCGGCGCGCTGATTATTCTGATATGTATTTTCTCGGCGGCGAGCGGTTGCTTTCATACCGGGAAAAGCTAAAACCAATTGACGGTGAGTTGATTGCTGGTGAGCCGCTCACAACCCTTTGGGACGATCTGCTCTCGAACAACCTCCACAACGAGGGCGGGGTGGAGATGCCAAAGGGAAAGAAACCAGAGGCTCTAATAAAGAGGGTCTTTGAGCTAAGCACATCTCCAAAAGACCTTGTCCTCGATGCTTACCTTGGTTCAGGCACAACTGCGGCTGTCGCGCACAAAATGGGCTTGCAATACATCGGCATCGAACGAGGCGAACATGCCTTCACGAAGTGCCAACCAAGACTGACCTCCGTTGTGGGTGGCGATCAAAGCGGAGTTTCCAAATCCGTGAGATGGAAAGGTGGGGGCGGGTTCCGCTTCTACCGCCTTGCCGGCCCCATCTTCGATGAGAAGGGGCATATAAACCCATCCATCCGTTTCGACCATCTAGCTGCGCATGTCTGGTTTGCGGAGACTCGGACTCCCCTTTCTCCCAAGCGCAGGCGTTCGCCGTTGCTGGGGAAGCATGGTGGAACGGCCTACTACCTCCTTTTCAACGGCATTCTAGGCGACAAACGACCGGATGGGGGCAACGTCCTGACCCGCAAAGTGCTGAGCGAACTCCCGGCGCACGATGGGCCAAGGGTAATCTACGGGGAAAGCTCGCGGCTCAGCCTCACCGCCCTGAAACAACTCGGTGTGATATTCAAACAGACGCCTTATGACGTGAAGGTTCGATAGAGGAAGGATAAAGATGGGTTTCCCGCTCAAGAATTTTCAAAAGGACGCACTCGATGCGCTCCGCAAATACCTGGAAAGGGTGCGGTTGAATAACGACCCCTGGCAGGCGTTCCGGGAGGTGGCCCGCACTCCCTCGGGACTGACGCCAATCTATCGCCCGGTAGAGGGGTTGGAGGATGTACCCTACGTCTGCCTTCGCCTGCCCACGGGAGGCGGTAAGACGATTCTGGGAGCCTACGCGATCCGCGTCGCCGCGCAAAGCTACATTGAAAACGAGTTCCCGGTAGTCCTTTGGTTGGTGCCCTCCAATACCATCCGCATACAAACCGCAGACGCCCTGAAGAACACCGCGCACCCCTACCGGATCGCTTTGGATGAGGCATTCGAGGGCCGGGTCCGCGTCTTCGACATTAGCGAGATTGAAAACATTCGCCCGGCGGATATTGCGCAAAATGTCTGCCTGGTGGTGGCGACCATCCAAACTCTGCGTGTGGAGAAAACCGACAGCCGAGACGTGTACGCGCATAAGGAGGCGCTGGAAGATCACTTCACGCGATTACAGGCCAGCGTGCCGGGGCTGGAGACCATCGCCGAAGGCCCAAACGCAGGCAAGATCAAGTATTCCTTTGCCAACCTGCTGAGGATTCACCACCCGATGGTGATCGTGGATGAGGCGCACAACGTCCGCACCGGCCTCAGCTTTGATGCCCTGCGGCGCGTCTCGCCCTCATGCATCGTTGAGTTGACTGCCACGCCGGATACCAGTTCACGTTCGGGCAGTAATGTGCTGTACCGTGTCTCCGCGTCGCAATTGAAGGCGGAAGCCATGATTAAGCTGCCCATTGTTCTGGTGGAGGAGCCTACTTCGTGGGAGAAGGCCGTGAGCGATGCTCTGCGCACTCGGAAGCGGCTGGCGCAGTATGCCGAGCGGGAGCCCGATTACATCCGCCCCATTTTGCTGATTCAGGCGGAGAGCAAAGACAGGCCGGCTAACGTTGAGGCCGTGAAGCAGTATCTGCTGGAAACAGAGCGAGTGCCTGCGGAGCAGATCGCCATCGCGACCGGGGACCAGCGCGGTCTGGACAAGATCAATCTGTTTGAGAGGACTTGCCCGATTGAAATCGTGATTACCGTCCAGGCGCTGAAAGAGGGCTGGGATTGCTCCTTCGCCTATGTTTTCTGCTCCACGGCCAACATCCACAGCAGCAAGGAAGTGGAGCAGTTGCTAGGCCGCGTTCTGCGGATGCCCTATGCCAAGCGGCGTGTCGCGCCGGAACTAAACAAAGCCTATGCCCACGTGTCCAGCCCAAGATTTGGGCAGGCGGCAATTGCCCTCAAGGACAATCTGGTGGAGATGGGCTTTGAAGAGACAGAGGCAAAGCAGTTCATCGAAGAGGTACAGGCGGAGCTGCCGCTGTTTCCTTCCGCCGCACCTCCTCTGACCCTCACCCTGGAGCAAGCGCCCGATCTTTCTGAGCTGACCGAGCACGAGCGGCAGTCTGTGTCTGTTACCGAGGTCGCACCAGGGCGTGTGATGGTGGAACTGCAAGGGGCGATCCCACCCGCTGTAGAGGCATCCATTCTTGCCGCCACCCCCGCGCCTGCAAGGGCAGAAGTACAACGCAAGATTGCGGAACACAAGGCGACATTCGAGCGGAGGCTTTCGCCGTCGCAGCGGGGAGTGGTCTTCACGGTTCCCCAGCTTTGCGTGGAGTTCCAGGGCGAGCTTGCCCTCGTGGATGAGGAGCTTGTTCTTGAGTCTGTGGATTGGAATCTGCTGAACTACCCGGCGGACCTTTCCCGATTTGAGTACAACGACGCATCCAAGACGTTCGAGCTGGACATCGAAGGCAACCGGGTCGTCATTCATCCCAAGGGAGCGCAGCAGCTAGACCTGAACTTGCTGCCTACCGAGCAAACGGACTTGGACCTGGTGCGCTGGCTGGATAAACAGGTGCGCCAACCGGACGTGCCACAGCAGACCATGACCGCATGGATTCTGGAGGCGGTGACGGGACTGCTGAAGAGGCACAACATGTCTTTGCCGACTCTCGTCCGCGCCAAATTCATCCTCGCTCGCAAGATATTGGAGTTGATTGACGGGGCTCGAAAGGACGCTAAGAAGCGCGGCTGGCAGGAATTATTATTTGGAACCGAGGCCAGAGTTCAAGCGAGCGAAGTATTCTCCTTCCACTACAGGCCGGACGACTATCCGGCGGGCTGGCTGTACTCAGGGGGTTGGAACTTTCAGAAGCATTTTTATCCGGTACCCGGCGAGTTGGAATCGACTGGAGAGGAATTCCAATGCGCCGTTGTGATCGACGATCATTCCGCCGTCAAAACTCGGGTTCGGAACCTCGCCAAACAACCCGCCTCATCCTTCTGGCTCCAGACTTCGACAGATCGCTTTTACCCGGACTTTGTAGCGCAGCTACACGATGGGCGCGTCCTGGTGGTGGAGTACAAGGGGAAGGCCTACGCGACGAACGATGACTCCGACGAGAAGCGCAAACTGGGTGCGCTGTGGGCGGCGCGAAGCGGCGGCAAGGCGCTGTTCCTCATGGCGGAGAAAATCAAAGACGGGGTGGATATTGCGGAGCAAATCTCGGCGGCGGTGTCCCAGGTGTGAAGAAGCCCAGCCGCACACCAGCTAGTGGCCACAAGCCTTTCTCTGGTCTTCACGGGCGGCGTGATACCGCCAGCGCGCCGACGCGATTCATGATGCCTATGCGGCCGCATTCCTGGATTCCTCAGCCGGCGTGCTGGCCGGCTGGAGAAGCCGCGACGGTCAACTGCATAACTATTACTTCCCCTTCGTGAATGGAATTGCCGTGCGTTATGGACTTATCGAGGGAGAGCAGGCGCGGCAGGTGATGGACCGCATCCTGGCCAAGATGGACAGCGTCGGCTACACGAACTTCGCTCTCGGTCTTCCCGGCAATCTGGTGCCCATCCGCCGTGCCGATTATGTCGATCTGGATCCGCGCTGGGGCGGTCCCGCGAAGGAGGACGGCAGCGATGGCTTTGAGATTTACGAGAACGGCTGCGCAACCGCTTGCTTCTCCTACTTCACCATGGCCGCTCTCTACCATCTGGGCGAAAAGGACAAGGGCGACAGGATCCTCATGCCAATGCTCGATTCCTTTGCGAAGCAGGGGTTTTCAGGCCGCGCGCCCAACGGCATGACTTATGACTGGAAAGACTGGCAGGGCGGAGCTAATGGCTACGAGGGATTCCTTGTGGATAACTACTATGCGCTGCTGGCCGTCCTCGACCGCGCCAACATGGTTGAGAAAATGCCCTGAAGAAAACCCGAAAGGTAACTCCTTCCCCGGGAATTGAAAAACAGGCATGAATCTGAACTTCGCATGGTCAGAGGCGCTCACAGCGGTTATGCTTCTCCATATCAAAAGCGAAAGAACTGAGGGAGGGACAGAGTGACGAAATTTCTAATTGCTGCTGTAGCAATGGTTGGCTTCATCATGGGCCATCAAACGACGACTGCCCAGAGTTCCGGAATTGATGGCAAATGGCACTTTGTCATGGATACTCCGGGCGGCGACCGCGAAATGGACGCCACCTTCGCTGTCGATGCGGGTGGAAAGGTCACCGGCAAGTTTGGAGAAACCGCCGTGGCCGGCACGTTCAAGGATGGCCAGATGGCCCTGGATTTTCCGATGACCTCTGAGGAATCGGGTGAAACCGCGGCGTTGAAGCTGGTTGGTAAGTTGGACGACACAGCCGCTCTTGTTGGCACCTGGGAGTTTTCTTCGTACAACGGCACGTTCAAGGCAAGCCGTCCGAAGCCGTAGTTCGATCATAGCGGCGAAAACAGCTACCGGGTTGCGGCCATCCAGGCACAACGAACGGAAAAGAACCTGGGCCTGTCGTCTCCCTGATTTGAAATGTGAATCGCCTGGTTCGAAGCTGGAGATCTATCGTCAACTGACCACACCTTCCTCGACAGCAACACGTCCCTTGGTTCTGCCGAACGCTGCACTTCATCCGAGTCGGAAACTCGAGAACTGATCACCATGGACAAGAAAACCTGACCGGCCAGTCCGGCCTGAAGAAATGCTGGAGAAATGAAGCCCGAAAAACCTGGCGCTGGTCGCGCTCCATGGGCGTAGACTTCCGCTTGAGTCAGACGGTGGTGTGCGGGGGGAATGCTTGAGCGATCATGTCGCGCGTTTCAAAGCAGGAAAGATGAAGCTGGAGATTCATTCCAGCAGGCAGGCCGCCGGAGCGGCGGCGGCTCGCGCGGCAGCAGAAGAGCTTCGCCGGCTCGATCGGCTCAACGATAGTCTCGGCGTGATCTTCGCAACGGGCGCCTCCCAATTCGAAACTCTTGATGCCCTCACGTCGATTCCCGGCTTGCCGTGGGACAAGGTGCAAGGCTTTCACATGGACGAATACGTTGGCATTGATGAGAATCATCCAGCGTCCTTTCGCCGCTACCTGCGCGAGAGGCTGACCCAACGCGTGGCCATGCGCCATTTCTACGAGATGGACGGCAACGCCGCGGACATCGATCTCTTCGCCCGCGAGTACATCCAGAAGCTGGATCTTGCAAATCCGAAACTCTGCCTTCTCGGAATCGGCGAAAACGGTCACCTGGCATTCAATGATCCCAGCGAAGCCGATTTCGACGACCCTCAGGCAATCAAGGTGGTTTCTCTTGACGACGTGTGCCGCCGGCAACAGGTGTCGGAGGGTTGGTTCGCGAGCCTGGACGCAGTGCCGAAACAGGCTCTGACCCTTACCATTCCAACCTTGTTCCGCCTGCCGAAGTTGATTGTGTCCGTGCCTGGCTCGCGCAAGGCACAAGTGGTCCGGCGAACCATTGAAGAGTCCATTTCGACGCAGTGTCCATCCACTCTTCTGCGCACGCATGACGACGTGACGATCTATCTCGATCCAGACTCCGCATCGGAAATTCAGAAGCTTGCTTCATCGCATTAGAACTCGTGCCCGGGAACAGTCCGGAGCCGGGAGGTGAATGGAATGGTCGAAAACGCAAGGCAAGGAATGGGACGCCGGACCTTTGTGAAGCAGGCGTCTGGAGCTGCACTCGCTGCAGGAATCAGCGCCAAGTCCTACGCCCGTATTCTCGGAGCGAACGATCGCATTCGCTTGGGTCAGCTGGGCTGTGGCAGCCGCAGTGAAGGGCACGTGCACATGGTGCAGCTTGCGTCCAGGCAGATGCAGGTGGAAACCGTCGCGGTCTGCGATCTCTGGAGCCTGGCGCGAGAGCACCGCGCCGCCCAGGTGAAGCGCGTGTTCAACCTGGAGCCGCAGGTCCATAAGTACTCCGAAGAGATGCTGGCGCGCGCGGATATTGACGGTGTGATGATCGCTACTGGCGACTTCCAGCACGCCAAACTGTGCGCGGATGTGGTGAAGGCCGGCAAGGATTGCTACGTGGAAAAGCCGTTCGCCAACGTGCTCTCCGAGGCGATTGAGACCCGCGACCTCGTCAGGCAATCGAAACAGATTGTCCAGATGGGAACGCAACACCGCAGCCAACCCTATCCACTGGCGGTGCGAGATATCATTCGTTCGGGGCGAATCGGCAAGATAGTCCACATCGAGCAGGAATGGAATGTAAATGAAGAGCGGTGGAGATTTACGCCGATGGACACCGGCCAATCCAAGGAAATGCTGATGGACATCAACATGGAGTGGAAGCAATGGCTCTATGGCCGAACCTCGCAGCTCAGGGAAGAAGACACGGACTGGAAGCGGTGGCTGCTGGGCAAACCCTATCGCCCGTTTGATCCTCACGTCTATCTCGAATTCCGGCTCTACAAGGACTACTCGTCAGGAATCTTCGACCAGTGGCTCAGCCACGGCTGCGACCTGGTTCATCTCTGGACAGATGAGGCTTATCCGGAAAGCGTGATGGCAACCGGGGGCATCCTGACCTGGACCGATGGACGGGAGAATCCGGATACATGCATTGCGGCAGTTACTTATCCAAAGGGTTTTCTCTACACCTATAAGACAACCTTTGGAAACAGTTATCGGAGTTTTTCCAGAATCATGGGAAGAGACGGAACGATCGAGAATTACGGCGGTGAGGGTGCTTCGCTTTTCTCGGTTACGCGGGAAGGGGGTACGCATGAATTCGATCCGCCAGAGTCTGGGCCGTTCTACAACAAGCTCCCCATCGTCGCTCCGGAACGGAACGACGAGGAGATCGTGCGCGTCCCCGGTGCTCCGCCGCCCAACTCTCTGGGCCCGGACGACGACGACCTTGGCCACATGATGAATTGGCTGCAGTCAATGTCCTCGCGCACCCAGCCGAACGCAACCGTCGAGCACGGCTTCTCCCATTCGCTGGTTTGCATCATGGCGGCCCAGTCCTACTGGAGCGGCAAGAGGCTGTACTGGGATCCGCGCAGGGAAAAGATCGTCGATCATCCGGTCAGCGGATGACGCATCAGCGGATGACGCAGCGAATGAGCGCCATCCGTCCTGCGCTTCCATGAAAAACAAGAGACGGAATCAGGCAATGGTTACGGGCGGCATCGGAAAAACAGGACGGGATGAAACCACTCTCTGCAACGCAGCCAACGGAGAATTCTCCAAAGCCTCGCAGCGCGGGGCGGGTGCGGTGGTGGATTGTCTGGACGCTGTTCTTTTCCACTGTTACCAACTACATCAGCCGCCAGACCTTCTCCGTTCTAGCGCCGATGATCACGGCGCAATATCACCTGTCGCACACAGACCTGGCCAGGATTCTTGGGGCGTTTCAAATCTCTTATGCGGCCACATGGCTTCTTGGCGGCATTCTTCTCGACGCCGTGGGAACGCGACTCGGGTTGGCCCTGGCAGTGACCTTCTGGTCTCTGGTCAACATGCTGACCGCTCTGTCTTCCTCTGTCTTCGACTTCGCGGCCTTTCGATTTCTATTGGGGATCGGGGAAGGCTTCAACTGGCCCGGAGCCAGCAAGACGGTCGCCGAGTGGTTTCCCAGCGAGGAACGCAGCCTGGCGGTGGCTATCTTTGACAGCGGATCGAGTGTGGGAGGCGCCCTGGCGGCGCTGGCTATGCCGCTCATCGCAGTGACGTTCGGCTGGCGATGGGCCTTCGTCTTCTCGGGGTCGCTGGGCTTTTTGTGGCTCCTGATGTGGCTGCGCGTCTACCATCCGTTGTCCCGTCATCCCCAGGTCACGCCGGAGGAAGTTTCGCTGATCCGCGCCGGCCAGGATGTACCCGTCGTCTCCGTGGATCGCGGCGTGCGGCGCTGGATTCGACTCGCCCGCAATCGCAATGTGTGGGGCATCGTTCTTGGCCGCGCGCTCA
>DATNHL010000175.1:0-3820 GCA_035604995.1 Occallatibacter sp. | reverse complement strand
TACCGCGGCCGTAACGGTGCCGCTGGCGCGACGGCCCGTCTTCCACTCGCCGAAGTCGGCCACGTCGCCCATCATGGCCCAAAGCAACGGCCCCGACAATCCAAAGGAGAACTGGCGAAGCACTTCAACGCCGATGATGACGACCGTGGCGTGCGGCGAAATAAAGAGCAGCGCCGTGGCGAAGGCCCCGGACAGAAGCATGCTGGCGATAAAGAGCTGGCGCTTGCCCACGCGGACGGAGACGGCGGTGGAGCAGGCAACGCCCGCGATCAGTGCAGCCAGCCCGAATCCGTTGAACCAGGAGAAGAGATTTGCGTTGCCCGCAACATAGCGGAAATAGGGCAGCATGACGTTGCCGCGCACCAGGATGGCCATAAAGTAAAACAACGTGGCCAGGAAGAGCACAATCCAAGGACGATTCCGGAACAGGTCGGAGAGATCCCGGCTGAGCGAGGTCATCTGTTGCGGGTCGGGCTGGATGCGCTCTTTGGTGGAGAAGAAAGCGATGATGAAGAAGACGACGCTGAGAGTCGACAGGAGGCCCATGGTGAGCTGGTAGCCGCGCGCGTCATTTCCGCGCCCCAGGAAAGCGACCATGGGGATGGCCAGACTCTGAACAATGAATCCCGCGGAGTTGGCAAAGATCTGGCGGAAGGATGCGATGCTTGTCCGTTCGTCGGGGTCCGAGGTCATGACCGCCGTGAGCGAGGCATAGGGCACATTGTTGACGGTGTAAATCACCCTGAGCAGGATGTAGGTGGTCCAGGCATAGATGATCATGCCTGCGGGGCTCAAGGACGGCGTGGTGAAGGTGAGAACGCCGATGACGCCGAAGGGCAGCGCCGACCAGATCAGCCAGGGGCGGAACTTGCCCCACCGCGTATTGGTGCGGTCGGCAATGACGCCCATGACGGGATTGAGGCAGGCCACGCCGAGGCCGACGACGAGGAAAAGCGTGCCCGCCTGCGCCGCCGACAAACCAAATGTGTGGGTGTAGAAGTCCAGTTGCAGGGCAAGCATGGCCTGGAAAACAAAGTTGGCGGCCATGTCGCCCAGGCCGTAGCCGAATTTCTCTCCAAAGGTAAGTTTCTCGATCATCGCTGCCTCATCGTTCTCCGGCTTTTCCGGCCACTTTGTCCTGGTCTTCCGCGTTCTTTACGTGGCCATTGGCCTCGCGCCGCGCTTTCCGCTCGAACCCGGCCTAACCCGGCCGCGCGGGTTGAGCAGGATTGCAGCAGAGATTGTTTCGGTCGCGAACGATCCGAGTCAACAGGTTACTTTTGGGCCGTAAAACAGTGTATCTGCTGGAATCGTGCCCGGCAACAGGAAAAGCGATTTTCTCAAGGCGGTTTACCGCAAATGACGGTCGTTTTCCACAGCGCCGGAGGTGAGCCCAACCCACCGAATGAGCGAGCCCACGTTGGCTTTTCCGTCCCAGCCCGCAGCCGCCAAACCGCGCGCTGCACCAAATCTGGTGCGCCCGCGCCCAACCCATCCAGACGGCCTGCTCCGGGGCGCCTGCGAAATTACAAAGAAATGACTGGTCAGACTCCTTACTGCCTGCTACTCTCGGTCTACGCTTGAACAGGTCACCACAAAAGGTGATCGATTTCCGCAGATTCCCTGCTCTTGGTTCCTGGCTCTTATGGGCCCCGTTTCGATGAGGGTCCCCTACCTTTCACGGGAGATCTTCTGGTTGCCGGCGCGGCCATTGATACGCCCGGCGCTGCCATTTATCCGGATTGATCCTGCACGAAAAAGCGGAAATCGGGCGGCTGCAGTAAAGCTGGAACGGATCGCGCGTCGAGGCTCTTGCCGTCAGTCCCCTTTTTCTGCTCTTCGCGCAGGCGAGCCAACCCTATAGCTGATTGGGTGCATTTCATTCAACAGAGGATGACGCGATGAAGTTCTCCTATCGTTTCGTTCCGGGATTTGCCGCAGGCCTTCTTTTCGCCGGGGTCTGCTGCGCCGCACAGGCAGGCGATCCGGCCGCATCTGCTGCCCAGCCAGTTGCAGCCGCCCCTGACTCCGCGGCGAACCAGCCGGCGGAGACCGTGATTGTTCCGGGCCCGCTGCGCTCATTCCTTCGCATGGCCGGAATCAGCCAGGAAGCCTCCGTTCCCGACGTGTTCCCGCTGCTGGCGCGCAACGCGTTCCTTTACGGCCACCAGTTGAACAGGAAGACGGAGTACCTGGTGCTGGAAGACCGCTACGTGAAGCAGGCGCGCGAGCTTGAACCGCTCGCGGCGGCAGACAACACCATCCACGTTGCCGACTGCGCCGACGCAGCCAAACTCATCGACATCCTCGGGTACCAGTTTGAAAGCGGCTGCGGCAAGGATGGCGCAACAGTGATCACCGCCAACGCGGAGCGCGCATTCCTGACCCTGGACTCAGGTTTCCCGCTCACCCGGCTTGAGCAGGCGCTGCAGCAGGGTGCGCCGTTCAGTTATGCCTATCCCGCCACGCGGGTTCCTATCCTGTTTCACGAGAGCGACTGGACGGGGCTTCTGCCCGCAAAACAACGCGCGGGGCTCACCCTGCTCGACATTCTGTTGAACGATCAGGATGTGGATCGCCTGTACACGGGTCTGGCGCGGCTCGATCCGGAGACGCGGCTCGCCCTCTACCAGGCGCCGGGACTCAAGCGGCTGCTTTACTACGCGCCGATCCTCGATTTTTACGGCAGCCGCCTGTGCGTTCGCTCCGGCGAGGTCGTGGTGCCCGGCGGAGATGCGGCGGAGGGCGCCTGGTCGTCGCTTGTAGGCGCAAGCCCCCGGTCGCCGGGAGAATTCGTCACCCGCTTGCTGGCCAAGGACCAAGGATGGCTGGCCGCGTATTTCGATGCCCTTGCGCGCGTCAGTCCCGAGCAGCAGGCGCAACTGACGCAGGGCGACCGCCTGAAGCACCTCTATGAGGGCTTCCGCATGGCGATGCCAAGCGGGGGTGCGGCCACCAGCGTCTTCCCCAGGAATACGATGCTCCTGCTGCTCTTCACGCGTCTGGAATGGGACGCCCATGGCAACCTGCGGATACCCGGCGATCTGTCGGTCTGGCAGGATGTCTTTGCGCGCGAAAGCAAGGCGCACCACTCTAACAATTGGGCCCGTCACATTCGCATTGCCGATACTCCCAATGACCTGCTGCAGGCCCTGGTGGCCTACTCGAACGTTTTAACCTCCGACGGGCCGACCCAGATTTATCTGGCGTTAAGCGCGATCGACAACGCGCGCCCGCATGAAAAGCCATTGTCGGCCGATGCGGCGCGGATGCTCGCCGCCAAGTACTTCGGGCTGAACGACTGGTATCCCATCTTCGTCGAGTTCCCCTCCCTCGACGATGCGTCGATCGTTCATTTCCTGAATACCGTCGATCACATCAACGGCATTTCGAACCAGCCGCTGCGCTCGAACACACTGGGCGCTTTTCAGGCCGAGGTTGGTATCTGGCAGATCCTGGCCCGCCAGAGGCAGATCGACGGCGACAAGCTGAGCACCTCGTGGCAGGCCGCGATCCAGCCTTACGAAAAGGTAGCTAATTCGAATGAGCTTTTCGATGCGGCGCGCAAATCGCTTGAGACCATTGTGGCCGCAGCGGGCGGCAACGCGGATGCAACCGAGGACAAAGTGGTGGATTTGCTGGCCGGCCCGCCGCAGAAGAGCGCCGATGCTGTGGCCATTCACGAGGAGCTGGCGCGGAGGATCCACTCCGTGCTCGACGACCAGCGCCTCGCGTCGCTTGATACGCTCTTCGGCCTTTACGACGGCCTGGGCCAGATGGCGAAGGGCGCGGACATCGGCGACAGCATGCTCACCCTGGC
>DATNHL010000174.1:0-14553 GCA_035604995.1 Occallatibacter sp. | reverse complement strand
CAACCGCGGCAACAAGCTCCGCGCCGCCCGCCAACTCCAGATCAGCCGTTCCACCCTCTACCGCATCCTCGGCAACGAGACCATCCTCGCGCACTGATCCATTTCCCCTGTCTCTCTCCGACCCCTCCTCGAACCCCGGGCATCCTCTCCAGGATGCCCGCGCCTCCTATCCCGCCCCCACCAATCCCCCCGTCCCGAGTCCCTGTTCCCTGTTCCCTGATCTCTGTTCCCTGATCTCTGACCCCTGACCCCTGTTCTACACTCGACCCAGGGCAAGTTTTCGTCTCGAGGTCCAAATCCGTTGAGAACTCCGCGTCTCCCCTTCCTGGCTGTTTCCGCTGTCCTGCTGCTGACGCTTCCCGCCGCCCTGCGCCCACAAGCCCCCGCAGCCACCGTTGAACCCAACCGCAAGGCCCTCAACCAGATCTTTCAGGACTACTGGGAAGACAATCTCGCCCACAATCCCGAGCTCGCTTCCTCCCTGGGCGACAAGCGCTACAACGACCAGATCTCCGACTACTCCGTGAAGGCTTACAACGACGGCCTGGCCCGCGAAGAGGCCTTCCTGATGCGCCTGGCAGAGGTCGACCCCGCCGGCCTCACCGACCAGGAGAAGATCAGCCGCAATCTGCTCCTCCGCCGCCTTGCCGACAACCAGGAGGCCGCGGCGTTCAAGCCGTGGGAGATGCCGGTCAACCAGATGGGCGGCATCTACACCACCTATCCGCAGCTCGTGGCCCAGCTCAGCTTTACCACCGTCAAGGACTACGACGACTGGATCGCCCGCCTGCACGCCATTCCACGAGCTTTTGACCAGGTCTCCGCCAACATGGCCATCGGCATTGATGACCATCGCGTGCCGCCTCAATACCTTTTGGCCAAGGTCCTCGCGCAGGTCCGGGAAATGGCCGCGCAGAAGCCCGAAGACTCGCCGCTGGCCCTCCCGCTCAAGAGCTTCCCCGCCGCAGTCAAGCCCCTCGAACAGGAGCGCATCAAGGCCGACATGCTCGACGTCATCGCCCATGATGTGCTGCCGGCCTACATTCGCTTCGCCCGCTTCCTCGAGGTAAGTTACGTGCCCGCCGGCCGCACCGATCCAGGCATCTCTTCCCTTCCCGATGGAGCGAAGTACTACCAGTTCCTCATCCAGCGCACCACCACCACGGACCTGACCGCGGACCAGATTCACCAGATCGGCCTCGACGAAGTCAAAAAAGACGAAGCCGAGATGCTGACCATTGCGCAGAAGCTCGGCTTCAGCGACCTTGCCAGCTTCCGCGCCAGCCTCAAGGCCAATCCAAAGCTCAAGCCCGCTTCGCGCGAAGCCCTGCTGGACACCTATCGCGTCTATCTCGGCCCCATGCAGGCTCGCCTTCCCCAGCTCTTCGGCACCCTGCCCAAGGCAAAGTTCGAAGTGGTCCCGGTTCCCGATTACCTTGAGAAAACCTCGGCGCCTGCTTACTACGAAGGCGGCTCTCCCGACGGCAGCCGCCCGGGGCGTCTGTTCATCAACACCTACAACGCCACCGATCGCAATCTCTACAGCGTCGAAGACATCGCCTATCACGAGGGCCTTCCCGGCCATCACCTGCAGATCTCGATAGCCCAGGAGTTGCAGGACATTCCCACCTTCCGCAAGTACCAGGGCTACACCGCCTACGTCGAAGGCTGGGGCCTCTACTCCGAGCGCCTGGGCAAGGACGTGGGCCTCTACCAGGACCCCTACTCCGACTACGGGCGCCTGGAAGACGACATCTGGCGGGCAATTCGCCTCGTCGTCGACACCGGCGTCCACTCCCAACACTGGACCCGCGAGCAGATGGTCCAGTACTTCCACGACCACTCCAACATCGACGACACCAGCATCCAGGCCGAGGTGGACCGCTACATCGCCTGGCCCAGCCAGGCACTGGCCTACAAGGTCGGACAGCTCAAGATCTTAGAGCTGCGCGACCGCGCCAAAAAGGCTCTCGGCGACAAGTTCGACCTCCGCGCCTTCCACGACCAGGTGCTCGACTCCGGCGCCCTCCCGCTCGACGTGCTGAGCGACCGCATCGACACCTGGATCGCGGCGCAGAAAGCCGCGGCTCAAAAATAACTCCGCTCCGATTGCGCCGCCCGTGCCCCATCCTCGCGACGTTCTTGTCTTTTGTCGCTGGGGTGGGAAACCACGAACCCAAAACGGCCTTTCGGCAACACGTACAGGCCTTGTGGCCGTGCCCCATCCTTGCGCCTTTTTTCTGGCGCAAGGGTGGGAGACCACGAGCCTACTGGCGCGCGAGCGCCGTCCGCCGTACCGCAGGTGCCGCGCAAGCGCCATCAGCCCCACCGCAGGTGGACGGAGGGGTTTGTGCCCCAACAGATCCGAGGAAGCTGAGAACTGAAAGCTGAGAGCTAGAAGCTAACAGCTGCCTTTTGCAGATAATTGCGCTCTCCCGGCGCACAATGGATCTGGAATGGATGAGCGATGGAGCCCCGTGGCGCCGCCGGATGGCATCATCTTCGCCCTTCATTCTCTCCATCGAAAATCCGGCCTTTCGTCCCATCCCGATGAAAACAAGCATGTTATGCAAAAAATGACCCCCAAATTGCACCTATGTTCAAGAAAATAAACGACTTATTTTCTTAAACTCCGGTCCCATTGAAGAAACAAAGGACTTACGAGCACCCGGGAACGGCAGAGTCGGATATTCTGCACCGAAAACGAAGGAGCTTTGCCGCCAGCCTTGAAGCGGTCCCGGAAGCCGGCCTTCGGCAAATCGCGACACTCGCGAGCCTGTGCGAGTATTCTTATCATTCGTACAAAACTCATCGAAAAAGAGGGAAGAATGGCGGAGATAGCCGTTGAGGCCACCGAAGTACCTGCGCAACTGCCCAACCTTCACGTAGCCATCCTGGGCGCCGGCAAGATGGGCGGCATCCTGCTCCAGGCTTTCCTGAAGCAGAACCTGTTCGCTCCCGACCAGATTCACGCCACTGTCGGTCATTCGGAGCGCGCCATCGCCCTCAGCACCCAGTGGGGCGTAGACGTGAGCACCAACAACCTTGAAGCCGCGCGCCAGGCCGACCTCATCCTGATCGGCGTCAAGCCCCTCCAGGTGCCGGACCTGATCGCAGAGATTCGCCCGGCGCTTACGACTGCCAAGACGCTGGTCTCCTTCGCGGCCTCGGTCAAGACCCGCTCGATTGAGGAAGCCGCGGGACTGGAGATCGGGGTGATCCGCGCCATGCCCAATACGCCCTCGGCTCTCGGTGCAGGCGCTGCGGGCCTGTGCCGCGGCCGCTTTGTCACCGCGCAGCAGATGGAACTGGCTGAACGAATTTTTGAGACCGTGGGCCGCACCGTGGTTGTCGACGAGAAGCACATGGACGCCGTCACCGGCCTCTCCGCCAGCGGCCCGGCCTACATCTACATCATCATCGAGGCCCTGGCCGAAGCCGGCGTCAAGGTAGGCCTGCCCCGCGACACGGCCACGCAACTGGCCGCGCAAACCACCTTCGGCGCCGCCAAGATGGTGCTTGAAACCGGCTACCATCCCGCGCTGCTCAAGGACGCCGTGACCACCCCCGCCGGCTGCACCATCGACGGCATTCTCGAACTCGAGGAAGGCGGCCTGCGTGTAACTCTGATCAAAGCCGTCATGCGCGCCACGCAACGCGCCAAGGAGCTAGCCGCCGGATAGCAGTCTTCGCATCCGCTAACTCCGCCAACTCCGCTAACAGAACAGGTCCCTGCAAGGGGACCTGTTCGCTAACTCCGCTAACAACGCTGACCCGCTAACTTGCCCATCCAACGCCCAACCTGGCTTCCCACTTACCTGCCGGAACTCGACGGCCTCCGCGGCCTGGCGATTCTGTGGGTGGTCCTCTATCACTGCCATCCACGGCTGGAGGGTACATGGATCGATTACGCCTCGCTGTGGGGATGGGCGGGGGTGATTCTGTTCTTTGTTCTCAGCGGATTTCTGATCACGTCCATTCTGCTGGTGACGCGGGACAAGCCGCGCTTTTTCCATAACTTCCATGCGCGCCGGGCGCTGCGTATCTGGCCGGTCTACATCCTGCTGCTGGTGGTGGTTTACCTCAACGCTCCCTGGTTCGTCGGCCCCGGCGTGATGGACGCCATCAAGACCGCGCCCTGGCTGGCGTACATTTTTCTGGTGCAGAATCTCTTCCATCTCACGCTGCCCCCGGCCATCGGTCCAACCTGGGCGCTGGCCATCGAGGAGCAGTATTACTTTCTATGGGCGCCGCTGGTGCGCTTTTTGCGCAAGCCCTGGATGCTGTCCGCCGTCCTGCTCTGCGCGCTGGTGGGTTCGCCGCTGTTGCGCCTCGGGCATCACGCCTGGCTCACGCCCACGCACACGCTAATTCACCTCGACGGCATCGCCTGGGGCAGCCTGCTGGCGCTCGGTATCCACACCCTTGCGCTGAGCCGCCGCATCTGGCTTTGGATGGGCCTGGGCGGAATGGTGGCGGGCTTCTGGGCAACGGCCACCATCGCCGGAGGCACCGCTTTTCTCGATTCCGCGCTCGCGGTTGGCTTTGCCGGAGCGGTGCTGGCCCTGATCGCCTCCACCGGCGCGCGCTCGCCCGTCAACGCCGCGCTGCGCAGTGGGCCGCTGGCCTTCTATGGCCGCATCAGCTACGGCCTTTACATGATTCACATCACGGTCTTCATCTACTTCGGATGGTTCGATGCCCGCATGGACCGCTACGGCGTGGCCGGCAACCTGAGCGTGGTGGCCTTGCGGCTGGCCGCTTCCACCGCGTTTGCCACCGCGCTGTGGTACGGCTTCGAGTCGCGCATTCTCAAGCTGAAACGCTATTTTTGACCGGCGGCCCGCACTTGCAAGCTGCAGCACCTACCACGGCCAGCGCCCCACAATCACAAACAGCGCCAGCAGAAACAGCGCCACGCTGGGCGCGGCCGACTCCTGCCTGCGAATGTGATAGATGCCCGCAGCCACCATCAGCAGCCCCAGTCCGGCACAGGCCAGCCTCAGGAAGACGTAGGGCGGCCAGACATCCACCGGCACCAGCACTCCCGCGGCGCCCGCAATCTCAACCAGGCCCACAAGCACGGCCTGCCCGCGCGACATGCCGATCCGGCCCGCCTTGGAACGAGCCTCCACCGCTTTCACCACCCGTTCGTATGCAAAAACCTTCGAGAATCCCGTAAAAAGAAAAACGCCCGCCAGAATGATCTGCGCAATCCAAAGCAGAGTATTCATCGCTCCGCCTGCCTTCCCCGCCAATTGTTGGGCATCTAGCTGCACACGCCCAGGCCTTCGCCACCAGCAACCGATTGAACCCCGGAATTGCGGTACCTGTCAAGATCGTTACAGCTCATCGTTGCACACGCCATTGCGCATCCAATGAAGATAAGCCTTGCCCACCTCATAAGATGGGCTGCCGTATCACCTCCGTGTGACACGAATCACCCATGACTGTAATGTTTAGCTGCTAGCCTTGACTCGGGCAAGCGAATCCAAAATGCGAGGTGCAATGTGAGCGAACAACCAGCAAGCAATGGCCCCCTGAGCCCGGAACTACTGGCCAAAATGGACGCATACTGGCGCGCCGCCAACTATCTGTCCGTCGGCCAAATTTACCTGAAAGATAATCCCCTCCTTGAGCGCCCGTTGACCCTCGACGACGTGAAGCCGCGCCTGCTTGGCCACTGGGGTACCACGCCGGGCCTCAACTTCCTCTACGTGCACTGGAATCGCCTGATCCGCGAGCGCGGCCTGAACATGCTTTACATCATCGGCCCCGGTCACGGCGGACCCGGCCTCGTCGCCAACACGTACCTTGAAGGCTCCTACTCCGAGATCTATCCGCACATTGAGCAGAACCGCGACGGCATCAAGCGCCTCTTCCGCCAGTTCAGCTGGCCTTACGGCATTCCCAGCCATGTGGCCCCGGAGACGCCCGGCTCCATCCACGAGGGCGGCGAGTTGGGCTACTCGCTGGTTCACGCCTACGGAGCAGCCTTTGATAACCCTGACCTGATCGTGGCCTGCGTTGTGGGCGACGGCGAGGCCGAGACCGGCCCGCTCGCCACCAGCTGGCACTCCAACAAGTTCCTCAACCCCACCACCGACGGCGCGGTACTGCCCATCCTTCACCTCAACGGCTACAAGATCGCCAACCCCACCATCCTCTCGCGCATTCCCCACGCCGAGCTGGAAAACCTGATGCGAGGCTATGGCTACGAGCCTTTCACACTCGAAGGTGATGATCCCGCCGTGATGCACCAGCAGGCCGCGCAGGTCTTCGACACCATGCTCGACCGCATCGCCGCCATCCAAAAGGCAGCGCGTGAAGAAGGATCAACAGCCCGCCCCGCCTGGCCTATGCTCATCCTGCGGACGCCCAAGGGCTGGACCGGCCCCAAATTCGTCGACGGCAAGCCGGTCGAGAACACCTGGCGCGCCCACCAGGTTCCGCTTTCCGAGATCTTCGAGAAGCCCGAGCACCTGCGCCAGCTGGAAGAATGGATGCTGAGCTACAAGCCGGCGGAACTCTTCGACGGGAAGGGCAAATTCCGCGAAGAGCTCGCCGAAATCGCGCCCAAGGGCCGCTTGCGCATGGGCATGAACGCCCACGCCAACGGGGGCCTGTTGCTGCAGCCGCTCAAGATGCCCAACTTCCGCGACTTCGCGGTCAAGATTGCGGGCCGCGGAGCCATCGATGCCGAATCCACGCGCATCCTGGGCCGCTTTCTCCACGGCGTCATGCAGCTCAACCAAAACGAGAAGAACTTCCGCGTCTTCGGGCCTGATGAAACGGCCTCCAACCGCCTTGGCGACGTGATTACCGGAACCGGAAAAACCTGGATGGCGGAAACGCTCCCTGTCGATGAAGACCTTTCGCAGACCGGCCGCGTGATGGAAGTGCTCAGCGAACACATGTGCCAGGGCTGGCTCGAGGGCTACCTGCTCACTGGGCGCCACGGCTTCTTCTCCTGCTACGAAGCCTTCATCCACATCATCGACTCGATGGCCAACCAGCACGCCAAGTGGCTGAAGACCACGCGCCAGATCCCATGGCGCAAGCCGATCGCCAGCCTCAACTACCTGCTCAGCTCGCTGGTCTGGCGCCAGGATCACAACGGCTTCTCGCACCAGGACCCCGGCTTCATCGACCACCTGCTCAACAAGAAGGCCGACGTGGTGCGCATCTATCTGCCGCCCGACGCCAACACCCTCCTCTCCGTCGCCGACCACTGCCTGCGCAGCAAGCACTACATCAACCTCATCGTCGCCGGCAAGCAGCCCGCACCGCAGTGGCTCACCGTTGAAGAAGCCATCGCGCACTGCACCACGGGACTCGGCATCTGGCAGTGGGCGTCCGACAATGATCCGGAAGTGGTCATGACCTGCTGCGGAGACGTGCCCACTCTCGAAGCACTGGCCGCTGTCTGCCTGATACGCCAGCGCGTTCCCGACCTGCGCATTCGCGTAGTCAACGTGGTGGACCTCATGGCCCTGCAGCCCACCTCCGAGCATCCCCACGGCCTGCCCGACGAGGACTTCGACCAGCTCTTCCCCGTCGGCGTTCCCGTGGTCTTTGCCTTCCACGGCTATCCATGGCTCATTCACCGGCTCACCTATCGCCGGCACAACCACGACAACATCCACGTGCGCGGCTACAAGGAAGAGGGCACAACGACAACGCCCTTCGACATGTGCGTGCTCAATAACATCGACCGCTTCCAACTGGCGCTCGACGCCATCAAGCGCGTACCCAGGCTCAAGCCGCAAACCGCCGCAACCGAGCAATGGTACTCCGAAGCCATTCAACGTCATCGCCTGTATGTATCGGAAAACGGCGACGACCTGCCCGAAATCAAAAACTGGCGCTGGCCACAGAGTTAGTTATTGCAAACTCCGCCAACTCCGCATTCAAGCGCGACGCGCTGCTAAGCCTGACTCGCTAGCTCAGCCCAACCCACAGAGGTTCTTCTCGATGCCGTCCTTGCCCGTACTCGTTCTGAATAGCGGTTCTTCTTCCATCAAGTTTTCTGTCTACGAAGCGGGCGACGGCGAACGGCGCAAGCTCAACGAGGGCGCAGTCGACGGCATCGGCACAGATCTGGGCAAGTTCTGGATCAAGGACGCCGACGGCAACAAGCTTGTCGATCAGGCGCCCGCCCTGCCCAACCGCGCTGTTGCATTCAAGCTGGTCGCCGATGCGCTCCACTCAGGCCAATTCCCCGCCCCGGCAGCCATCGGCCATCGCGTGGTCTGCGGCGGACCCACCGTGAGAAACAACCAGATCATCACGCCCGCACTCATCGACGAAATCGAGAGCTACTCCGACTTTGCGCCGCTGCACACACCTATCGCCGTCTACATCATGCGCGAGTCGCTGCGCCTGTTCCCCGGCACGCCCAACTTCGCCATCCTCGACACCTACTTCCACCGCACCATGCCGGAAGTGGTCACCCACATGCCCATCCCCGCGCAGTACGCCGACATGGGCGTGCGCCGCTACGGCTATCACGGCATCTCCTACGAGTCGATCGTCTACCAGCTCGAACCCAACGTGCCGGAGAAGCTCATCGTCGCGCACCTCGGCAACGGCGCTTCCATCTCTGCCATCCGCAACGGCCAGTGTCTCGACACGTCCATGGGTTTGACGCCAACCGGCGGCATCATCAGCGGCACCCGCACCGGTGACATCGATCCCGGCGTGCTCCTCTTCATCCTGCGGAAGATTGCCGCGACCGCCAAGAGCGCCGACGAAGCTGCCGATCAGCTCGAAGTAGTCGCCAGCAAGAAGGCCGGCCTGCTCGGCGTCAGCGAGCTCTCCAACGACATGCGCGACCTGCGCGACGCCATCAAAGCCGGCAACGCAAAGGCCCGCCTAGCCGTGGACAAGTTCACCTGGACCATTGCCAAGTGGATCGGCGGCTACATGGCCGAACTCAACGGCCTCGACATGCTCGTCTTCACCGGCGGCATCGGCGAGAACGACATTGCCAGCCGCGCCGAAATCTGCGCCGGCCTCGGCGCTCTCGGAATCGTAGTCGATCCGGTCCGCAACAATGTCCGCGGCGAAGCAGTAATCTCCGCCGAGAATTCGGCGGTCACCGTCCGCGTCATCCCGCCGGCCGAAGATCTGATCATTGTCAACCACGTCGTTCGGCTGATGGCGGAGTAAGGTGAATTGACCGCTATCGTTGGCTGCTGAAATCGGATTCGGCCAAGCAATCCAACAATAGCGCGTAAAAACCGGCGCATGTTCTACACTAGTGGGTTCCATTCGGAGTCTTCCTTCATGCCCACTGCTGCCGTCTCCATCGATTCCAAGCGCCTTCCGTCGCCCGCGCTGCGCCGCTTTGCCTGGGGCGTGCTGGCTTACTTCATCGCCGTCATCCTGTGGGGCACGCTGGTGCGCGCCACCGGCTCCGGCGCCGGCTGCGGCGCACACTGGCCGTTGTGCAACGGCACGGTCATGCAGCATTCGCCGCGTGTCGACACCGTGATCGAGTTCACCCACCGCATTACCAGCGGCCTCTCGCTCATCTCCGTAGTGGCCCTGCTCGCGTGGACCTTCGCCGGCACTGTCCGCGGCCATCTTGCGCGCGCCGCGGCCGTTGCCTCGGTGGTCTTCACTCTGCTTGAAGCGGTGCTCGGCGCTCTGCTCGTCAAGCTTGGCTACACGGCGCAGAGCCAGTCTCCTCTGCGTCCTGTGTTCTTGGCGCTCCATCTGGCCAACACGCTGCTGCTTCTGGCTGCCCTCACGCTAACTGCGCACCTGCTCAGCCGGCGCAAGGGCTTTCTGCGCGGCAGCGTGCGGCTGGTTGCGCCCTTCGGCGCAGTGGCTGCCGTCTTCGTGGTCATGGTCGTGGGCATCACCGGGTCGCTCGCCGCCCTTGGTGACACGCTCTTCCCCGCGTCCTCGCTGGGACTGGCGCTGGCGCTGGACTTCTCCGCCACCAGCGGTTGGCTGGTGCGCTGGCGCTGGATGCACCCCACCGTGGCCTTTTTCGCCAGCATCTTTCTCATCTGGTTGCTTGTCCGCGCCGCGCAGCACAGAGCCCACTGGGACAATCGCCGCCTGTCCGCGCTGGTCCTGTTGCTGCTCGCCGTTGTCTATACACTCGGCGTTCTCGACGTTGTGTTGCTTGCCCCGCTCTGGCTCCAGGTAGCCCACCTGCTCGCCGCCGACACGCTCTGGGCCTCGCTCGTCGTCCTCACCGCTCGCCTCACGTTGCAACCGCGGGAACAGGGGTCAGGGATCAGAGATCAGAGATCAGGTTCTGACCTGGGATAGAAAGAGGCCGAAATGATTCCCGTCGGCTACATGGCGATGCATATCTGTAGTAGACCAGAAGAATGGTTCAAAGCGCCCAACGTCGTTGACATCTATTCCGAATGCGGTTGCATTTCCGAGCACTTCGTCGAAGATTACATTCAATTCTGGAAACACAACGGCTACTGGCTATTCGACTCGCCTGAAATTATTCGAGCTATTGCAAAGGAAAATTCCATGACCTTCAGGGAACGTCTCTTTTTTACTATGAGGCATTTGAACAAGAGTTCACAGGCGAGGTCTGGCGATCATTCTCACCCGATACATCGTTTCAAACCAACATTGTCCCGCCATTAAACAAAGACCTAAAAGGATTCGATGTGGTGACTATGCAGACAGGCCACTCGCCAGGTCATTCCCCACTTTCGTGCAATGGTTTGGCGGACGATCTTCCGACAAACTCGCATTGCCTCTTCGATTCTTTTAGCGGGGCGGAAACAAGTCTCACCGCTGGAAAATTCGTCAAGTGTGAGCCCGGACCTTATCGCATCCTTGCGGTATACTCCGTCGACTGGCCCTGATCTCTGATCTCTGATCTCTGCTTTACTTCACCAGCACCCCGGCCGCCGCATAGGTGCTGCCTTCCACAATGGCTTCCGTGAGCACCGGCAGTTCCGGCGTTGCGGTCAGGTTTTCGATGGCGCCATCGCGCAGAATCACGGTGTCCTCCACCTTGCCGCCGCGAATGCTCGGGTTCCATGCGAAGGCCTGGTTGTTGACCACTACCGCTGTTCCTTCCGGCGTTGCCACCCATTCACGTTCGCCGTAGCCGGTCGCGCCGCCCTGGTGATGGAAACGCTCTTCGCCCGGGAATCCCTCGACTGCATAAGCCGCCTGCGCCACTTTGAACAGCTCAGCGGAAGTCGCGCCCACTCGGCTTGCATTGAGCAGTGAGGCGTTCACCTTCGCAGCCGAATTGAAGCGCGCCGCAAGCTCCTCCGGCAGCGCGCCGAAGTGAATGAACCGCGTAATCGAAATCGCCAGCCCCCACTTCCGCGCACAGAGGTTCAACATCCCGTACTGCTTCAGCCGGCGCCCGCGTGGCACGGCGTGCTTGTAGTTGAAGATCCGCTCATCCACGGCATAGAGCGCGACCGAGGGCAGAATCCCGCGCCGCAGCAATCCGCCGGCCGTGATCGCCTCCAGGTCATACTCGCTCAGTCCGGGTTCAACCTCGTTGAGTGCTTCCACCGTGGCCGCCGCGGTCTCCTCGCCCAGCCAGCGATAGCGCGCAATCTCGCTCTCGGCGAGCGCCTCGCGCAGCGGAGCAAGATTCACGGTCGATCCAACGCCCGGCGTGTCCGAGCCGAGCGGTCCGCCTGCAAGCCTCCCAGCGGCTGCGGCCGTGTCGTCCGCCCACCAGGGAAACAAGACTGGCTCAAAGTCCAGCGCGCCAAACTCCTCGTCGTTGAGGCGCGGCGCTTCATTCTCCGTGGTGAAGTAGTAGCGCTTGCCCGCGGCTGTCACCAGCAGCGAAGCCACGCCCGTCTCGCCCGGCGTAAGCACACGCAATTCCACCGCGCCGCCGGTCACCCACGCCACGTTTTCATTGCGCCGGATGAGAACACCCGCCAGACCCTGCGCCTTCAGCCACTCCACCAACTGCTCGTGCTTGGCGTCCAGCTCCGCATTCCACGCGGCTTCGGTCACAAGCGTCGCGCCGTTCACCACCAGGCTCTTGCTGATTCTCTTGCTCATGATTGCGTTTCCTCTTGAATGCAGGGGTCAGGGGTCAGGAACCGGGCAGCTTGCCGCAGGGTCATTTGGCTTCGGGGGCGGCTGGATTCTGATCCCTGACCCCTGTTTTTCTCAGTCTTCCAGCGCCGGATGGTAATGGCTCTCCCAGCCCATGTAGCGCGCGGCCTCGTGAATGGCCTTCGAGACATCGCTGAAGTTGGCCGCAACGTGGTGCTCGAAGCCCTCGCGGCAGATGTACTTCAGCAGCTTCTGCAGTTGCGGAATCTCCGCCACGCCCGCGCCGCCGAACGTCTCGAGCGAATCGTCGGTGAACTTGCCCGCGCCCGTGTAGCCGCGCACCACGCCGCGCCGGTCGTCGGTCGAGTAGCGCGCGTAGGTCATGGCGCCGGCCTTCACGCGCCCTACGCAGGTGCCGAAGGTGTTCTCCTTGCCTACTGTGCCCGCAATGATCTCCTGGTAGTCCATCCGCACATCCTTGAAGAAGTGCTTGGGCAGGTTGGAGCAGTGGAAGCACACGCACTTGTCGGGATGGTTGCCGTAGTTGTTGTTCCAGTCCAGCAGCGCCGAGGGCGTGCCGCTCGCCAGCGCCAGCATATACATGCTCAGCGTACCGGGCACATCCACTTCGCAAGCCGATGGAATCAGGTTGTTGCTCATCATGCTCATGATGGTGCACGGCACCACGCCGAAGAACTCTTCCATCGAGGTCCAGCACTGCACAGCGCTGACGGTGACGTTGGCCTGCTTCATCCAACCGTCGATTACAGCGCCCAGCTTGGCCATCTTCATAAGCGCGGCATCGGCGATCCCATGCGTCGAGACATAGCTCTTGATGGCCGCAAGCTTGGCCTGCGCGGCATCGTCCGTGTCCTTCATCTTGTTGATGCGGCCGAAGATTTCCGACAGGTCAATTGTCTCAATGGTGATGCCGCTGGTTTCGAAGATGCGCTCCGAGTAGCGCACCGTGTTGAACGCCGTGGGACGCGCGCCAATGGCGCCGATGCGCAGATTCTTCAGCCCCTTTGCGATTCGGCAGACTTGCGAAAACCACTCCAGATCCGCTGCAAACTCGGCCGAGTTCAAGCTCTCTGTATGCAGAGTCGTCAGCGAATACGGGATGCCGTACTGCATCAGGTTGTTACAAGCACTCATCTTGCCGCAAAAACTGTCGCGGCGCGTGGCGATGGTCATGGCGTCGGATCGATCTGGTGTCGCCTGCACCAGCACCGGAACCTTCAGCCCCGACAGCCGGATCGCGTCCACAATACCGCGCTCTTCACCGAAGTTGGGCAAAGTAATGATGATGCCGTCAATCTCTTCCGCGTGCTTCTTGAAAAGCTCCGCGCATTTCTTCGACTCGCCGTAGGTTTCAACCGCGCCGTGCTTCGAATCTTCCGGGCCCAGCACCACGGCCCGTGCTCCCGCTGCTTCCAGTACCGAAATGATTTCTTCGCGGCCGGTCTTGGCCAGGTGGTCAGGGAAAAAGCCGCGATTGCCCACGACAATTCCAAAAGTCATTACTCGTTTCTCTGCCATGTCTTCAACTCCTTCAATCCTTGCCGCGTCTGCGGCTTCAATGCGCCTGCGTGGAACCCGAACAAACCGTCTTTGTTCCGGGACTCCTGCCGCAGGAAGCGTTTTCAACTGCTCCTCGCGCCTGGACGGCGTGGCGCGCTGACTTTACAACCAAACTCCGCGATTCGCTCTGGACCCTTACTTGGCGCGGCCGGGGCGGAACTTGACCACGTAAAACACCCCGAGCAGCGCCAGAACGCCGCCCCACCAGATGGGCGTGTGCAGATTGGTCAACTCCACAAGCGGCGGATAACTCCCCGTCGCCAACTGATAGATGCCGTAGCCGAAGATCATCACGCCATAGATCAACAACAGAACCCCGATGAAGAACCAGATGGGAATTCCAGAACCATGCATATGTCTCTGCCCTTTCTTCTCTCTCGTTACCAGAACAGGATGTTGAGTACCGCGAATAGGACCACCACCAGAATCGCCCACATGTACTCGTTCTTGTAGAACGGAACCGGGTCTTCCTTGGGCAGGATCGTGGCGCCATACACCAGCCCATCCAGTTCAGCAACCGGCCTCGCCTTGGTGACCAGACTGACCAAAAAGATGATGATGACGGTGGTCAGGAATGCCCACAGCGCGCGGTAAAGGTTCTCGGCCATGGGCTGGGCATCGGGCGAGAGCGCCACCGTGTGCAGCGCCGCCGGGTTCATCTTCACCCACACAAACAAGCTCACCGAAGTGACAATGCCGAAGAGCAGGCCAAGGAAGCCGGCGGGAGCGGTGGCCCGCTTCCAGAACATGCCCATGAGAATGGCGCCCAGCAGAGGCGCGATGAAGAAGCTGAACAGCGCCTGCACATAGTCCATGATGCCGTGCGCATGCTGCACCAGATAGCCGGCGCCGATGGAGATTGCCACGCCTATCAGAATCGATAGCCGGCCCACAAGCACATAGTGGCTGTCGGACCCTTTCTTGTTGATCAGCGGCTTGTAGATGTCGTAG
>DATNHL010000173.1:0-4725 GCA_035604995.1 Occallatibacter sp. | reverse complement strand
GCGCATTCGTCTACAACTCCCCGACCCCCGACCCCCAACCCCTAACCCCAAACCCCCGCTTTTAAGGAGAATTCCATGCCATACGAACAGACCGATCGCCCCATCAAACTAACCACACCCCTGGGTGAAAACGTAATGTTCCTGACCGAGCTTCAAGGACGCGAAGCCATCTCCGAGCTGTTTCGCTTCCAGTTGGAGACAGTCGTCGAGGTTGGGACATCCGTTTCATTCGATCAGTTGCTGGGCAAGCCGGTCACGGTGGAAATCGATACCAAGGCCGGTCACACACGTTACATCAATGGCATCGTGCGCAAGATGGCGCAGGGGAATCGCGATATGGAATTCCGTCAGTACCGTCTGGAGATTGCTCCCCAGTTCTGGTTGCTGACCCGCACCGTGCGCAGCCGCATCTTCCAACAGATGAGCAGTCTCGACATCATCAAGAAGGTGCTGGCCGGCCTGGATGTCTCCTACGAGGTTCAAGGGGACTTTAAGCCGCGCGAATACTGCGTCCAATACCAGGAGAGTGACTTCCGCTTCGCCAGCCGCATGATGGAGGAGGAGGGCATCTACTACTTCTTCAAGCACTCCGCCGGCAGTCACACCTTGGTGCTGGGTAACACGCCCGGCTCCCACCCGGAAGTCCCCTTCACTCCCCAAGTCAGGTACCAGGAGTTCTTCGGCTACACCCCGGAAGACGACGTGGTCTACGGCTGGTACAAGGCTCAGGAGATCCGGACTTCCAAGTGCACTCTGTGGGACGAGCATTTCCAATTGACCAATTCCGGCAAAGGCCTCCCCGCCGACAAGTCCATCATGGACTCTGTGCAGGTCGGCACTGACTCCCATAAGTTGACCGCGGGCAGCGGCGGAACGGAGATCTACGAGTTCCCAGGCGAGTACTCGCGCCACTTCGACGGCATCAATAAAGGAGCCGGCGAGCAGCCCGACCATCTGCAGTGGATCTTCACCGAGAACGTCAGGACCGTGGGCGTCCGCATGCAGCAGGAGGCGGCCGAAGCCCTCCTGATCGAGTCGAAGGGCGCACACGCCGGGTTCACCGCCGGCCATACCTTCGACCTCTCCGAGCACTTCTCCGATAACGGCAAATTCGTTTTGACCAGCGTGGAACATCAGGCGCGCCTGCCCATCGGGATCGTCACCCCCGAGTCGTTCAGTTACACCAACCAGTTCTCCTGCATTCCCTTCGCCCTGCCCTACCGGCCGCAGCGCGTCACCCCCATCCCTTCGGTGCGCGGCGTCCAGCTCGCCACCGTCGTGGGGCCCCCCGGCGAGGAGATCTTCCCCGACAAGTACTGCCGCGTGAAGGTGCAGTTCCACTGGGACCGCGAGGGACATTACGATCTGGACAGTTCCTGCTGGCTGCGTGTTGCCACACACTGGGCGGGCAAACAGTGGGGAGCCATCCACATTCCTCGCATCGGGCAGGAAGTAATTGTCAGCTTCGAGGAAGGCGACCCCGACCATCCCATCATCGTGGGCAGCGTCTATAACGTCGACATGATGCCGCCCTACAAACTGCCGGACTACAAAACGCAGAGCGGCATCAAGAGCCGCAGCACCAAGAACGGCACCCCCGAAAACTACAACGAGATCCGCTTCGAAGACAAGAAGGGCCAAGAGGAAATCCTGGTCCACGCGGAAAGGGACCTCACTGTGGAAGTGGAACGCAACCGCACCACCCACATCGGCAAGACCGCCATGACCCCCGGCGACGATACTCTGACCGTCGAAAACAATCTCACCGAACAGATCAACAACCAGCAGACCACAACGGCCGTGACCAAGATTACGATCCAGTGCGGCCAGAGCAGCATCGTGATGGACCCCACCAGCATCACCCTTTCCGCCATGATGATCAATATCAATGCGCAGGTCCAGTTGGCAGAGAGTGCCATAATGACCTCGATCAAAGGCAGCGCGATGTTGACCGTGAACGGCGGCGTGGTGATGATTAACTAGTATGCGCATTCGTGAGACACCGTTGCGACGACGTGGCGCAGGCACTCCTGCCTGCCGCGTCCCGACTCATCGGGACGCTTGTGTTTTTCCAACCGAGCCGCGCGCGTCAGCCAACGGTCCTTCTGAAATGGTCTACTAAAATGGATACGGTGGAACAGGCGAATTCCCAAACCGCAGCCATCTGCGCGGTAGCGGAGCTGGGGCCCGACGCCATGGCCCTCCTGCTTCCGGACCAGAAACCGCCTGACTTCGTGGCTGCGCTGGTGGACCAGCAGCTCTACCCGGATGCCGTCCGTTTCCTGGCCCACGCATTGCCCAAGCGCGAAGCCGTCTGGTGGGGCTGGATCAGCGCGCGGCGCGCGGCCGGAGAGCACCCTCCGCCCAAGATCAAGGCCGCGCTCGAAGCCACCGAAAGATGGATCGCGCAGCCCACCGAAGAGAACCGCCGTGCAGCTCATGCGGCCGCGGAGCATGCGCAGTTCGGCACCGCCGCGGGTTGCGCCGGCCTGGGAGCTTTCTTCAGCAGCGGCAGCCTGGCGCCTCCCGAGGCCCCGGTTGTACCGCCCGGCGATTACCTCACCGCCAAAGCCATTTCGGGCGCGGTGAACTTCGCCGCCATGGGTGGCGAGCCCCGGGAAGCCCCCGAGAAGTTCCGGAGTTTCATCGCGCAGGGCGTGGACGTCGCCCGGCGCATCAAGTTGTGGGAAGGAAAATAACATGGGAATGCCGGCAGCTCGAATGACCGATATGCACGTTTGCCCCGCGGTAACAGTACTGGTTCCACACGTGGGCGGACCCATCATCGCGCCCTGCGCCCCCACCGTGTTGATCGGCGGACTGCCTGCCGCGCGCATCACCGACATGTTGGTCTGTGTCGGTCCGCCGGACGTGATCGCCATAGCGTCGACCACTGTTTTGACCTGTGGACTGCCCCAGGCGCGCATCGGTGACACGACCGCCCACGGCGGTAAGATCGTCATGGGCCTGCCCACCGTGCTCGTAGGAGGATAAGGCTAGATGCAACGCCGCCATTTTCTCACCACCGCCACCACCGGACTGGCCGCCGCCGCGCCCGCCGATCCGCCCAAGAACCAGATCTTCCACCTCCTATGGTTCTACATGCGCACCGGCTCGCAGGTCGAGCGCACCACGCAATACCTGAACGCCGTCTTCCTCCCGGCGGCCCGGCGTAACGGAGTGGGCCCGGTCGGCTTCTTCAGCCCCGTAATCGGCGAGCGCAGCCCCTACATCCTCTCGCTGGCCACATATCCCTCCTTCGCCGCCATCGAGACCATCCACGCCAGCTTCGCCGCCGATCAGGAATTCTCGAAAGGCTGGGACGCCTACAACAACATCTCCGACCCCGCCTATGTCCGCATGGAAAGCACGCTCCTGCGCGCCTTTGACGGCATGCCGGCGCTCGAAGTGCCTCCCACGACCCCGCAACGCGCGGCCCGCATCTTCGAGCTGCGCACTTACGAATCCGTGAACGAGAAGGCCTCGCGCCGCAAGATCAAGATGTTCGAGGATGGCGAGATCGCCGTCTTCCGCCGATTGGCCATGACCCCGGTCTTCTTCGGCCAGTCCATCATCGGCCGCAACCTGCCCAGCCTCACCTACATGCTTTCCTTCGACGACCTCGCCGCCCGCGATCGCCTCTGGCGCGCTTTCGGCGCCGACCCGGAGTGGCAGAAACTCCGCGCCCAGCCCGGCCTGAGCGACGCCGAGATCGTCAGCAACATCACCAACGCCATCCTCCGCCCACTCCCCTTCTCCCCCATCCGGTAACACCGGCGGTCTCGATCCCGATGGTCATTGCGCCGCGGAAAGGAGGGCGACACAGTCACCCGGTCCGTTCTTGTTGATGGCTTTTGAGGGCAGTACTCCGTGAGGTTTCGGTAAGCCTGCATGACTCCACCTGCCCGTAATTGGTAACGTCGGTCTTACGCCCCAACAGGGGCAAGGAGGACCGGCTATGGCTGCCAAAGGGCCGTTAGAAATTCCAGTCGGCATGCGGAGAATCAGCCGGCGTTTCGAGCGTTGGCGAAAAAGACACCAGGCCCGCTTGCCGATCCCAGAGGCGCTATGGGCGGCAGCCGCTAAGGCGGCTCGGGAGCACGGGGTTTTCCGCGCGGCCAGGGCCCTTCACCTGGAGTACGGCAAACTCAAGCGGATGGCGGAAGCCGGCCCTGGACCGGCACGGCCCACGATGGCGCCGGCAGCGTTTTTGGAACTGGTGCCGCCTCAGGCCATTGGTCTTTCCGAGTGCCCGATTGAGTTGGAAGGGCCACGCGGCAAGATGCGGATCCAGTGGAAAGGGAACACAACACCTGATTTGGCCGGACTCAGCCGGGTGTTGTGGGAGTCGGCGTGATTCAGATCACACCGCAGATGCGCATCCTGGTAGCGATCGAGGCAGTGGATGGCAGGAAGGGCATCGATTCCCTGGCTCGGTTGTGTCAGGAGAAACTCCAGGCCGATCCCTTCTCTGGCGGCCTGTTTGTGTTCCGCAGCCGGCGAGGGACCTCGATCCGGATCTTAGTCTATGACGGGCAGGGTTCTGGCTGGCGCAGAAACGCCTGTCGAAAGGGCGATTTGTGTGGTGGCCGAGTGGCAAGGAACCGGCCCGGCGGCTGGAAGCGCACCAGGCGCAGTTACTGTTGGCGGCGGGCAACCCGGAGACCGCCGCCGCGCCAGTGTGGCGGAAAGTGAGTTAAAAACAGTTGCAACAAAAGACTTACG
>DATNHL010000172.1:0-9101 GCA_035604995.1 Occallatibacter sp. | reverse complement strand
CCCGAAGGGACGGGGCGGATTTTCCCGATCTCTGCGTCCCTCGTCGCTGAAGTACATCGAGTACATTGCGCTCCTCGCTCCTTGACCTCGAAAAAATCCGCTCCCGTCGCTGCCGTCCTATAAGTGTTAACAGGCCCTAGTTCACAGTCGACAGTACATCGTAGTTGTAGTCGATCAGCGCCCGCTTGACCGGGGATGGGAACTTGGGCAGTTGCAAGGTCTGGTCGACAGTCTTGGAACCGTGGATGGTTGTGGAGCCAAGGCGAAGGAATTTCCCATCCGCCGTTTCCACATAGATGGGCACCAGCATTTTGAAGCTTTCCCCAACTCCCGATTGCGTCAATTTGTAGTGCAGGCTCGTTATATCTCCGTTTTGAGTTACGTCGCTTTCGAAGTGATAGTTGGGCAGGTCCGTTCCATAAACATACTGGCTGAAGAACCAATCCATGCGGTGGTTTCGATCAAGGTCCATCTGCTGGCTCATGTGCTTTTCCACCATGGCTTTAAAATCCTCAGTGGTTGCGGCCTGCAGGCGGTAGGTCGAGAGAAAGTCGTGCATGGTGTCCATGAATCTGCCGTCACCTTCCTTGGGCGACCACATCATCATCCGGATCATGTGCAGAATATATGCGCCCTTGGGATAGACCAGGTTCTGATAGATATCCCATCCTGTCTTTTCTGTGCTGAGCCGGAATCCCATCGTCACCGGACCCACGTCGATGGGACGGAAGCCCTGCGCATTCTTTTCGGTAATGAGTTTCCGCTGCTGCTTCCAGAACTCGCGAAACTCGTCCGGCTTGGGACGCGTGAGCTGCAGAAAAATGGCGGCCGAAGTATTCGCAAACCCTTCGCTCATCCACTGGTCGCGATAACTGCGGAAGCCCACCGTCTGGCCCCACCATTGGTGAGCTACCTCGTGCGGAGTGACCACCTTCCAGTACATATCTTCCGGATGCAGGCCCATGAAGTGCTGCTGCGTTGTATCCAGAAAGCCGCAGATGGGCAGATACACCAGCATCGGCCAGCTTTGCCCGTAGTTGCATGCGTATTGCTGCGTGATCGCTACCCGCGCAAAGGGCAGCGGACCGAAGTAGTTCGTGTAAATCCGCGCTGCCACCTCTCCCTGGCTCAGTTGCCCCGCCAGCATCGAGGTGGTGCTCAGCGTCCCCAACACGCCTCCCTGCATCTGCGCCATATCGTCTGGAGGTGTAGTGTTGGCGTATGCGTCAATGGTGAGGTCGTCGCCCAGCTTGCCCTCCACCTTTGCCTCTTTCATGGTGAAACTTCCCAGGTTGAAGCCCACCACCGCCAGCGGCACATCTGTCTTCCACTCGGTGGTGGTGACCTTGCCCTCGGTGCTTTCGTTCTCCTTGGTCCCTGTGGCAATCAACTGAAGGCCTTTGGGCACATGGAACGACATGCGATACGTGGCGTAGTTGCCCAGCCCGCTGGACGCATTGGGATACCAGCTCTCGCGCGCGACGGGATAGTAGTTCGCGCCGCCCTCGTTCTTTACCACATCCTTCCCAGCATAGGTAATGCGAACGGTTGCAGACTCGCCCTTCTTGAGCGTCTTGGCCAGCACCACTCCAAAGTCCGGATCGTCTTCCTTTTTCTCCTGCACAAAATCCAGCGGGTCGCCCTTCTCCGTCTCAGCCCGGCTCACGCGCAGCGTGGGATACAGATCAAGCGGGACAACCGCGACGCTGTCCTGCTCCGCTCGCAGCTCCACGGTGGCTATCCCGCTGAGAAAGCCATTCTTCTCGATCGAGACATCCAGACCTTCGCTCAGAATGCGGTAAGAGGCGTTGAGCTCGTTGCCGTTGGCCGTGCCGTTCACATATTCGCCGGCGCGATGAAACGCCAGCGGAAAGCTCGGGCCCCAGTCGTTCCAATTCATTAGTTCCACTTCTTCCGGCGCCACGTCCCCCGCGCCCTGCGGATCGAGGATGAACAACAGATGAGGGGCCTTATGCCCATGCATTGCAGCCATGAAGTATCCGCCCGCAACGGGGCTCAAAACGTCCTGCAGCAAGCGCAAATCGAAGTTGTCGTGCAGATGCTGCCGCGCAAAGCTCTGGAACTCCTGCGCCGCCTTGATCAAGCCGGAGTCCGCATCCCCCTTGCCCCCCAAGCCTTTATGCAGTTCCGCGGCGGTCCCGTCGGTAAAGCGAAGCACCATCTGGTCGAAGTCCTCGTCGAACTCCTCCGTGTGCATGACAACGGATAGATTGTGGCGCTCCTCGGCGGTTGGCGGCGTGATGTGAAGATGGCCTTCCCCTTTGAACACCGCACCCGTCACCTTGCCGTTCACCTCGCCATAAAAGGTGAAGCTGCCGTGGCGGAAGGTGAAGGTGGCCGCATCCCGGCGCAACTCCAGGTTATTCACCTGAATCACTTCGCCGCCCGGCAGAAGGCCGCGCAGTTGCTGGTAATAGGTGTTGCTGTTTCCCGGATGCTGGGCATCAAGCATCGCAGCGCAGGACACGATGAAGAAGGCAAGGACTGCGAAAGAGGCGCGGACAGGAATTGGCACAGGGGTGCCCTCCACAAGTCAATTTCGTACCACCAGTATGAAGGGCCGGCTTGACTCGCGCTGTGACAAGCGCTCGTTGATCACAAAATTGTGCGCAGCCCGCAGTCCAACGGTAGGCGTTTCTCTCCGGCGGCGGAGTTAGGGCGCGTATAAATCCACGTATTCATTCACCGGCATCGATTCCAGCTGTTTGCGGTCGAGCGAGACATCGAGGATTGCCTGCTGGCGGTCCTCGGGGTAGGGGCGGCGCAGGTTTATCCTGAACTTCTCGATCAGCAGCGGCAACCCCTCCGCACGCCGGCGGCGGTGGCCGATGGGGTACTCGACCGTCTCCTCCAGTACCGTGCCGTCGTTCAGTTCCACGCGCAGCGAATTGGCAATCGACCGCTTCTCCGGGTCGTGGTAGTCGCGCGTGAAGGCTGGCACTTCGACGCACTCCATCTTCGCGCGCAGCGCATCGATACGTGGATCGGTGGCGATCCAGTCCTCGTAATCCGCAGCCGTCAGCCTGCCAAAGATGAGCGGAATGGCAATCATGTACTGCACGCAATGGTCGCGGTCGGCGGGGTTGGCGAGCGGACCCTTCTTGTCGATGATGCGCAGGCAGGCCTCGTGCGTGCGAATTTTGATGCTGCGAATGTCCTCGGCTGTCATGCCAAAGTCGTCGAGCTGCGCTCGCACAGCCATGGCCGCTTCCACCGCCGTCTGCGCGTGAAACTCGGCGGGAAAACTGATCTTGAACAGCACGTTCTCCATCACGTAGCTGCCATAGGGCCGCTGAAATTTGAACTCGTGGCCTTGAAACGAAACGTCGTAGAAGCCCCAGGTCTTCGCCGTCAGCGCCGAGGGGTAGCCCATCTCCCCGGCCTGCGCCATCAGCGCCAGACGCACCGCCCGGCTGGTCGCGTCGCCCGCCGCCCAGCTCTTGCGCGAGCCGGCGTTGGGCGCGTGGCGATAGGTGCGCAGGCTCTGCCCATCCACCCACGCCAGCGAGAGCGCGGCGATGGTCTGGTCGCGGCTCAGGCCGAGCAACTGGCTCACCACGGCGGTTGATGCCACCTTCACCAACACCACGTGATCGAGGCCGACCTTGTTGAAGGAGTTTTCCAGCGCGATGCAGCCCTGAATCTCGTGGGCTTTAATCATCGCGGTGAGCACGTGCCGCATCTTGAGGGGCTGCTTCCCGTTCGCGATGGCCACGCGGGAGAGCCAGTCGGCCGTGGCCAGAATGCCGCCAAGATTGTCGGAGGGATGGCCCCACTCGGCCGCCAGCCAGGTGTCGTTGAAGTCCAGCCAGCGAATCATGGCGCCGATGTTGAACGCCGCCTGCACCGGATCGAGCTGGTAGCTGGTGCCCGGCACGCGCGCGCCGTTGGGAACCACTGTTCCCGGCACAATCGGCCCCAGCAGCTTGGTGCAGGCTGGGTATTCAAGCGCCTCAAGTCCGCAGCCCAGCGTGTCAATCAGGCAATGCTGCGCGGTGGTGTAGGCCAGCTCGCTCGAGATCTCGTAGCTCAATGCGTAGTCGGCGATGTTGGTTAGGACTTTGTCCGGCGCCGGACGTTCATTGCTGATGTGCGACGACACGCGTTCTCCTTCTACTCTCGTTCTTCAATCGGAACGAACTTCAAATTCTCCGGGCCCGTATAGATAGCCGACGGCCGGATGATCTTGCCGTCCTGCCGCTGCTCGATCACGTGCGCGCACCAGCCGGCCGTCCGCGCAATCACAAACAAGGGCGTAAACAGATCGATGGGAATGCCCATCTGATGATAGGCAACTGCCGAGTACCAGTCGAGATTCGGAAACATCCGCTTGGCGTCGCTCATCACGTTCTCGATGCGCTCGGCCACATCGAACAGCAGCGTGTCGCCCGCCGAGATCGCCAGCTCTCGCGCCACTTCCTTCACCATGTCGCTGCGCGGATCGCTGATGGTGTAGACGGGATGGCCGAAGCCGATGATGACCTCGCGCTCGGCCACGCGGCGGCGAATATCGGCCTCGGCCTCACCGGGCGAGCTGTACCGTTGCTGGATCTCCAGCGCCACTTCGTTGGCCCCGCCGTGCTTGGGCCCCTTGAGCGCGCCGATGGCCCCCGCAATCGCCGAGTGCAGATCCGAGCCTGTTCCTGCAATCACGCGCGCCGTAAATGTCGACGCGTTGTACTCATGCTCCGCATACAGAATCAGCGAGGTCTGCATGGCCCGCGTCCACGCCTCGCTGGGCGCTTCCCCGTGCAGCAGATGCAGAAAGTGCGCCGCAATCGAGTCCTCGTAGCGCTCCACCTCAATCCGCCGTCCGTTGCGCGCGTAGTGGTGCCAGTAGAGCAGCATCGAACCCAGCGACGCCAGCAGCGCGTCGGCAATGGCCCGCGCGCCGTGGTCGTCGTGCGCCGCGCCTTCCGGCAGCACGCAGCCCAGCACCGACACGCCCGTGCGCAACACGTCCATGGGATGCGTCGAGGGCGGCAGCAGCTCCAGCGCCTGCTTCACCGCCGCAGGCAGGCTGCGCAGGGGCCGCAGGCTCGCCTTGTAGGCAGCCAGCACTGCCGCATTGGGCAGCTTGCCATGCACCAGCAGGTGCGCCACTTCCTCAAACTCGCAGTGCGCGGCCAGGTCGCGAATGTCGTAGCCGCGATAGTGCAGGTCGTTGCCGCTGTGGCCCACCGTGCAGATGGCCGTATTGCCCGCCGGTGTGCCCGACAGCGCCACCGACTTCTTCGGCTTGAACGCCGGTACAGGGGAGTGAACCGACTCTTCACTCATGAAAGACCTCCAAAGAACATGAAGCCCGAGAAAATGGGGAAGCCCGCCTACTCCTTGCCCCTCGCAAACAGCTCATCCAGCTTCTTCTCATACGCGTGATAGTCCAGATATTTGTAAAGGTCGGCGCGCGATTGCATCAGCGGTACAACGTTCTTCTGCGTGCCCTCGGCGCGGATGGCCTCATACACCTTCAGCGCCGCTGCGTTCATGGCCCGGTACGCCCCGCAGCAGTAGAGGATGATGTCGACGCCGGCGGCCGCAAGCTCGTCGCGGGTAAATAACGGCGTCTGGCCAAACTCCGTAATGTTGGCCAGAATGGGCACGCCGACCGCCGCGCGGAACTCCGTGTACTGCCTGAGCTCGGTCACCGCCTCGGCAAAGATCATGTCCGCACCGGCGGCCACATACGCCTGCGCTCGCTCGATCGCCGAGGCCAGCCCCTCGTTGGCCAGCGCATCGGTGCGGGCCATCAGCACAAACTGCTCGTCGGTGCGCGCGTCAACGGCCGCTTTGATGCGGTCCACCATCTCGCCTGCCGGCACAAGCTCCTTGCCCGGCCGATGGCCGCAGCGCTTTTGGCCCACCTGGTCTTCCATGTGCACCGCCGCCGCGCCCGCCTTGATCATCGACCGGATGGTCCGCGCAATGTTGAACGCGCCGCCCCAGCCGGTGTCGATATCGACAAGCAGCGGCAGACCGCTTGCGTCGGTAATGCGCCGCACATCGGTCAGCACATCTTCCATGGTGCTTAGCCCCAAGTCCGGCATGCCCAGCGAGTTGGCCGCAACCCCGCCGCCGGATAAATAGAGCGCCCTGAACCCTGTAGCCTCAGCCAGCCGCGCCGTGTAGGCGTTGATGGCCCCGGCGACCTGCAGCGGCCTTTCTTCCCTCACCGCGTCGCGAAACCTGAGCCCCGGCGAACCCTGTTTCCAATCGTCAGCCATGCCACTTCCTTGCGCCGCATCATAACAGCCTGAGAGCACCAGTTTCCCTTGTCGGCCCGGCGGTGCGACAATCATCCCGTCGGCGCCGTCCTATTCAGTGGTGGACTCCGCCCAAAAGGAGAAACACAGCCATGAACCGTCTTCTCGCCTATGCCAGCCTGCTCGCCGTCGCCGCCACTCTAGCCGCCCAGGCGCCCCCGCCCAAGCCCGCGCCCAAGAGCCCGCCCGCCACCGAAACGGCCACCATCGCCGGCAAGGCCATCACCATCACCTACAGCTCACCCGGCGTAAAGGGCCGCGAAGGCCATCTCTTCACCAAGGACGGCCAGATCGGCAAGGACCCCACCTACCCGGTGTGGCGCGCGGGCGCCAATAGCGCCACCAAGCTGCACACCGACGGTGACATCACCATCGGCGGCCTGGCCGTCCCCAAGGGCGACTATACCCTCTACGTCGACATTACCGATCCCGACAACTGGGTCCTCGCGGTCAACACCCAGACCGGCCAGTGGGGCACGGTCTACGACAAGACCAAGGACCTGGGCCGCGTGAAGATGACCATGAGCAAGCCAATGGCCATGGTTGAAAACCTGAAGTACACGCTCACCGATCTGGGCGGCACAACCGGCAAGCTCACGCTGGAATGGGAGAATCACTCCGCATCGGTGCTGCTGGCCGTGCATTGAGTTCGCGCCGGGCTTGAGCGGCACCCTCACGGCAGGACGGCATTTTGCAGATTTATTTGCCGCCCTGCCGATAGAATGGAAGCATTGGGTGAATTCTCCCCGGAGGGACTTGTACCTTGCCGCTCTATGCCTATCGCTGTATCCAGTGTGGCCATCGTTTCGAAAAAATCCAGAACTTCTCGGCCGACCAGGAGACGGAATGCCCGGAGTGCCACGGCCTGCTTGAGCGTCCGCTGACCGCGCCCCGGCTGCATTTCAAGGGCGCCGGCTGGTATGTGAACGACTACGCCGCCAAGAGCAGTGAACCTGCCTCTGACTCGGCCCCGGCCGACAGCAAGGCCCCCGCCAAAACTGACGCGCCAGCCGCACCCGCTGCTTCCACGCCTGCACCCGCCGCGGCGCCCAGCTCTTCCTCATCCGGCACTTCGGCGCCCAGCTCAAACTCCTGACAGGCCGCCTCTACCCAATCCCCTCCTGCTTGAGCCGCTCCGCAATCACATCCGTGTACTTGTTGCCTGAGCCGGTGTTGAACAGCACCACCCGGTCCTCTGCATTCAGGAATCCCGTCGCCAGCAGGTGATCGTAGGCCGCCGTGGCCGCTGCGCCCTCAGGTGAAAGCAGAAATCCCTCGTGTCGTGCCCAGTCCTTGAGCGAGGCAAAGATCTGGTCGTCGGTCAGCGCCAGCGCCGGCCACAACGAACTCCGCGGCGTGGGCCGTGTGGCCATCAAGGCCATCGTCTTCTTCGAGGTCGTCACCACCTTCGGCCTCATTCTCGGCGCCGTCGCCATCGACCTCACCCAGGCCGGCGCCGGCGTCACGCTCCCCGCCGCAGTGCAAGCCGTCGCGCCCACTGCCCATCCCCAAGGCTGGCAGCAGATTCTGCTCAACATTTTTCCGGAAAACATCGCCCAGGCCGTGGCCGAAAATCAAATTCTCCAGGTAGCCATCTTCGCGCTGCTCTTCGGCACCGCGCTGGCCACTCTGCCCGAGCCCAAACGCGCCCCACTGGTCGCCGTCCTCCAGTCGCTCACCGAAACCATGTTCCGCCTCACCCGCATCATCATGGTCGTCGCGCCCATCGCCGCGGGAGCCGCGCTGGCTTACACCGTAGGCAGCATGGGACTGGCTACGCTGTTGCCACTGGGCAAGCTGCTGGTGACGTGCTACGCGGCACTGGCCATCTTCCTCGTGGTGCTAGCGCTAATCTTGTTCTTCGCGCGCATCCCCATCGGCCGCTTTGCCGCCGCCGTCGCCGAGCCAGCCGCGCTGGGCTTTGCCACCACGTCGTCTGAAGCCGCCCTGCCGCTGGCCATGGAGCGAATGGAAGAGGTCGGCGTCCCCCGCTGGATGGTCTCCTTCGTCATCCCCACCGGCTACAGCTTCAACATGACCGGCTCCAGCATCTATCTCTCCATGGCCGCCCTGTTCGCCGCCCAGGCCGCCGGCCTCCATCTCAACGTGGGCCAGCAGATCGTGCTGCTCGCCACGCTCGCGCTCACCAGCAAGGGCGTAGCCGGCGTCCCGCGCTCTGTCCTGGTCGTTCTGCTGGCAACAGCAAGCTCCTTCCAGATCCCCGCCACGGCCGTGCTGATGCTGCTCGGCGTCGACACCCTGATGGACATGGGACGAACCGCCATGAACGTCATCGGCAACTGCCTGGCCGCCGCCGTAGTCGCGCGCTGGGAATGCGAGCTCAAGCCTATGGCCATGCCAAACTGAAGACTGAGGTACAGGACGGATGACACGAAGAAGCGAAGCGCACCTAACTGAGGCCATGCACGACAAAACGCTCGTCAAATTCTGGAGCCCATTCGAGCCAGGTTCAACACAAGGCTACGTGTTGGATATTGGCCCACGATTCTTCCTGCTGGGGTTCGTGGATGACGACATAAGATTCAACGGGTTCCAATGCATGCGCCTGGCTGACGTTCGGCGATTACGCGTACCCGACCCCTATGCCTCCTTCATTGGGGCTGCGCTCCGCAAACGCGGAGAGCGGATTCGAAGGAAACCGAACATTTGTCTCACTATTGATTGCTGCATAAATAACGCAATGGTTTAAGACAAAGAGAAGGGCAACTCAGACTGCGCGATGCAACCACTCAGTTTCTCGGGAGATTTGCGAATGTCTTCGATGGAAATCAGAATGTCATCCATCAGTTCGTCCAC
>DATNHL010000171.1:0-15790 GCA_035604995.1 Occallatibacter sp. | reverse complement strand
GGCGGGGAAGATTCGGCGTGTGCTGAACAACGATCCTGGTCTGGGCGTGGTGCGGCATGCGGATGCGGGGTACGATTTGGCGCAGCAAACGGCGCGTGAGCGCGGCATTCATATTCCTATGGCGGGGAAGTAGCCGTGGGCGCAACGCTCGCGGTCGTCAACATTGGTCAGCTTGTCACGCTTGCCGGGGCGTCGCGGCCGCGCGTTGGAAAGGAGCTGCGGGAATTGGGGCTGGTTGAAGGCGCGGCGCTGCTCATCGAAGACGGCCGCATCGCCGCCGCCGGTCCCTTCGTGAAGCTTCGGGCGCAGATCGCGAACGCCGGCACGATTATCGATGCGGAAGGCCGCTGCGTAACGCCGGGCTTTGTCGACGCCCACACGCACCTGGTCTTTGCCGGCAACCGTGCCGCCGAGTTCGAGCAGCGCATCGCCGGAGCTACTTATCAGCAGATCGCCGCTGCCGGCGGCGGAATTCTGCGCACCGTCGCGCTCACCCGCGCCGCGACCGAGGATGAGCTGCTCGGCATTGCGCGCCACCATCGTGACTGGATGCTGCGGTCCGGGACGACGACGATCGAGGGGAAGTCGGGGTACGGGCTGGATCGTGAGACGGAGTTGAAGATGCTGCGCATCCTGCGCCGCCTCGGCGAAGAAGGCCCCGCACGCATCGTCTCCACGCTGCTGGCCGCGCACACTGTTCCGCCGGAATTTGCCGGCCACCGCGATGAGTATGTACGCTTTGTCGCGGAAGAGCTGATTCCCGAAGTCGCCGCCCAAAAGCTGGCTCGTTACTGCGACGCCTTCTGCGACGACCACGCCTTCACCGTGGACGAATGCCGCACCGTGCTCACCGCGGCCCGTCGCCACGGCCTTGGCCTGCGCATCCACGCTGAGCAGTTCCGCGCCGGCACCGGCGCGGCGTTGGCGGCGGAACTGGGCGCGGTCACCGCCGATCATCTGGAAACCGTGACCGACGAGACTCTGGTCGGATTGCGAACAGCAGGCGTGCAGCCGGTGCTTCTTCCCGGCTCAGTCTTTGCGCTCGGGCGGACCCACTATCCGCACGCGCGCGCCATGCTTGATGCAGGGCTGGCCATTGTGCTGGCCACCGACTTCAACCCCGGCTCGTCGCCCGTTCCGTCCATGCCCTTCATGCTGTCGCTGGCCTGCCTCGAAATGGCGCTCACGCCCGCCGAAGCGATTACTGCAGCCACCATCAACGCCGCCTGCAGTCTCAACCTAGGCGCCGAAATCGGCTCGCTCGAACCCGGCAAGCAAGCGGATCTGCTCATCCATGAATGCGCTGACTACCGCGAGCTTGCCTACTTCATAGCCGCGCCCATACGTCCACGCGTCTTCATCGCAGGCAGGGAAGTGACTCCATGAACATCCAGGCGATTCTCCGCGAGCCGGTCCACGCCATCAGACGCCGTCCGCGCTTCGGTTAGAACGTCCCCGCCTCATGCCGCCACGCTCGCTGCTTAGGCCAGCGGGGAGCGATGCGGATCAGGTCAAGCCCCCCGAGGTTCAGGACCACAAATGCAGGCGAACTGGCGGGAATAGCGACGATGCCCCACATGGGCAGATCGATTGGGTCGAAGTCCGGCCCAATCAGGCGGCCTGCACCGGCGGCGGCAAACAAGTAGCACAATCCATGGGCCGGCTCGCCCCGACTGGGCAGAGTCTTACCTAGCCGGCTGCCAGCGACGGGCAGCCGCTCGACGCGGAAATACTCCACATCGATCAGAACAGTCCGATCGGCAAGTTCGGAGGGCTGAACCTTGCCTGCGTTGGTTGTGAGGCGCGTGGCTTCAAGGGATTTGTCGATGTGCAGTTCGCGCGGACGGCCGTAGTCGTACATGCGATAAGTGAGGTCGCAGTTCTGCTGCGTCTCCAGCAGAATCGAGCCGGGCCAGATGGCGTGAACCGTCCCCGCATCCACAAAGATCATGTCGCCGGTGGACACGGGCAGCACGTTGAGGCTCTCCTCCAGCGTGCCCTCGTGGATGCCGGCCTTGACCTGGTCCAGAGTCACACCAGGCTTCAGACCAGCGGCGACCTGCGCTCCGGGCTCAGCCGCCAGCGCATACCAGCACTCCGTCTTTCCGCGCGGCTCGCCGTATTTCTGCGCCATGGCGTCGTCGGGATGTACCTGTACGCTCAACTTTTCGCGGGCAAAGATCATTTTGACCAGCAGCGGCGAGCCGGGCGATGACGCCGCGGCGCCCAGCATTGCCTCAGGCGCAGCGGCGAAGAGCGAGCCCAGCGACTGACCCGCATGGGGGCCGGTGGCGACGGTGCAATCGTCTCCGGTCAGCCAGACTTCTCCAAGCGGCTCGCCCTCCGCGCGCCGGTCATACCACGGACGAAGATCCTGGTAGCCCCACACGCGGCCCACGAATCGGGGCTCGATGCGGAATGGGGACAACGGCGAGAGGAGGGTCGGTTCGGTTTCAGCCATCATACGTGCTCATTCTCCGGAGAAGGGTTGGCGCAAGGTACTAATGAAACCATTGAACCACGCCACACCCTTGCCTGCCAGGGAGCTACTGACGAGACGGGGCTTCGCTCGCAGCGCAGACTCTGAGGCAACAAGGCCAAACAGCACATTTGACAGGGCAGAATCGCACCCGGATAATCAATCCGAATGACAGTGCTCCATTTGCTTCGAAGCATTCGCAGGTGCAATGAATTCTGGCTTCTCCCTTCATCATTGGGATCAAAGACAAGCAGGTCAGAAGCCAGTGGTGTGCCCGGCGCTGCGTATCGTGCGCGCTGGAGCAGATCGCTCGCGAGCCGCATGATTGCTGCATCAATCGAGGAATTCTTCCGCGTGCTTGCCGCACCATCGATTGCCATGAATCCTGAAGGCTACGCTCAGAATCCTCTGGCCTTGGAGATGCCCATTTATGGTCAGCGTTGATGAGAGCCTGAGTGAGCATCTCGGAGTCATGGAGTCGCTGCGCGATATGCCTCTGACTCTGCGCGATGCCGCCGATCGATGTCTTGCGGCTCTGAACGGCGGCGGCAAACTGCTCGTGTGCGGCAACGGGGGCAGCGCCGCAGCAGCGCAGCATCTTAGCAGTGAACTTGTCGGCCGCTACAAGGAGTCACGGCCTCCGCTGGCCGCGGTGACCCTAGCCGCCGATGCGGCATTGCTCACATGCATTGGCAACGATTTTGGTTTCGAAGAGATCTTCTCCAGACAGGTTCATGCACTCGGCCGCCCGGGAGACGTTCTGGTAGCATTCACCACCAGCGGCCGTTCTCCCGACATTCTTGCGGCCCTGCAGGCGGCCAGAGAGGTCGGCGTTGTCTCCGTGTCGTTCCTGGGCCGCGACGGCGGCCTGGCGCTTGCGCTTTCCGACTGCGCACTGGTCGTCCCTCACAACGATACCGCGCGCATTCAGGAAGGCCATCTCTTTCTGATGCATTGCCTGATGGATATGATTGAAGCCGGTATTCGAGCGGAACCGGACAGGCGCGAAGCTGGAAAGACCTTGTGAATGCCGTCTTCTGCGCGATGAATCTCCCGCCCGCGATCGAGTACATCGAGATGCCGGAATCGCTGCGGGGAAAATATTCGTACTTCACGCAGGCTCGAATGGCCAGGATGTGCAACGCCGGGTACACTCAGCACCTTACCCCTCTCGGAGATGGAGTAATGGATTATGTGACGGCGAGTCTTGCCAGGAGACCAGGCGTGTGAGATCAGGCATTCCCAAGTGCATCCTTGTGCTTCGACACCTGCGTTGCGGGCGCTCCGTGCTTGCCGCAAAGTGCGTTGCGCGGGCGCTGCGCCAGGTCGCGGTCAGACTCAGTGTTCCCATCGTACTGCTTCTTGCCCCGGCGCCGCCGCTCCATGCGCAGCAACCGCTGTCGCTCGCAGATGCCGACCTTCGCGGCTCAACCATCTTTCAGCAATCTGCCGTGACCGGCATGGTGCTGGTAGTTGTGCGCAATCACGAAGTGATGATGAAGAGCTACGGCGAGACGTTCCCAGGGAGTGGAATGAAGCCGGATGCAAACTCTCTAATTCGCCTCTGTTCCCTATCGAAGGTATTCACAGCCGACCTGCTGACGAAGTTGGCCGCCGAGGGCAAGGTTGGGCTCACCGATCCGTTGCAGCGCTATGCGCCGCGAGGGAAAACTGTGCCCGCGGGCCCCGGCGGACAACGCATCACGCTGCGCGATCTGGCCACGCATACTAGCGGCCTGCCGCGCGAAGTCGGCGCCTACCCCGCAAAAAAGCCGCACTTCACGTTTCCTGACCAGGCTTATCGCTGGACGTGGCTGCCGAAGCAGAAACTCATAAAGCCTCCCGGAGTTGCTGCGTTGTATTCAAATGTCGGCTTCGATCTGTTGGGCGATGCCCTTGCGTCCGCTGCGGGCAAGACGTATGCGCAGCTTCTGAACGAGCGCATCGTGCGGCCGCTCGGCTTGCGCGATACGACGCTGACACCCGGCAGGGAGCAGTGCGCGCACCTGCTTCGCGGAACCGGAGATGAAGGCTCATGCACCGATACGCAGGCATCGGGAGCCAGTGGAGGCGTGTATTCAACGGCAGCAGACATGGCTCGCGTGCTCGAATACCTGCTCCACATTCCCGGACTACCTGCTCAGCCGGCCACGGCGCTTGCCGTGTACGTCAAACCGGAACAGCTCAAATCGGTTCAGGGACTGAGCCATGCGGGCGATCCAACCGGAATTGGCATGGGATGGATTCAACTGGGAGATCCGGATTCTCCATCCGTGGTGATGGAAAAGACAGGCGGCGGCGCCGGATTCTCCACCTACATCGCGCTGAGCCCCATGCGGCAGACCGGCATCTTTCTCGCAGTCACCGATGGCAAGGGGGTTGCGCAGATCGACTTTTTTCACGAAGCCAACAATCTTCTGGCGGCCCTTGCCAATGTGCCGCCGCTACCGCCCAAAATGCAACCGACGCATGCGGCGAGGAAGCGGCCGGCACGCCCCAGGCGAAAAAAGCTCCCAGTGACGCGGTAGAGCCCGGAACTGCTCGCCCGAATCCTGTTGCGGCAACCGCAGAGGTGCAAGCCTGGCTCAGAGCAGACGACACGGATCGCCGTCGGCTCTTGATGACGCTATACTCGGGTTCATCGAGACTTTCCGGAGGTACACGCATGGTTGTGGGTTGGCGCGGTCGCTCTTTTCGGTTCAGCCTTTTGACGTTGGCAGCATTGATGAGCGCATCCGCAGCCGTTGCGCAGGATAAGCCTGAAGAGAGGGCCGCCGCTTCCGGTGCGGCGTCTTCGATGTCGCAGACTGCGGCCGAGCCTGACTCGATCACCGAAGGTACAGTCACGGTCGGCGGCCAAACCATCGCCTACAAGGCTGTTGCGGGCACGCTCACCGTGGGAGCTACTGACCCCGAGGACGCCAACCTTGGCTTCGACGGCAAGCTGCTGCCGGACTCCGGCGTCAAGCCTTCCGCCAATCTCGCCGACGCTCCTGCCACGGCGCGCATGTTTTACGCCGCCTACTTCAAGAAGGACAACTCGGCCGAGAACCGTCCCATTACCTTCCTTTATAACGGCGGCCCGGGCTCGGCGACCATGTGGCTGCACCTCGGCACCTTTGGACCGCGCCGCGTGGTTGTTCCCGACGCAGAGCATCAGGAAGGCGCGCCCTACACCTTGGTCAATAACCAGTACTCGCTGCTTGATGTAAGCGACCTGGTCTTTATCGACGCACCAGGCACGGGCCTCAGCCGCACCTTCGGCAAGGACAAGGCCAAAGCGTTCTACGGCGTCGATGGCGACGGCCACGCCTTCGAGCGCTTCATTCGCCGCTTCCTCACAAAATACGGCCGTTGGAACTCGCCCAAGTATCTGTTCGGGGAGAGCTACGGCACGCCGCGCTCCGCCGTTCTGGCGGCCGATCTTCGCGGCATCGATCTCAATGGCATCATCCTGCTCTCGCAGATCCTCGCCTTCGATAACTCCGTCGACGACCCCAACTGGAACCCAGGCGTGGATCAAGCTTACGCACTCGCTCTGCCCACCTGCGCTGCAACAGCCTTCTACTTTCACAAGCTTCCTGTGCAGCCGCCCGCGCTCAGGCCTTTTCTTGCCGAGGTTGAAAAATTTGCTCTTGGCGAATACATGGCCGCGCTCCTTCAGGGCAGCGATCTCCCCGAAGCCCAGCGCCAGGCGGTCGCCGAGAAACTGCACAACTACACCGGCCTGCCCGTCGACTATCTCCTCCGCGCTGATCTCCGCGTCGTCGGCAGCAATTTTTCCAAGACCCTCAAACTCGGCGAAGGCACCACCATCGGCCGTCTCGACACACGCTTCCAGGGGCCGGATGTTGATCCACTGAGCGAAGGTGCGCAATACGATCCGCAGAGCGACGCCATCACCTCCGCCTGGACCGCAGCGATCAACGACTATCTCCGCAAGGATCTCAAGTACGGCTTGCAGGATACGTATTGGCCATCGGGGCGCAGCGGCGCCGAATTCAGCTGGGACCTGCGCCACCGCGCTCCCGGCGGCCCGCCCGCTGAAGCCCAGGAGACCGGCACCAACGTCATGCCTGACCTGGCGTACCGGATGAAGATGAATCCCAGGATGAAGATCATGCTCGCCGGCGGCTACTTCGACCTGGCCACACCATACTTCGAAGGAGTCTACGAGATGCACCACCTGCAGATTCCGGCCGCACTGCAGTCCAACATCAGCTACCACTACTACGAAGCCGGGCACATGATCTATGTCAAGGAAGAAGTACTCAAGCAGTTCCACGCCGACGTCGAGGAGTTCATCAAATCCACGGAGAGCGGGAAGTAGGCCAAGTCAGCAAAGAAGAGGGCCGGGCGATTGCGCGCCGGAGGCGTTTTTTGGATGCTGAATCTCAAGCCTGTTCCGGCTGGGAGAGGAGATGCGAGGGGCATGGAATTGGGCCGAGGGCCGGCAACCATGCTGGAGCGTAAGTCGTTTCTTTCAACAGAGGGGAAAAAAGCGTGCGGGGCGTAAGTCCTTTATTTCGATGGAGAAAAAAGGACTTTTGGGGCGTAACCTGCTTGTTTTCATGGGGCTGGGACGAAAAGTGGGGGGGCAGGGGGGTATGGGGAAGAGAAGACGAAAATTGAGGAGTTTCAACGGCGGGGCTGGTCTCCATGGCTGATCCTCTCCAAGACCCATTGTGCGCCCCAGACGCGAAATTATCTGCAAATCCTGAAGCCGTGCCCGAAACCAAAGCCATGACGCACCGATCGCTTGAGAGCGCAGCCTGAGCAGGATTGATCTTCATCTTCCTAAAACGGAATAGCCCTTCCTCTTGCCTAATTGCCTGAGGGTTGCTCACCGTTTGTGCGCGGCCGGGTGGTTTGCCCCTGCGACGCTTTGAGGAAGCGCCCAGGCAAACAAGACTCCTCCGCTACCGGCCACCACGTACTGGCGTCCGTCCAGCTCATAGGTGATGGGAGAACTTTGCATCGGATCTCCTGTGCCCGCATGCCACAGCGTCTTGCCGTTGCTTGTATCCAGGACAAGGAAGTTTCCAAAAGCATCGCCGGTAAAGGTCAGGCCCGAGTCGGTCGTCAATACGCCCGCGCCTGAGCCGTCGGGCCCCACCTCGTGGCTCCAGCGGATCTTGCCCGTCTGGTAGTCGATGGCCTCGATCACGCCCTTGCCCCAAAGTCCGTAATCGGCGCCGGCCCATCCATAAGTGCCGTCGGCCGGTTTGGCGAAATAGATGCTGTAACTGGGATGCGCGTCGACGATGAACAAACCGGTCTTGGGGTCGAAGCTGGGAGAACGATAGTTCGTCATGCCGCCTTCGTCCGGCGCAACGAGGCGTCCGTCGGGCGCGGGCTCCTTGTCAGGATTCGGAATGGGCCGGCCCAGCTTGTCGATGCCCAGGCTCCAGTTGACCGGCCCGAACGGAGCGGTTAGCAGGCTCTTGCCGGTGACGCGGTCGAGCACGAAAAAGTATCCGTTGCGCGAGGACTGCATGAGCATCTTGCGCAGCTGTCCATGAAAGTCCGCGTCCACCAGCACGGGAGTTTCCACCGCGTCCCAGTCGTGCGTATCGTGCGGAGAAACCTGAAATCCCCACACCAGCGTGCCTTTGTCCGGGTTGATGGCGACGATGCTGCAGGTGTATGGGTTGTCCCCTGGACGCGTCGTGCCATTCAGCACCGGCGTTGGATTCCCGGTGCCCCAATACACGAGATTGAGCTCAGGATCATAAGTGCCCGTCATCCATGTCATGCCGCCTGTCGTCGCATTGGGAGTTCCCGCCGGGGGAGTGGCGTTCCACTGCCATTGCACAGCGCCGGTCTCCGGATCGAAGGAGCGCAGATAGCCGACCAGGTTATCGAAGTCTCCTGACACGCCTGCAATCACGTGGTTGCCCACCACCAGTGGAGCCATGGTGGCCCAGTAACCCTGGTTCACGTCGGCGTACACCTTGTCCCAGCGCACGGTGCCGTCTTTGGCGTTCAGCGAGATCAGGTGACAATCGGGCGTGGTGAAGTAGAGCCAGCCTTTCAACATCGCCACGCCGCGATGACCGATATGCAGGCCCTGCGTGGACGGCCTGTTGTAATGCCAGATCATCTGGCCCGATCGCGCATCGACGGCCCAGATGTTATCGGGCACGGTGAAGAATAAGACTCCATCCACCAGCAGCGGCGACGACTTGATCTGCGCTGCCCGTTTGGTCTGAAAGGCCCAGGCCAGACTGAGGTTCGCCACGTTCTGCGGCGTGATCTGACGCAATGCGCTGTGGCGGCGGCCCGAGTAGTCGCCGTGATAGATGGGCCAACTGTCCGCGCGGGGTTTAAGGAGATTTGCCGGATCGAGATTCTGCGCCTTGGCTGCAGTAGGCCATGCAGGCAGAAGCAAAACTGCACTCAGAGCAAAAACAAAGGAATCGTTCCTGAGCTTCATAGGCTGAAGGTACCTCTTCGTGGTGCGACGCATTCCGGCGAAGTTAGCGCAACGTTTGCAGATAAGCCATCAGGTTGTGGATGTCTGCGTCGGTGTATTTGCTGAACAGATCGACGTGCGCATCGACAGGCGAGTCGACCTTGTACTTCACTCGGTTTGTCAGCCACGAGTGATACGTGCCGTCGCTCCCGCGCAATGCGACGGTGAACTCATCCAGATAGGCCAGCGTTCCAGCCACCTTTTGTCCGGAATGGAGCGTTACTGTCACTTTGCTTTTCGCATCCTCGGGATACAGCATGCGCTCCTCAAGTTCCAGACCCTCGTGGCGCTTGGCCACGCCAGCCAGGTCGCCGGTTGGCGAGTGGCATTTCGCGCATGTCCCCGCGCCGTCGAAGTAGCGCTTGCCCGCTGCCGCATCGCCGGTTTGCAGATCGGCAACGGCCACGCCGCGGCGGTCGCCCTTGTGGGTTGCGGCAAGTGCTTCCTGCGCATGAATGAAGGCCACGAGGCTCTGTAACTCGGGCTCAGAGAAGTTGAAGGCCGGCATCTTCTTTTCCGGGCGTCCCGCGCGCACCACTTCGGTAATCTTGTCGCCGTTGACGTCGGCCTGCACAATCTTCGATTGGGTCAGATCGGGCCCGGATTCGCCGCCCATGGTGTCGCGGCCGTGACAGAAGGCGCAGTTTTGTTGAAACAGGACACCGCCCTTCTCCGCAAGATCGGATGAAGGTACCGCCGCAGCCGGTTTCGATGCCGACTCATCCGCTGTGGCAAGATAGCGCAACAGGGCCGTCAGTTCGTCGCCCTTCACATCCGGATTTCCCGGCATCACGCCCTTGCCCTGTTGAACGATGTCGGTGATTTGCTGGTCGGTCAGGTGGTGTCCAACACCGGTCAGAGGAGGAAATGCCGGTAGGTTGCCCTCGCGATGGTCTCCATGGCAGATGGCGCAGTTGGCCGCATAGGACTTGGCTCCCGGGCTATCCTGTGCCGCGTTGCCGGACTGCTCCGCCGATTGAGGCCGAGAAGCCGGCTCGTGCGATGCGGCATGAATGGTCGACTGTCTGCAATAAAAGACAAGGCACCCGGTCACGGCTGCCAGCATCGCTGCATTGCGAAATCTTTTCATAAGAGCTTCAATCCAGAGCATTTGGGATTTTGGTTCAACGGCGGGGGAAGCAATCAGAGAGCGATTGAATGGGATTGTAAAGGAAATCGGTTGGCAGTGCATGGCCCGGCTGCCTGCGCGCGCCGATTCCATTGCAAGCGGAACACATTTGCCTCTAGACTTGTCATGGCAGGCATGATCGGCTCGCTTGTGTTGTGCGGAAGTGGTGAAATGGCAAACACACTAGCCTTAGGAGCTAGCGCCCAAAAGGCTTGCGGGTTCAAGTCCCGCCTTCCGCACCAGATTTTCCCGCAGTGACCGAAGTTGCGGACGTTCTATTTGTCGACCAGCGCCTTCGCCGCCTCGGGATAACGGTCCCCTGCCGCCGCTTCCGGCGGAAAGATGTTTTGGACCTGCTCGACCAGATCGGTGGCAAGAGAAACTTCCACCGCCGCCGCATTCTCTTCAATGTACTTCCGCCGCTTGGTTCCTGGGATGGGCACAACGTCCTCTCCCTGCGCCAGCACCCAGGCAAGCGCCAACTGGCCGGCGGTAACGCCAGCCTCGGCGGCCACTTGTTTCACCTTCTCCACTAGCTCCAGGTTGCGCGTGAAGTTCTCGCCCTGGAAGCGTGGGCTGAAGCGCCGGTAGTCGTCCGCGTCAAAGTCATCCGGGCTCTTGAAGGCCCCGGTCAGGAAGCCGCGGCCCAGCGGGCTGTAGGCCACAAAGGCCACACCCAGCTTGCGGCAGGTGGGCAGGATCTCCGGCTCGGGATCGCGGGTCCAGAGCGAGTACTCGGTTTGCAGCGCCGCGATGGGGTGCACCGCGCAGGCCCGCTCCAGCGTGCGCGGCGAGGCCTCCGACAGGCCCAGGAATCGCACCTTGCCTTCCTCCACCAGCCGCGCCATGGCGCCCACCGTTTCCTCGATGGGTGTCTTGGGGTCTACGCGATGTTGGTAGTAGAGGTCGATCGTCTCAATGCCGAGGCGGCGCAGGCTGGCTTCCGCCGCGCTGCGCACATAGGCCGGGCTGCCGTCCACGCCGCGCAGCGCCGGGTTGGCCGGATCGCGCAGGATGCCGAACTTGGTTGCAAGGAAAAAGCTGCTCCGACGCCCCTTGAGCGCCTTGCCGACCAGCACCTCGTTGGTGTGCGGTCCGTAGATGTCCGACGTGTCGAGGAAGTTGATGCCCAGCTCGAGCGCCCGGTCGATGGTGGCCAGCGACTCCTGCTCGTCGCGAGCGCCGTAGAACTCGCTCATGCCCATACAACCCAGGCCAATGGCTGAAACTTCGGGTCCGTTGGTGCCCAATCTGCGCGTCTTCATGGTGAGTCCCCGCTTCTCTCCTCTTCACCCTACATCTTTCAGCGCCCCTCGCGTCAAGCTCTGGCGCTCCCGGCACTGCACGGACCCGAGCCTGCTGCGGCGGCCGGGCGATTGGCTTATCCTTTGGATAAGTAGATAAGAGGAATCTTGTGGCGGAGTTAGAAACCTATCGGCAGATGCTGGCGGTGGCTCTTGAAGAGGCCCGGCAGGGACTTGCGGAAGGCGGCATTCCCATCGGAGCCGCCCTGTTCAAGCGGTCGGGAGAACTCTTGAGCCGCGGGCACAACCGGCGCGTGCAGCAGGGCGACCCCAGCGTCCACGGAGAGACCGACGCCTTTCGCCGCGCCGGCAGGCAGAAGAGTTACCGCGACCTGGTGATGGTGACCACGCTGGCGCCTTGCTGGTATTGCAGCGGGCTGGTCAGGCAGTTCCGCATCGGCATGCTCGTGGTCGGCGAAAGCCGCACCTTTGCCGGCGGGCTCAACTGGCTGCGCGAAAACGGCGTTGAGGTGATTGACCTCGACAGCGTCAAGTGCCGCGAGCTGCTCCAGGGCTACATCGCCGCCCATCCCGAGGTGTGGAACGAGGACATCGGGGAAGAGTGAAAAAGCAGGGGTCAGGGGTCAGGGATCAGGGGTCAGGGACCAGAAAGACTCTGGCGGGATTGCATGGATTGAAAGGGGGCGTTCGCGCATTGCGTGAACGCCCCCTTTGGTGGACGAGGCAGGCGGTGTTGACTGATCGCTGACCCCTGGTTCCTAGTCCCTCAGTCCCTAGTCCCTGCTCTAGAAATCCAGACGCAGGGACATCTGGATCTGGCGGGGGGCGCCGATGGTGTGCTGGACGATCCCCAGACCCGCCGGGCAGAAGTAGAGGCCGCCGGCGCCGGGGGCAGCGGTGGATGTGCCGCAGCCCGTGGGCAGAGGGGATTCGCCAGCCGGCAAGGCCGACGGGAACGCGTTGTAATAGAAGTTTTGCGCCACCTCGTTTCCAGGGACATCGAAGCTGGTTGTATTGGTGAGGTTGTACACATCGAACGTGTACTTCAGGTTGAGGCGCTCGGTGATGGGCAAGACCTTGACCAACGATGCATCGGCGCGTTTCTGGAAGGCCTGGCGAAAGATGTTGCGCTGGCCGGTCGTGAACCCAGTTTCGTATGGATCGGAAGCGGGGATAGCGCCGCCCAAACCCCCGGCAGGCAGCAAGGGGAGCGTGAAACATCCGGCGTTCAAAGCCGGCTTCCCGCCGGCCGGAGTCCATGCGCCGGAGGCCTTGGTCAACGCGGTCTTGGGCGTGCAGCCCTTGGCCAGCGGCACAATGGGGTTGGTGATGCCGTCATAGGTGGAGTAATAAATGCTCCCGATTGAGCCCGAATAGTCGATGATGCTGTACGGCTGGCCGCTCTGCAGCACGGCCAGGCCCACCAGCGACCAACCATCGATCGCCTTGCCAGCCAGGGTGTGCTTGTTGGCCACGTCGGGGAGCTGGAACACATAGTTGACGCTCAGCACGTGGGTGCGGTCGAAGTCCGACGAACCGTAGCCGCTGCGCAGGTTGAGGGGATTGTTGCCGTTGTAGAAGAGGCCCAGTCCGCTTTGCTCGTCGAGGGCGCGGGACCAGGTGTAGGAGACACCCGCCTGGACGCCGTGGCTGATTCGCTTCTCAACGTGCGCCTGCAGGGCATTGTAGGCATCCACGCCGGCGGCCCGGTAGGAGATGGACTCGGCCGCATAGCCGATGTAGGGAACGCGCAGGTCGTCGTTTCCGCCTTCGTAGTTCGTCTGGTAACAGGTGCTATCCGGGAGGGTAATTGGTGCGGCGTACGGGACTCCGTAGCAATTGTTCGTGTTCGATTCGACGGTGTAGCCGTAGCTGTAATTCTGCTGAAATGGGCTGCCCGGCAGAGCGGGATTGGAGGCCGAAACGATCCTGGGTTGATTGAACGGCACCGGAACCACCTGGTGGCGGCCAACGTTGCCCACGTAGCCGAGGTCGATGGCCAGGTCGGGCCTGGGCTGCCACTGGAAGTCGAGGGTGTAGTTGATGGTGTAGGGAAGCTTGTTTCTGCGGTCGTAGACACCGAGCGAGATGGGCTGCCCGTTGTTGATGATCTCTCCATTTGGATTCGATGCGGAAGTGGTGCAGATTCCCGGAATGCCGCTGAAGCCGGTGTTGACGATGCTGCAGGCGTTGGGAAGGTGGCTGCTGAGATCGGAAGCCTTGGGGCTGGAGGGCGCGGCATATTGAAGCGTTGTGCCGTAGGGGTTTTCGAGGTTGCCTGTTTCCGGAGTCGGCGGCCCGGTGGGCGGGCCGAAGCCGCCGTTGCCGCCGCAGGTGGGAATGTAGTAAACCCCGAAGCTGCCGTAGAGGGATTGCGAAGAGGTTGGGCAGGTTGAGGCATTCACGAAGGGCAGTTGCTGATTCACGCCGAAGGGTCCGCCGGTGACCGAGCCGATGGCGTAGCCGGGCGAGAAATAGCTGAACAGCTCGCCGCGGTCGTAGTACATGCCGGCTCCGGCGCGGATGACAATCGTGTTGTGGTTGGCACCGGGCTGCCATGCGGCGCCCACCCGGGGACCGATGCCCCACTGACGGCCAGTCAGGGTGGTGTTGCTGACGCCCTTGGTGCCGTTGGCGTTGTTGCCGGCGATAATGAGGCCGGTGTTCTCGATGGTGTCGGAGCCCATGTCGTAGTTATAGAGGCTGGGCTCGAAGTTGAAGATGCGGCCGTACTTCTCGGTGAGGCCGCCATCCCAGTCATAACGCACGCCGGCGGTGAGCGAAAGATTGGGCGTGATCTGCCACTTGTCCTGCAGGTAGGTGCCGAGCTGATTGGAGCGGTAGTAGCGGCTGGCGTTCCCTTGCAGGAATGAGGTCACGTAGAAGCCGGTGGCCGAGTTGCCGGGGCTGACAAACCCCTGGACAAACTGGCTGAAGTCGTCGGTGGCGACGGTTCCGGTTCCGGTGCGCTTGTCGATGGTGTTGAGTTGCGTATAGGTGTAGCTGGCTCCAAAGCTGACCGTGTGCTTGCCGAGGATCCAGATAGCGTCGCCGCGGGGAGCGAGGCGGCTCTGGAAGACGCCGGTGTTGGCAGACTGCGATTCAGCGTTGGGACCGATATTCAGGTAGGCCTGGATCGGAACTCCTGAGGGCTGATACTGGCCCAGTATGTTGTAAATGGAGATGCCGGGGAAGTACTTCGATCCGAACACGTTGATGGATCCTGTGCCCGCCGAGCCGCCGGGTATCGAGTCGGGGCCGAAGGCCTGCTCATTGTCGCCCCAGTTCTTCTCGCGAAGGATTCCGAGAGTCTGCGTGGTGCTGAGGTTTGACTTCACGATAAAGGTGTTGGTGATGGCGGCAACCTGGGCGCCCGAGTCCAGGTGCTCGGTGAAGCCAGGGACACTCGAGTAGGAGTAGGGCGCGACAGTGGGATCGTGCTGGTAAAAGTACTTCAGCGCGAGGGTGTCTTTCTTGCTGGCGTTCCAGTCGAGGTCGGCCACCGCCGTATCGGCTGTAAACCGCCCCGTTCCGGGGATGAAGGCATTATCGAGATGGGCAGTTGTGGGCGGAGCGCCATTGAGCGAGTCGTTGGGGATGAGCCAGTTGCCGGGCTCGCCGGGGAGCGAGGGCGAATTGAACAGGACGAGAGCCAGGGGGTCCACCTGGGCCGCGGTGATATTCGGGTTGCCAATGTTGGCTCCGAAGGAGTTGTTGCTCAGCGTCGCCAAACCGTTGGCAGACCGATCCTCGCCCAGGCCAACGGGAACGTCGAGGAACGAGTCGCCCAGCTCCGCGTCGGAGACGTGCAGGTGTTGATAGCCGAGGAAGAAGAAGAGCTTGTCCTTGATGATCGGCCCGCCCACTGTGCCGCCGGCCACGTAGCGGTGCAGTTGCGGCACCTTGTCGTTCGCCGGGACGTCCGGATCCTGGTTGAAGAAGAAGGGCGCCGCGTTGATCCAGTTGGTGCCGCGGTGAAGGTAGGCTTGACCGTGCAGGGCATTGGTGCCGGAGGCGGTGCTTAGATCGATATGCGCGCCGGACGTGGAGCCCTGCTGCGCGTCATACATGGACGCGTTGACGCGCACTTCCGCAATCGTCTCGGGCGCAGGCGTGGGGATGGCGTTGCCGATGGAGAGGTAAATGGAGGCCGCGGAGGGGATTTCTCCGCCGCCGCCGCCGGGGCTGGTCTGGACGCCGGTTGAGTTGATCACGCGGGCCGAGGAGATCTGGCTGGTGCTCTTGCCGTTGAACAGGTTGCTGGCGTCGACGCCGTTCAGCAAAAACGAATTCGATGTGTCGCGCTGGCCGTTGGCCCAGATGGGCGCGTTGCCCAAACCGGAGTTCGCTCCGGTTCCGCTGCCCAACTCGGCACTGACGCCGGCCGATTGCGTGGCGAGACCGGTGAAGCTTCCGGTCGCGAGCGGCACGGATTCAATTTG
>DATNHL010000170.1:0-3019 GCA_035604995.1 Occallatibacter sp. | reverse complement strand
CCTCCGCATGCCCCTCGACTCGAAGATGGTCTCCACCGCCAACAACGACCTGGTCATCTTCACCGTCTCCAAAGACGAGTCCCGCATCCACGAACTGCAATCGCGCGGCGTCCGCGTCGAAATGCTACCCGCTGAGGCCGGCCGCGTTCCACTCGCCAAGGTCCTCGACAAGCTCGGCGAAGAAGGCATCCTCACCCTGCTCACCGAAACCGGCACGCGCCTCAACACCGCCCTGCTCGCCGGCGGCCTCGTCGACCGCGTCCATCTCTTCGTCTCGCCGCAGATCATGGGCTCCGACGCCGTCCCCGCCTTCCGCGGCATGGCCCACGTCATCCACATGGCCGAAGTCGAAGTCGAACGCTATGACAACGACCTGGGCCTCTGCTCCTTGCTCAAAGACCCCTGGCCGGCGGCAAAGGCCTAGTTGGGTGGAGACCAATCTCCGCCGAATGGCTGAGGACAATCGCAGATTCCTCCGGTAGTTTTGGCTTACTAATCAATCACTGTGATCTAAATCACAGTATTCTTCGAGGCCAACCCCCTGGAGGTCCATCATGAAAAACACAAAGAGGCTTTCCCTGCTCCTCGTCGCCGCTGCCATTGCGCTCGTCGGCGCCAAGACACAGGCTCAGGGCTGCGTTGCGGCCCACAGCAACCAGCGCGCCTTTGACGAGTTGCTCGCCAGCGATACCGGCGGCCCCGTCTCGCCAAACAAAATCCACAACCTCACAGTCGACATCGGCTACCGCGTCTTCAACTCCAACAAGTACTTCGTCGGCACGCAGGAAATTGCCCGCCCAACAGCCGTTGAAAACCACCAGAACATCTTCGACATCGGCATTGAATACCGCCTCAGCCCCCGCTGGAGCCTGATCGCGGACGTGCCAGTCTACAACGGCACGCGCAACCAGATCTATCCTCCAAAGGGCATCTTCCAGGTCAGCGGTCTGGGCGACATCACTGTCGGCGCACAGGCCTGGATCTTCCGACCGCCCACGGAGAATGGCGGCAATATTGCGATCAGCTCCCAACTGAAGATTCCCTCCGGCATCGACAATGCAACCGGCTCGGCCTTGTACCAGGGACAGATCGTCAAGGCCACGGCCGACCAGTCCATGCAGCCCGGCGATGGGACATGGGCCTTCAACGTGGGTTCGCAGGCTTACAAGTCGCTGTGGCGCATGGCCTCTGCCTATGGTCAGGGAACCTACCTGTTCAGCCCGGCCGACACCAATGGCGTGGCAACCTTTCGCAGCCAGCCAGGCCAGGGAGTAATGTCGGCTACCGACCAGTACCTTTACCGCCTGGGTGTTTCCCAGGGCATTCCAAAGGTGAGAGGACTGGCGATGAGCATCGGCGTCCGCGGCGAGGGCGTGCCGGCCCACGACCTCATCGGCTCGAGCGACGGTTTCCGCCGCCCCGGCTTCATCCTGTCCGTGGATCCGGGGCTGATGTTCCGCTACAAGCGGGATACTTTTTCCGTCAACGGCCCCTGGGCCATTCATCGCGATCGGCCCCCCAGCGTGCCCGAACTCCAGAACAACAACTACAAGGGCGATGCCTTCTTCGCCGATTACACCGTCATCGCCAACATCTCGCATCACTTCTAGCAACGAGGGCCCAAAGCGCGCCGATCCGGACGCTCCAGCCCTCTCCATTCCCTGCATGAGCGATAAAGCAGGATTCCATCGCTCACGCAGGAAGCTCACCGCAACGGACCCGTGACCTCTGGTTCCTCAGTCCCTTAGTCTCTGGTTCCCGTCCCGTCCTCAAGCAAAAACCGCGCCACGATCCCTCCCCAGTAGGACTCTCGCGGCCGATAGAACGGCTCATTGTGAGAGACATCGGGTACGATGACCAGTTCGCAGTGTGAGCCGCAGAACCCAGCCAGTTCCGCGGCCATGCGCACAGGAAACAGCCGGTCTTTTTCGCCGTGAACAACAAGCACGGGAACCGGACAGTTGCGCAATGCATCCTCCGCATCCCAGATGGGCGGCACTGCCGGCGCAAAGAAGCGCGGAATCCCGACGCTGGTTGCAGCCTTCCGCAAAGAGGTGAATGCGCCTAACAGCACCAGGCAATGAGCCGGCACTTTCGGCATGATTGCCGCCGCAATCCCGCTTCCCAGCGACAATCCAAGAACGGCGACCGGCAGCGGAGCCGTGAGCCGCTCAAGGCAACCAAACGCAGCGACCGCATCGCCCTCAGCCTGACTCGCATTGAAGAAGCCCGAACTGCGCCCATAGCCTGCGTAATCGAAGACAAGTGATGCGACGCCGCTGGCCGCCAGCAGTTGCTGCACCTGGTGCCACAGCTCAACCGTCTCTCCAATCCCATGGCAGATCAGCACGCTGGCCTGCGCAGGCCCAGACTGAGGCTGCACAAGAACGGCGTCCAGCATGTGCCTTCCGCTGGGGATGCCATGGCGGGACACGCCAGGCCCGGCCGTCTCCATGCGCCCATCCCAGGGAACCCTGAACAGCAGTCGATCGCGCACACCACAAACGCGGCTGGTGGCGGTCACAGCGATGGTCAAGAGGAGTTGGCGTACTTGCGTCACAAACACCTGCAGATCAATCCCCGGCAAGAATACAAGACGTGGGACGAGGGGACTGGAGAACTAGCCTCAGGGATCAGGGGCCAGATCAAGCCTCCAGGCCCCAGCCGCTCAGTCCCTCAGTCCCTAGTTTCTCGTTCCTCGTTCCCTGTTCCCTGTTCCCTGTTCCCTTAAAATAGAACCATGTTCACCGGCATCATCGAGCAAACCGGCACGCTGGTCAGTCTCAAAGAAACAGGCGGCGTCCGCCGCATCACCGTTGAAGCGCCCGGCCTCGCCGGCCGTCTCCGCGAGGGCGACTCCCTCGGCGTCTCCGGCGTCTGCCTCACCGCCCTCGACGTCAACGACACGTACTTCCACGCCGACCTCGCCCAGGAGACCCTCGACAAGACCTCCCTCGGCGCGCTCGCCCCCGGCGCCAAAGTCAATCTTGAGCTGCCCACCGCAGCCGGCAGCCCGCTC
>DATNHL010000169.1:0-3568 GCA_035604995.1 Occallatibacter sp. | reverse complement strand
ACGTGCTCTTCTGGTTCTGGGCCGGGCGCGCCGCACAGTTCAATCGCTGGCTGTTCCGGGACAGCGTGCGGGAAGCGCCGCACTTCTACCTGGAGTGGCTGCGCTGGGGGCTGCTGTTCTTCTGCTGTTTCGTGGTGAACGTCATCGTGGACTACGCGCGGGCGGCGCTGGTGGCGCATCCGGATCGCTCCACGCTGGCGGCGCTTGGTGACGGCGCCGGCTTCGTCGCCGGCCGCCTGGGGCGGGTGATGGCGATTTATCTTGCCCTGGGAGTGCTGGCCGCAGCGGCGGTGCTGGCCTATGCGGCGTTTGCGCGCTTCTTCCCGCAATCGTCCGTGATCACCGTGTTCATGTGGTTCGTCGTGGCACAGATCCTGCTCTGGCTGCGGTGGCTGCTGCGCCTGGGATCATGGGCCGCGGCGGTGGGGTACTATCGTGCCTGCGCTGGCGAAGCCGCGGTTCCCGGCGGCGAACCCGTCAAGGTTACTCCCTAAGGCAGTTTCTTACTTCGATTCCGACGCGGCTGGCGCAACTTCCTGTTTCTCCAGTTCCGCTGCGATTTTGACCGAGCCACTCGATATGCGCAGCTTCCGCTCCCAAGCCTTGTACCCGGCCTTTGTTATTTTGATCGCGTGCTCACCTGCCGGCACGCCGACTGACGATGGCGTATTTCCCGCGAACGCGCCGTCCAGCTCAATGTCGGCGCCGGCCGGGTTGGAGTCGATTTGCACGGTTGCCTGCGTTGCATTGGCGGATTCAGAGACGACTTCCGGCATCTCGGGCGGTGCAAATTTTGCCAGGTCGAGCGGCACGTTGCCGCTGATGTATGCAGTGATTTCTGTGCCCTTGGGAATGGTTATGTCCTTTCCGTGCATGAAGAGAAACAACGGTGCAGCGGGAAAGAAGACTATAGCCGTGCCGACTATCGCTGCCGTCATCGCACCCGTATGTCCACCGCCCTTGGCTTCTTTCACCGCCCGCAGAGCAACTTTCTCCCCGTCGATCAGCCGGACCGAGTCGATGTTGACGTCGAGCTTTCCGCCTCGCGCCATGCGTCTCTTTGCCTGAGCTTCAGTAACGGACGCCCAAGCGATGCCGCCCTTGGGAACAACCAGCAATTCTCCGACGCGTACCTCCTCCAGCACCTCGAAATCGACTGTATCGCCGACGCGCGCGTCCGCCGAGGACAGATTCCTTGTCAATCGGAGCTTGACCGGCGTGCCGTCCTCCAAGACCGGCTTCCCAGGAGATGCTGCCGGAGCTTGAGCCTGAGGGCTGGCAGGCGGCGCTTGCGCCTGGCTTGCAGGTTGTTGGTGCGGGGTCTGATTCGTATCTGGTGTCGGCGGGGGAGCTGGCTGCTGCGGACGGGACGTAACTTCCTGGCTTATGGCGACCGTGACGACCAACAAGACTGACAGAAAAGAGACAAGAACACTGCGGTGCATGGCATGCTCCTTACCATGACGGCGATCGAGAGACGAAAACGCTTGATTATGCGCCAACCTGGATTCTCGTCAAGGACATGCGAGGATTTGTTCGGTTTTCAGAACAGGATCAACCAGCCTTCGTTTAGCTAACAAAAACATGGGAGGTCAGTCTAAAGGGGAGAAACATGGTGCGGCTTTGCCTTAGGAACTTTCCGCTGCGGTCAGGCGTACCTGAAAGAAGGTTTCTGAAGGAGGGAAGCCACCAAGGGTTGGATTAAAAGGGGTTAAACAGATTGTCTCGCCGCGGGTTGGCGGCCAGGGCGAGGCGATCTTCGGGGGACGTTACAGTCCTTGCGGGCCGGCGTCCGTTTAACCCCCGGCGGCACATTGTAGAAGCTCTGTGCTGAAAAGCAAGCCCTCCGCCTCCCCCGGCGCAACCCGGTGGAAGCTGGCCGCCCGCCACCACTACTGCGGTTCGGCAGGTCATGGCCGAGCACCGAGGAGAGGCACAATGCGCAAAGCAACGATCCTGAATGCCATGGTCATCGCAGGCTTACTGACATTGGCCGTCAGCGCCTACGCAGCCAATACCATCACGCTTAACAGTCCCGCAACCCTGAACGGCAAACAATTGGACGCCGGGCAGTACGAAGTCAAGATCAGCGGAGACAACGTCACCTTGCTGCGCGGCAAGACCGAGGTCGCAACCGCCAAGGCCAAAATGGAAGGCCGGGACAGCAAGGCCCGCTTCAACACCGTGGTCACCAAGGCCAACGGCGGCAGCCTGCCCTCGATCACCGAGATCCAGTTCGAGGGCAAGAAGCAGGTGCTGGTGTTCGACAACAGCTCGCAGGCGTCCAACGAGCGATAGAGACGCAGCTTGCTGCCAACAAAATGGGGAGCCATTTGGCTCCCCATGATTTGCCGCCGGCGACTTACCCCTTACCACTGTCTTCAGTACTTCGGCATCTTGGGATCGACCCGGTCCGACCATGCCAGCACGCCGCCGACCAGGTTCTTGACTTTGTGAAAGCCAGCCTGGCGCAGGAACTCCACCGCCTTGGCGCTGCGCACGCCGGAGCGGCAATGGGCTACGATCTCGCGGCTGGAGTCCAGCTCGTGCACGCGCTTGGGCAGATCGCCCAGCGGGATCAGGTAGCCGTTCAGGTTGCAGATCCGGAATTCGTGCGGCTCGCGCACGTCGAGGATGAAAATGTCCTCGCCGGCATCGAGGCGCTGCTTCAGCTCCTCGGGCTGGATCTCAGGTACTTTCGTGGTCACCGGGGCCTCCTCGCCGCGAATGCCGCAGAACTCCTGGTAGTCGATCAGCCTGGTGATCGTGGGGTGCGTGCCGCACACCGGGCAGTCGGGATTCTTGCGCAATTTTAGCTCACGGAACTTCATCCCGAGAGCGTCGACCAGCAGCACGCGCCCGATCAGCGGCTCGCCCTTGCCGAGAATGAGCTTGACCGTTTCCGTAGCCTGGATCACGCCCACCAGTCCGGGCAAGATGCCCAGCACGCCGCCCTCGGCGCACGATGGAACGAGTCCCGGCGGCGGCGGCTCAGGATACCAACAGCGGTAGCACGGGCCATCTTTCGTCGCCAGCACGCTGGCCTGCCCTTCGAAGCGGAAGATCGAACCGTAGACGTTGGGCTTGCCGCTGAGCACGCAGGCGTCGTTGACCAGATAGCGCGTGGGGAAGTTGTCGGTGCCGTCCACCACGACGTCGAAGTCGCGGAAGATGGAGAGCGCGTTATCGCTGGTGAGCCTGGTCTCGAACTTGCGCACCTCGACGAACGGATTGATGCCCTGGATGCTTTCTGCGGCGGAATCCAGCTTCTTTCGCCCCACGTCTTCGGTGGAGTGGATGATCTGCCGCTGCAGGTTGGTGAAATCCACCACGTCGAAATCGACGATGCCCAGCGTTCCCACCCCGGCGGCGGCCAGGTACATCGCCAGCGGCGAGCCCAGACCGCCGGCGCCGATGCACAGCACCTTGGCCGCCTTCAGCTTCTTCTGCCCTTCCAGGCCCACTTCCGGCAGAATCAGGTGGCGCGAATAGCGCAGGATTTCGTCTTTGCTCAAATCCATCGGAGTCAATACCGCGGCCATGTTGCACCTCCCGCGATGCTCGGCAC
>DATNHL010000168.1:0-3235 GCA_035604995.1 Occallatibacter sp. | reverse complement strand
AAACGTCAGCTGCAGGCGCACCGAGCCGTCCCACTTCGCCATCCACAGGTGCGTCAGGGCCTTGTCCTCCTTGGTGTCGGTCTGGCTGACCGTATAGGCCACCCAGTCGCCCTCGGGAGAGACAACGGGTGCACTAACCCGCTGCAACCGAGCCAGGTCGTCGAGCGTGATGTCGCGCTTTTTCGGGGTATCGGCAGCAGTGGCGGGGAGAACGGCGGCAAAGACCAGGGCGAAGCAGAGGAAGAGGCGGGAGGATGAGTGAAGCATGGGCAAAAGGGTACCATTTTGCGGGTGCGCAACGATGATGAGACTGGCGCAGCTCTCATGACCATGGTAAAATGACCATGGTCAGATTGATCCGACCCAAAGGAGGTCTCTCCAATGCGGACCATGCCGGCAGGCGAATTCAAAGCCAAGTGCCTTGCGGTGATGGCCGAGGTGAATTCCACCGGCCAGCCCGTGCTTGTGACCAAGCGGGGCAAGCCGTTGGCACGGGTTTTGCCCTTGGAGGAGCAAGCGCCAAAGGAGAGCCCGGAGGCCATCTTTGGCTGCTTGCGCGGACTCCTTTCCGTGCCGGGTCAGGCGATCGAACCCGACGAGCCGTTCATTCCACTGGAGGAGTGGGACCATCTGAAGGAAGATTGGTCCCTGTTTCCGCCAGAATGATCCTTCTCGACTCGCACGCGGTGGTCTGGCTGCTGACGGCTCCTGAGCGACTGTCCGCCAGGGCGCACAACGCAATCCTGCAAGCTCGCGCTGCTGGAGAAACGCTCGGGTATTCACCGGTTTCGCTGTATGAGATTGCCTATGCCGCACGCCGTAAGCGGCTACAACTTGCTTCAACAACCGAGGAGTTCATCGCGGCGGTGGAGAGCAGGCTTGAATTCGTTCCGTTGACGAGCGAAATCGTGGTTTGCGCAGCTGAGCTTCCCGACCCGTTCCACGGCGACCCGCTGGACCGGATCATCGTCGCCACAGCAATCGTCCACGGTTGTTCTCTGATTACCCATGACGGTGAAATCCGCAGAGCGAGCGTGTGCAAGACCCTCTGGTAGCAAAGCCCTTGGCCTTTAAGCAAAGTCCTCGCTACCGCAGTCTCTCCCGCACCTCGGGCCGAACCAGGTAAAGGAAGAACACCAGGTTCAGCAATCCCTGCACCAGTGCAGCTCCCTGATGCTGGCTGGAAAAGATCCAAAGGTTGTAAACCACCAGCAGAAACACGGCGGCCAGCGCCAGTGCCCAGGCCCAGCGGAACAGCATCAGCAGCCCCGCGCTCGCCGTGATAAAGCCTGCCGCAAAGATGAGAAACAGCGGCGGATAATGCCGTCCGACCACCACGCCCAGAATGATGACCCCGGCCAGCACCACGAGATAGAGACTGATCGCCGCCAGCCCCGGCAGCTGAAGCAGATCGGGCCGCGGCAACTGAAGCCGGTTCCTCCCGCCCTCGTCTGTCATAGGGCGCGCAGATAGGCCAGCAGATCGCTCATCTGGTCGTCGGTCAGTTGCGTGCCGGGCATCATGTTCCGCCCATGCACAATCACATTGGTCAGCCGCTCGTCCGTCGGCGGAGCGCCGCTGGGCATTGCCTTCACCTTGGTCAGCGCCTGTAGGCCGGGCCCGTTGAGCGGCCGCGTGTCGTTGGGGCGGTGGCACTTGCCGCACTTCACGCGATAGACCTGCGCTCCCCTGCCTTCCTCGGGGGTCCAGAGCGTCTCCGGCTTCGAGGGTGGCAACGAGCGGCAACCGGCCAGCGGAAAGATACAGGCCGCAAGGGCGATGGAAGCTGCAATCAATCGAGTGCGCATCTTGCTCTGATGATACAAGCCTTACTCCGCCGCGGCGATAGCCTCCGCGATGCGGTCGATGGCCTGTACTTCGGTCTCGCTCCCAGGACGGTGCCCGTTTACCAGAATGGAAAAGGCCAGCGTCTTTCCGCTGGCCGCCGTCAGGTACCCGCTCAGGGAGTTCGCTTCGCTGAGGGTCCCGGTCTTGGCCCACAGGTGGCCCTTGAGCGGAGAGTTCTTGAAGCGGTTGACCAGTGTCCCGTCCACCCCGGCGACGGGGAACGTATCGCGCCACGCCGTGCCCCACTCAGTGCGCGAGGCGTAGCTGAGCAGTTGTGCGTAGGCGCGCGGGGCGATGCGGTCGTCGGGGCTCATCCCGGATCCGTCGTAGAGGAAGAAGTCGGCGTCGTTCACGCCCGCGTCCAGCAGAAACTGGCGCACAACGCGCGACCCCTGGGCAAAGCTCCCGTCTGTGCCGAAGGTCTTGCCCAGCAGCCGCAGAATCAGCTCGGCGTGCAGGTTCTGGCTCACCTTGTTGGTCACGATAATGTCCTGTGCCAGTGGTACGGATACGCGCGTGGCCAGGATCCGGCGTCCTTCGAGCGGCGCCACGATTACGAACTGCGAAGAGAGGCTGAGCCTCACCGGTTGCGAACGCTCGTTGGCAAATCCGGCCGTCTCAACAGAGAACTTGTGCCGGGAGACGGCTGATCCCGTCACGGTCACTCCGCGGCCGGCCAGCGCCTGCTTGAACGCAGCGGACGTGAACTCCGCTGGGTCCTCCACGGCCATCGCGGCATGCAGGCCGTTGGCGGGCGCCGTGCCCCATGCACGGACCATCAGCGAACCGGGCCGCCGGTCCAAACCGGGGTGAGCCGTCTGGCCCTCGGGCGTCGGGGTCATGTCGCTTTCCAGCGTGTAGTACTCCACATCGGGAACCCATCCCGCCACCGTCGTTTTCGGCGAAGCGGGGTCGGCGGCAATGTTGAGCTCAATGGTGTTATCGGCAAAACTCAAAGCCGAGACGGGCGCCCCGTAGCTCCATTGCAGGTCGTCCCAGGCCCAGCCCTCGCCGTAGGGCTCATCGACAAAAAAGGTGTCGTCCCCCACCATGCTGCCATCCACCTTGCGCACCCCGGATTGCTCCACCTGCAGGGCGAGAAGATCGAGAATGTCCATGTCCTTGGGCGGCTTCTCCGGCTCCGCGGCGGCGGACGATGCCGCAGGCGAGGCCGGGGGAGTCGTGGCGGCCCGCGGAGGCTGGTAAGGGTAATTGCGGGCGCTAAGCGTGGGGTCGCCGCAGCCCAGCAGGATGATGTCGCCATGCAGCACGCCATCGGGGTCAATCACGCCATCGGCCACCACGTTGGTGGTCCAGGTCAGGTCCTGGACAGGCAGCAGGGCGAAAGCGGCTGCGGTGGTGGCGAGCTTGGCGTTGGAGGCAGGCG
>DATNHL010000167.1:0-9364 GCA_035604995.1 Occallatibacter sp. | reverse complement strand
ACCACTCGGGGTCGGGCCTGGTGCTGAACCTTGCCGCGGCTGACTGCGCGATTCGGGTCAATGGGCGTGGCACCATTCAAGGCGGTTCAGTCGGGGCCGGCGCGACGAGCTTCCAGATTGTTCCCGCCAGTGGGCATACCAGCTTTGTGATGGATTCCGCCTTCTGCACGGACCAGAACAGCGGCTATGTGCGGCAGGAGGGCGGCCTGAAGACCTCAAATCCGACGGGTACGCCGGCGTTCACCTACGGAACTTCGCACATTCGCAACGTGGTGGATCACTCTACGTTCAACATGCTTGAGACATCCAGTCCTTCCGACGATGGCGCGTTGATTGAGAGCGCCTGCTGCGGGGCAAACTTCTTCAGCCTGCACGCGGATTCAGGGAACGCGGGAGGTTATCCAATCATTATCGGCGCGGGCGGCGTGCTGAAGAATGCCTGCACCACGAGCGGGAGTACAACGATCACCGTTCCGTATGGACATTTGACGGCGAAGTACCTGGGCGACACGGTGACTGCCGGCACGTCGAGCGGGGTTTCAAACCTGCCCGGCGGCGCCACGATCGTCACGGCGATCAACTCTTTCACGAGCATGACCGTCAGCCAGGCGGCGACGGCGACATCGGGAGGGCAATCGGCCTGCACCACGCCGTCTCTAACGGGCGGATCGGAGTTGACGCTGCACCTGTTGGATCTAACGGCTCCAACGACCACATCGATTTCCTTGCATAACCTGGTGTCCAACGGTCCAGGGCCGGGACTACAGAATGTGGTTGTGACGGGCCAAACGAACGGAGCGAACCTCTACACGGCGTATCTGGAATCGAACTCTGCTGTCGACACTTCCACTTCTCAACTGTATATCGGGTACCCGGCCGGGCAAGTGAACTTCAACGGCCTCTACGCGCCGGGTCCATCGAACGGGGGAACGAAGTACGGCGTGGAGTCGGACACGCCTTACGGCTGGTGCATGTTCGGGGGTTTATCGAACGCCGGGCTGCTGGACCAGGGGGTGAAGATTCCGGCCGCGCCCAACACCAACACGACGTATTGCAAAGGCGGGTTCACCAACACGTTCAACGGAACCAACCTGCTGCCGGACACGAACTTCAAACAGGGAAGCACGTACTGGACGGCGCCTTCGGGCACGACGATTACCTCGGGGGCGGGAGCGTCAGGGGACAACGCATTTACGTACACGCTGAGCACAACGGCCAGCGGGACGATCTACATCCCGGTCACTGCCGCGATCCCGAACCTGCAGCTCAACCAGACCTATACTTTGGGAGCGAACATCAATGCAGCGAATATGACCTCGGGCACAATCAGCGTCCAACTGTGCAGCACAGCGACCTGTTCGGTGACTTATGCCAGGGGCTATGCAAGTGCGGCCGGCACGGGGGTGGTATCGACGACGGTGAATGGGTCGTCGTTTACCGGCCCCTATTTTGTGATCGTGATCAGCGGAGTGGCGGGAAGCGGGACGCTAGCCATCTCGGAGCCGTTCCTGGTGCAGGGGATCGTACCGGCTTACGTAGAGAACGATCTCGGCTTCGGATCGTCCACAAACAGCGGCGCGGCATTCAGTTCGGTGGCGTTGAGCGGAGGCACGCCGTGGACGAGTTCCAGCAGCGCGAACAGCCAGGTTGTGACCTGTCCTCCGGGCGGAACGAGCGGGCAATTCTGCGGGGCCGACGGCGCCTGGCACACACCGAGCACGGGCACGGTTAGCGGCGTGACGGCGGGAACGGGACTGACCGGAGGAGGGGCGAGTGGGAGCGTGACGCTGAGCCTGTCGACGCCGGTAGCGGTGGCGAACGGCGGGACGGGCGCGGCGACGGCAAGCGCCAACACGGCCTTCGGCAACTTCACGGGTTCCGCGGCGGCGCCTGCCTTTACGGCGACGACGGGAACGGGGAGCCCGGTGGCGGCAGTTTCTCCGACCTTTACGGGCAATACCACAACGTTTGCAAATAACTCGGCGAGTGCGAACTACGTGGTGATTCAGCCGGGGAATTCCAGCAACGCGGAACTTGGCGGCATTCAGCTGAACAGCGCAGCCGCAACGCCGGTGACCGAGTGGTACCTGGAAGAAGACCCAAGCTATAACCTCAAGATTCATGACCAGGGCGCAACGAATCCAATCGACGTATTTACTGCCTACGTAAACGGGCAGACGGTGATCAACTCACAGGGGACAGCCGCAGTGGCCGTGAATAATACGTCGAACTCCGGAACAGGCGGGTTCGTGGTTTACGAGGGAGGGTCGAACTACAACACGGCGGCGTTCACGGTGACCAGTGCAGGCAATGCCAGTGTGCCAGGCACGTGGACACAGAAAGGAATTACGGATGAGACCTCGGCGGTAGCGGGAGGGCTGGTCTATAACTCCAGCACATCGCAGCAGGCCAGTAGTGGACTTTTGACGCAATACGGGCTGGTTTACGGGGGCGGAGCCTCGGCATCTCCCGCCAGCATGGCGGCCTGCGGGGCTAACTTCCCGGTTGTGGGACAAGCCAGTGCCGCACCTGCCTGCTCGACGATCGGGTGGCTTTCTTCGGCGACGCAATGGGGAATCCCCTATATGAGCACGGCGACCCAGATGAGCACGACTGCCGCTATGACAAACCAGGCGCTGATTCGCGGAAACAGCTCTGCACCCCCGACGTCGTCCAGTGTCTACGACAACGGCACAGATGTGTTCACGACAGAGCCGCTTTATTCATCGAGCGGGTCCACCACCTTGACGCCAGCTACCGGCATCGGAACCACGGCGACCAGCACCGGCGTAGCGTTTCCGGCAACCTATGGTTCCATCGCCCATGTCTACCGTGGCCGCTGCCATATCGTCTGGCAGCAGATCGCGGCCGTTTCCACGGTCACCTTCAGTATCGGCAACAGCGTCGCTCCGACCGCCGAGTACATCGACACAACCAGTTACACGGGGTCTACGCCGGTTCTTTACCCGACAGGCGGCACTCCCCTGAATATCACTTCCACCACTACCACGGCTGTTAGTTCAGCCATGGCGCCATCAAACTTTGGAGTGGACTATCACACAGACATCGACCTGCTTGGTTCTTTCACCGCCGCCGCCAACGCCGTGACGGTCTACGCCACAAGCGGCAGCGCGACGGACACGGTTTCGATTGAACCAGGAAGCTATTGCACCTGGCTGCCGTAGACGGGAGCCGGCGGGAAAGCGCAGTCATCGCGTGTGCAGGCCTGGGACAGGCGGCATCAAATGCCTACTTTGATGTCATTGCGCTTACGTACAGGCGAGAGCGCTTTTCCTATTTGTGTGGTCTCTCTGGCAACCTGCGATGTGGCTTTTTCTTAAGGGAACAGCCACTTTAAGACAGTGGTTCCGGTCTACGGTAATTGGGAAATCGCTGTAAGGCACGGACCTACCAGCCGGCCAAGATCCCGAGTGGGTCGTTCCGCAACCATGAGGGTCCGGCCTCTTCAAACCAGTCTTCGGACGGGCTTTTAGTAACCGAATCGGGGGATCCGTGGCAACAACACAAGAAGGTGGCGCAGAGGAAGCGTCTGCGGGGATTCTGTGTCTGGAGGCGCTGGGCCGGGAGGAACTGGAGGGGTTCGGGAAGATTCTGGACCAACGTCCGGCCAGGCTGCGCGGCCGAACGGTAGGAATGGCACTGGCCGAGCACCTGCTGCTGGTGCGGACGCGGGATGGGTTCACGGCGCCGTTGAAGGCGAATACGGCGCAGCGGGCGTTCGAGCGGCGGCGGGGCCAGCGAAACATTGTACTGAAGGCGCGGCAGATGGGGCTGACGACGTGGGCGGCGGCGCGGTTCTTTCTGAAGACCATTACCCAGCCGGGAACGCTGACGCTGGAAGTGGCGCATTCGCAGGAGTCGGCGGAGGAGATCTTCCGCATTGTGCACAGGTTTGTGGACTGGCTGCCGGAGGAGCTGCGGGAGGGTCCGCTAAAGACCTCGCAGGCCAACGTGCGGCAGATTGTGTTTCCGGAACTGGATGCGCAATACCGGGTGGTTTCTGCGGGGGATCGCAATGCGGGGCGGGGATTGACGGTGCAGAACCTGCACTGCTCGGAGCTGGCGCGCTGGCCGGGCGACCCCGCGGAGACGCTGGCGGGCTTGCAGGCGGCGATGTCCCCAGGGGCGGAGCTGATTCTGGAGTCGACGCCGGACGGGGTGGGAGGGTGTTTCCACGAGGAGTGGCAGAAAGCCGGCGAGACGGGGATGGTGCGGCATTTTTTCCCCTGGTGGATTGAGCAGCGCTACCGGGCCGACGAGGTGGACGAGGAAAGCCTGACGGACGAGGAGCGCACGCTGATGGCCCTGCACGGGCTGGACCGGGAACAGATTGGCTACCGGCGGCGGATACGGGCGAACTTTCGCGGGCTCGCCGCGCAGGAGTATGCGGAGGACGAGCAGAGCTGCTTTCTGGCCAGCGGCGATTCGGTGTTTGAGCTGGGGGCGATCGACGAGCGGCTGGCGGAGGCGCCGGCGCCGGTGGAGCGGCGCAGAAACGGGGAGCTGGAAGTGTGGCTGCCACCGATGAAAGGGAAGGACTACCTGGTGGCGGTGGACCCGGCCGGAGGCGGCAGCGAAGGGGATTACTCGGCGGCACAGGTGCTGGAGATGGAGACAGGCATGCAGTGCGCGGAGTTTGCCGGGCACGTTGGGGGCCTGGAACTGGCGCGGCTGGTGACGGAACTGGCCACCGAATACAACAAGGCCTGGCTGGCGGTGGAGAGGAATAACCACGGCAGCGGAGTGCTGGCGCTGGTGGAGACGGCCTGCGGGTACAGGCGAATCTACAGGCAGGGCGGGCAGCCGGGGTGGCTGACCACATCGTTGAGCCGGCCGGCGGTGCTGGGGCATCTGGGGGCAGGGCTGGTGGAACATCCGGAACGGTTTATGAGCCGCAGACTGCTGGGCGAATGCAGGAGTTTTGTGCGGCTGCCCAATGGCAGCTCGGGAGCGCGAGCAGGGACGCATGACGACCGGGTGATGGCCATGGCGGTGGGGCTGGGTGCGCGGGCGGAGTTGTTGGGGAAAAACAGCTCTTAGCTTCCAGCCTCCAGCTTCTAGCTAGCTTGAGCTGGGAATGGACTTGCGGGCGCATGGCAATAGGACGCGAGGGTGGCCCTGATTCCGGCTAGCGGCTAGAAGCTAGAGGCTAGTAGCTCATTTTGCAGATAATTCCGGTGAAAGCGCTTAGAATTCGATTGAGAATCCGGAAAAGGCGGGGAACGGGCTTGGCGGTTCTGGCGGTGCAGCATATCCGGCGGATGCGGGGCGGTGCGCAGGGCCAGTTGATGCTGGGCGCGGACGGCCACGTTTACGTGGTGAAGTTCCAGAACAACCCGCAGCACAGGAGAGTGCTGGCGAATGAGTTTCTGGCTTCGCGGCTGGCGTCGGCGGCCGGGCTGACCGCTCCGCAGGTGGAGTTGGTGGAGGTTTCGAGCTGGCTGGTGGAGAATACGCCGGAGCTGGAAATCGACCTGGGGCGGACGCGGGTAAAATGCCAGGCGGGGTTGCAGTTTGGGTCGCGGTTTGTGGGCGGGCTGATGCCGGGCCAGGTGGCGGACTACCTGCCCGAGGAGCAACTGTCCGAGGTGAGGAACCTGGGTGAGTTTGCCGGCATCCTGGCGCTGGACAAGTGGACCGGGAACGCCAATGGGCGGCAGGCGGTCTTTACCCGGAAGCAGCGGGAGCGGCGGTACCGGGCGGTGTTCATCGATTACGGGTATTGCTTTCACGCCGGGGAGTGGAAGTTTGAGGATATTCCGCTGCGGGGGGTTTACTACCGCAACGACGTTTACCGGGAGATTGCCGGATGGGAGTCGTTTGAGCCGTGGCTGACGCGACTGGAGACGATGGCGGCGGACACGGTGTGGGCGGCGGCCAGTGAGGTGCCGCCGGAGTGGTACGGTGGCGATCTGGGTGAGATGGAAGCGCTGGTGGAGAAGCTGCTGGCGCGGCGCGGCCGAATTCGGGATCTGATTGAGGGTTTCGGGAGGTCGGATCGGAAGCCATTTCCAAAATGGGGCGGTGGAGTGGGGGAAAGTGGAAATGAGGCTTGGAAGGATTTGCGGTGGGAGACTAGGATTGCGGGAAGAGTGATGTAAGAGGAGTGAGGGCGCATAGCATAATGGGCGGCAGCGCGCGTCAAACGGGGAATGAGTAGCGGCAACGAGCAGTCGACGGGGACGTCGAGCGGCAAGCATGGCATGAGTAATGGCAACGAGCGGCGGGCATGCGAGTTTCACCTGCTCCGGTATGTGCCGGATGCGGTCCGGAACGAGTTTGTGCATATCGGGGTGATTTTGCGCGAGCAGGGCAGCCCAGAAGCGGCGCGCGTGCAGTTCACGCGTGACTGGCGCCGGGTGCGCTGCCTTGATCCTGAGGCGGATACGGCGCTGCTGGAAGGCATGGAGAGCGAGTTGCGGCGGCGCTTTGCGGCCGAGCCGGACGGAAACCTGATGCGGCTCCTGAAGGAATCGCTTTCGTTGAGCGTGCAGATGACCGAGGCTAAAGCCTATCTGGCCGAGAGTATTCCGGCTGGGGTCGAGGAGTTGATGCGCCTGTATGTTGACCCGCCCCCCCGTGAACGCGTGCCGCGGCTGAGCGGACGGGCGGCGATCCAGGCACGGATGCGAAGCGAGTTCGAGCGAGCCGGGGTGTGGGACCTGCTGCGGAAGAGGATTGCGGCCTCGGAGTATACGCGGCCTGGAGATCCGTTGAAGATCGACGTGGGGTACCGGCCGAACGGGCTGATCCGGATGTTTCATGCGGTGAGCCTGGAGCCCGGCGTGGAGATGGCCAAGGTGCTGGCGTTCTCCGCGGCGGGATTGCGGGCCGGCGTGGAGCGGGTGGACAAGGCGCAACTGGAGTTGACCGCCGTGATTGAGCCGGCGGCGCGGCTGGGAGCGACTGACGAGGAGCCGGAACGGCTGGAGATGTACCGGTTTGGCGTGGAGACGATGGAAGAGCACCAGATCCGGGTGCTGACGACGTCGGACCTGGAACGGGTAGCGGAAACGGCGCGGCGGGAGCTGCGGATCTGAAAAGGGCAGGGATCAGGTTTGGTCTGTGCGCTTTTGGGTGGTGATAACTTCCTTACGATACTTTGCAGATAATTTCCGGGTTTTGCGGTAGGATGGATTTTGTTGAGAAGTAAGTGCGGCTGGAAGTTAGAGGTTGTCAGGCGTTGGCGGTTGATTGAGAGTTATGAGTTACCGCAGATAACTGACAACTGACAACTGACAACTGACAACTGTGAAAAGAATGAGGCATGGCCCTATCCGGGGCTGTGCCTTTTTGTTTTGGGCGTGGCGGGAAGAGGAGGGTGCGCGTGAGGGTAGGAGAACAGTTGCGGGAGATCTGGCGGCAAGCCACCGGAAGCGGGCAGAAGAGCGAACTGGCCGCCGGCGCGGTCATGGCGGAGGCGAAGCGAAAGACGCTGGCGCTGCCTGCGATTCTTAGTCCTGTCCAGTTTCCAGGGAAGCTGCTGCCCAAACCGACGCCAGCAAACCTGCGCCGGTTTGCGGAGACGCCGGTGGTGCGGCGGGCGATCAACGTGATCAAGGATCGCATTGCAGCCATGGACTGGCAGGTAAGGGTGCGGCGCGGTGTGAGGCCGGGCGATGTGGCCTTTGCGGAGCGAAAGCTGCGGGCGCTGCGGCGGACTCTGGAAGAGCCCAATGCCGTGGACAGCTTTCGCACCCTGATCGAACAAGTGATCGAGGATGCACTGACGGGCGGCTTCGGGGCCATCGAGATGGAGCCGACGGGCGACCCGGACCGGCCGGCGATGCTGTGGCCGGCGGACGGGGCGTCGATAAGGATCAACGCGCGCTGGGACGGGCAGGAAGAGACGCCCCGGTACGCGCAGGCGCTGCCCGGGCAGCTGGAATCGAGCGCGGTGAATTTGCGCGACGACCAGTTGATGTACATACGCATGAACCCGCGCAGCTTTACGCCCTTTGGCCTTGGACCGCTGGAAGTGGCGTTTGAGACGGTGAACCAGTTTCTGAGTGCGCATCGGTTTGCGGGCAAGCTGGCAGCCAATACGGTGGCGCAGTACGCCCTGTGGCTGAATGAGGCCACTCCGACTCAGCATGACCGGCTGATTCGCTGGTGGCAGGACGAAATTGAAGGGACGGGCAGGGTTCCGCTGCTGTCGACCGAGCAAAAGCCGGAGGTCTTGCGGTTTGCCCAGGGAACGGATGCGGATTTGCGGCTGGCATGGCAGGAGTTTCTGATCCGGATGGTGGCGAATGCATTTGGGCTCCCGCCGCTGATGCTGGGGTTGGAGGCGGACGTCAACCGGTCGACCGCGGCGGAGATGACTGACGAAGCATTCCGCGGGGCAATCTCGCCGCTGGCCATGCTGCTGGCCGGTCACATTACGCGGGACCTCTTCGGCAAGTGCATCGGATGGCGGGAGTTCGAGTTTGTCTTCAACGAACTGAACGCGAGGGACGAGGAGACGGAACTGGCGGTGCAGGTACAACTGCTGCAGGCTGGTGTATTGACGGTGAATGAAGTGCGGGCCATGCGGGGACTGGGTCCGCTGGGGCAGGATGGAGCGGTGCAGTTGACGGGCGAAGCGGCGATGGAGCGGGTGGACTAGTGCTTTCAACCACGGCATAACCGGTGATCCTGACACGGTGAGCCGGAGCAGTGAAAGCAGATGGGCGGAGAGCGCATGCGATTGGAAGCGATGGCGGTGAAGTTTCCTCATGTGGACGGGCATCCCAACCGGGTCCCGTTCGAAGGGGTGTTGACGATGGTAAATGCGGCGAGCGACAAGGCGCCGGCCGGGGCACGTGGGCACAGGGTCATGTTAACGCGCGAAGCGGCAGAGTCGGCGCTGCCATCGCTGCTGGGGATGGCGGTGGACTACCGGCCCGGATGGGACGGGCACGATGCGCGACGCAAGATCGGACTGCTGACGGAGGCGGATCTGATCGGGCACCAGTTGGTGGTGCGCGGGTACCTGTACGCTCGGGACTTTCCCGAGGTGGCCAGGGCGATCCAGGCGCACGCCCCTGAGGCCATGGGAATGAGCTATGAGCTGGCCGATGCGCGGGTAGAGGATTTGCGGGCCGAAGTGTGGAAGCTGACCCGCGTAACTTTCACTGGCGCCGCGATCCTGCTGCGGGAGAAGGCGGCCTACCGGGCCACGAGTTTTCGCATGGCGAGTTAGCCAGAAACGACGAACGAGTTAGCTAGTTAGCCGAGAGGTCCCGCCAGTGCGGGGCCTCTTTTGTTAGCAAGTTAGCAAGCATCCTGTACGTCATTCACGGAACACAAGAAAGGAACGGCATGGAAACTGAACAGAAAGAGATTGCGGAGCGGCTGGAGG
>DATNHL010000166.1:0-22168 GCA_035604995.1 Occallatibacter sp. | reverse complement strand
ATCCGGAGCTGGACGCGATTATTGGGCGGATGCGGCGGACGGGGGCCATTGCGGGGATGATTACGAATGGCTACCTGCTCAACGTGGACCGGATCGAGCGGCTGAACCGGGCGGGCCTGGACCACTTGCAGATAAGCATCGATAATTTGATCCCGGACGAGGTCTCGAAGAAGAGCCTGAAGGTGCTGGACAAGAAGCTGGAGATGCTGGCCGAGCATGCCGAGTTTCATGTGAACATCAACTCGGTGGTGGGCGGGGGATTCAAAAATCCAAATGATGCTCTGGTGATCGGACGGCGGGCGCAGGAGCTGGGGTTTGCGACGACGATCGGGATCATTCACGACGGGAGCGGGCAACTGAAGCCGCTGCGGCCGGAAGAGGCGCGGATTTACCACGAGATGAACGACCGCAAGAAGACCAACTATTCGCGGTTCGACGACTTTCAGGCGAACATTGCAGCGGGGCGCGAGAACGACTGGCGGTGCCGGGCGGGGTCGCGGTATTTGTATATCTGCGAGGACGGGCTGGTGCACTACTGCAGCCAGCAGCGCGGGTACCCGGGCGTGCCGATTGCGGAGTATACGACGGCGGACGTGAAGCGGGAGTTTTTGACGGCCAAGAGCTGCGCGCCGAATTGCACCATCGGGTGCGTGCACCGGATCAGCCATATTGACCACTGGCGGGGGGCGCAGACGAGCACGGTCTCGCCCGGCGGGCAGGGGGCGGAGGTGCTGGTGCAGATACATACCGGGGACTGAGGGAATAGGGAATAGGGACTGAGGACTTAGGGACTAGAGTGGGTGGGATGGATTGGTTGGGCGAGGGCCGCACCTGAATGGGGTGTGGCTTTTTTATTTGGGGGCGGGGGTCAGTTCGATGTAGTCGAGGGCGGCGGGGTCGCTCTGGTCGGGGATGCCGCGGATTTCAATGACATCCCCGTGGTTGAGGGTGACGTTGGGGACGGTGCGGCGGGTGGAGTTGTCGCCGTTGGGGCGGTTGCTCGGTAGGGTTGCGTCTGCGGACCAGGTGTTAATGGGGTGGCTATTGAGGACAAGCGCGAATCCGGCCTGGCCGCCGGGTAGATCGAAGTATTGGATGGCGATGTTGTAGCGGCCGGCGGCGCCGGTATAGGTCCACTCGGCGGTGCAGGATGTTAGGTTGCCGGGGCCTATGGGTCCGGCAAGGGCTTCCGGGGGGACCTGTGGTGTGTCGCACGAGACGGCTTTGCCGCCGGAGGCATCTTCCCAGGGGGTAACGTCGATGACGCGGTAGCCGGTGAGATGGGCGGCCTCGGCTTCGAGGCGGTTGGGGTAGTGGCCGGCGCGGCCTTGCTCGTCGGGGATGGCGCTGAGCTTGAGGAAGTACTGGACGATGGCGTCGCGCCAGACGATGGCGTGGCCGGCCTGGTACTGGAGGCGGGCGAGGACGTCGTCATAGAGGGCGGGATCGAGGCGGGGTTTGAGGGAGGTCCAATCACGGACGAACTGGGCGGCATGGGCGGCGCCGTCGTAGTGGCTGTCGTAGAGGGACTGGATGACGGTTTTGCCGGAGTGGAGGCGCCAGGTGTAGGGAACGTGGTGGAAGAAGAGGAGGAGGTCGTCGGGGGTGGTGGCGGGGTCTTCGTAGATTTTGGCGATTTCTGGCGGGTACTGGGCGGCGTAGCCCGAGCCGGTCGCGACGGTGCGGTCTTTGCCTACGCCTGCGGTGTCGGCGTTGTGCCACTGGCCCCAGCCGTTGCGTTCGCTGGACTCGATGTCGGGGCCGTAGTGGGAGCCGGTGATGTCGGTGAGGGTCTGGAGGCCGAGGGGGCCGGTGTAGGCCTCGTAGGCGGGCCAGGACTGCATCAACATGGCGGAGACGGTGCGGACGACTTCGGGATCGGTGCTGACGGTTTGGCGGGTCCATTCGTCGGCGATCTGGGCGGGATCAAGGTTAGGGTTCCAGGCGAGGCGGCCAAAGGCGTAGAGATTGGCGAGGGCGAGGGGGGAGCTGAGCCAGCGGTCGCGACCGATGCCGGCGACGCCGACGATGCCTCCGAGGCAAGGCACATCCGCAGGGGCTAAAGCCCCGTTTCCTCCCCGCGTGCTGGTGGCACGACTGAAGTCGTGCCCTGTTACAAAGCGCTGGCAGGGGGCGGGAACGGGCGAAGCTCCAGGTTGTTGCAGCGGGTGGAAGGATTTGCCGGAGAGGATCTCTTTGACGGGAGTGGACTGGTTGCTGGCGCGGAGGTCGAAGTCGAGGACCTGCTTCCACATGGGGGCGAGGTAGACGAGGTGGCGCTGCTGGCCGGTGTACTCCTGGGTGATTTGGAGTTCGAGGGCCTGGGAGGTGTGCTGGAGGCCGGCGAAGAGGGGGGAGACCGGCTCACGGGCCTGGAAGTCGATGGGACCTTCCTTGGTTTGGACGATGACGTTGGGCGCGAATTTGCCGTCGAGGGGATGGAAGATGTCCCAGGCGGCGCGGGCGCGGTCGGCTTTGGGGTCGCGCCAGTCGAGGTGGTGGTTGTAGACGAAGGCGCGGTAGAGGACGACTCCGCCGTGGGGCGCGAGGGCGACGGCGAGGGTGTTGGCGGCGTCGGCGGGGGTGCGGCCGAAGCTGGCAGGACCGGGCTGGCCTTCGGAGTCGGCCTTGACGGTGAAACCGGCGAAGTCGGGGATGAGGGCGTAGACTTCGGCGGTTTTGGCGGTCCACCAGGCCTTGACGGCGGGATCGAGGGGGTCGTACGTGGCCAGGCCGCCGATTTTTTGTGGGCTCGATATATCGACGCTCAAGGCCAGATGGACGCCCCAGGGGCGCATGGTGCTGGCGACTCTGGCCACGCCGCGGAGCCAGTCCGAGGTGAGAAGGGGCGAAGCACCGTTGACGTTGTTGATGTTGCAGCCGTTGATGCCGATGGAGGCGAGGAGGCGGGCGTATTCGACGACGGGGGCTAGGTCGGCGCGGACTTGGCCGCCCTCGAAAAAAATTGCCCTTCCGGCGTAGCCGCGCTCGATGGAGCCGTCGGGGTTGTCCCACTCGTCGACCCAGCGGATGGGGAAGGCGGGGTGGGAGCGGTGGGGTTGCTTGTCGTTGGAAGTTTCGTCGCTCCCGAGCTGCCGAAGAAAATCAAAAACTCCGTAGAGGACTCCGCGTTCATCCCCGCCAATCACGATAGGCAAAGTGACTCTTCGTAGGGTGACCCAACTGATCCAATACTCCTCGGGTTGAAGATCGCTAGGAAAGGCGAGCTCCGGATAGTTTTTGTGAAACTCCTCAGCGGTACCAACAGTGAGCGCTCCTGCCGAAGAATCTGGACCGAGAATCTCTGGTGGTTTCTGCGCAGAACTTGTCTTGAGTAAGGCTGTTGGTTCGCCCCCCGCACGCCTGAGACCGAGAACCAGTTCGTGGGCTGCCGTTTGCTCTACCAGACCGTTTCCTAACGCTCGGACCGGTGCGGTCGGCACATGCTTGTAGGGTGAAGAACGGAGCCAAGCCTGATCGGCGGTTTGGGCGGAGGCGGTGAGGGCGAATGCGAACAGGGCGGCGAGGACGAGCTTCCGCAAAGAGATTTGTGCTTTCCCACCCTTTCGCCAGAAAAAAGTCGAAAGGATGGGGCACCCAGTATTGTGGGAGTTTTGAAGGCGAACGATTGAGCTTCGCGCTGTCCCAGGTCTCAAAATCGAATCCTCGCCGCAGCGACGAGGACCTGTCGCTGGGGACCCTGAGACCTGGGGCACCCGGTGGCCTTGCGGGATCGAGTTCGCGAGTCGGAACTTCATTGTCGTCAATCTTAGCTGCCCTTGCGGTGTTCGAAGTTTCAAGATGACGGATGATCCACGCTTATGACTGATCTGCCGGCGCGCGGCTTGGGGCATGGCTGCAAAGCGGCGGCGGTGCAGGTGGCGGGTTTGACACGCGAATCTCCATTGAACTACTTTCCGAGCTGAAATTCGGGGTTGCGACGAGTGGCCGCGAAGGAATCGGAGGCCTATGGCGATGACGTGGGATCGACGGGAGTTCCTGAGTGCGACGGCGCTCGCCGGGGCGGCGCTGGCGGTGGGGCCGCTGGCGCGGGGCGAGGCGACGGGGGCGGACGCGGTGCGGCTGGAAGGGCGGATGACGCCTTATCCGGCGACGAAGTACCGGTCGTATGTCTCAAAGCCGGCGCGCACGGCGAAGGCTACATCGTGGGTGCAGATTGACCTGGGAGCGGCGGCGGCGCTGGAAGGCGTGCGGCTGTATCCGAATTTCAATCTAGACATTCGGTCGCTGGGGTTTCCGGCGCGGATTCGGATTGAGGGGTCGAACTCGGCGGGGTTTGAGACGGCGGCGATGCTGTTCGACGGCACCGGAGCGGAGGTGCCCGATCCGGGGGACCGGATGGTTTATGTGGCGCTGCCGGGTGGCCAGGGGAACGGCTTTCGCTACGTGCGGCTGACGGCGACGGAGCTGCGGCATTTGGGCGGGCCGGAGTCGGGGCTGGAGCCAGAGTATGGGCTTTCGTTTGCCAAGGTCGAGGTGCTCGCGAGTGGGCGGGATGTGGCCGAGGGGCGCCCGGCGACGGCGGATGCGGAGCTTGGAAACCCGCGTGACCTGGGCCAATTGACGCGGAAGCCGCGTCCGCAGGGCGAAGGGATCGTAACGGACAACCCGCAGAACGTGACCGCGGCGAGCGGGTGGAAGCCGGTGGTGTACAGGGCGAAGGCGCCGCTGGGCGGGGTTGTGCTGGAGGCGGGGCTCTTCAAGGAGACGACGGAGAACAACATCGGCTACCTGCTGAGTTCGTTCTCGGTGGACGAGATGCTTCGGCCGTTCAGGGAGCGGGCGGGGAAGCCGGTGGGGGCGGATCTGCGCAAGCCGCATCCTTTCTGGGACGTGGACCTTGCGGGCTCGACGGCGGGGCGCTTCCTGATGGGCGCGGCGAACACGCTGCGCTGGCAGGAGCACCCGGAACTGCGGCGCTGGATGAACGAGATTGTGGACGGGATCGCCGAGTGCCGCCAGCCGAACGGCTACATCATGGCCTACCCGGAGGACTCGATCTTTCACTCGGAGCGGGCGGGCTATACGCGGGCGTGGGTGACGCACGGGCTGATCGACGCAGGCTACGCAGGGAATGGGAGGGCCTTTGAACTGCTGCGCGGCTACTACGACTGGTTTGACACGTGCCCCTATCTGCCCAAGCTGCTGCGCGGCACTCCGCAGGGGGTGCAGGGGATGGTGGCGAATACGCGGATGTATTTCACGCCGGTGGGCAAGCCCCTGGATCTGCAGGTGATTCAGCGCTACTACCAGGAGAACTTCTGGCTGGAGGGGCTGGCGGGGCGGGATGAAGAGATGGTGTGGCAGTATCCCTACGACCGTCCGCACAACTACCTGATCACAGACTTTGAGGCGTATCTCGACCTCTACCGGGCGACGGGCGAGAAACGCTACCTGGAGGCGGTGCTGGGGGCGTGGCAGCTTTACCACGACAATTGGGAGCACGTGGGCGGATCGATTGCGATTACGGAGTTCGGGGAGTTTCCGCCGAAGTCGTACCGGCTGAAGCCGCAGTTCACATTTTGCGAGACGGGCGAGCTGTGCGGAAGCAGCTTCTGGGCGCATTTGAACCAGCGGCTGCATCTACTCGATCCGGACAAGGAGCAGTATGTGACGGAGATCGAGAAGTCGATCTACAACGTCGGCATCGCCAACCAGGTGGATACGCGCGGCCTGATGTACCACGCAAAGATGGTGGGGCTGAAGGGTGACATGGCGGTTGGGATTTGCGACAACTCGTGCTGCGAGGGACAGGGGACGCGGCTGCTGGGCTCGATTCCGGAGTATCTCTACTCGGTGGTGGAGGAGGGCGAGGATGCGGGGTTGTACGTAGACATGTTTGCGCCGTCGACGATTCGCTGGAAGCAGGGCGGGCAGGAGTTGCAGCTGACGATGCAGACGAAGTTCCCGGAGAGCCCGGAGGTGGGGCTGGTGTTGACGCTGGCGCAGCCGGTGCGATCGAAGCTGCGGGTGCGGACGCCATCGTGGGCCTCGGCGGAGATGGCGGTCGATGTGAACGGGGAGTTGGCTGGAACGGGCACGCCGGGCAGCTACATTGTGCTGGACAGGACGTGGCGGACGAGCGACAGGATTGCGTTTACGCTGCCGATGGGGTTCAGGGTGACGCGCTATACGGGGCTGGACAGGATCGAGGGGCACGAGCGGTACGCGCTGGAGTATGGGCCGATCCTGCTGGCGATTGAGGGCGACGACGATGCGCGGCTGAAGGCGCAAGGGGCGAGGGCCGAGGAGATTGTGAAGCAGTTGACGCCGAGCTTTGGACGACCGCTCAATTTCGAGATTGCCGGCAATCCGGAACACCATTACGCGCCTTATTTTGCAATCAAGAACGATCCGTTTACGTGCTATCCGGTGATCGATGCGGCGTAGGGCGGTTTGTGTGCGGACCGATTGAGGAGCGGGCGAACGCGGGCGGAGCCAGCGGTTGTAGACTGTGTGTTTGCAGATTGAAGGAGGCTCTCCCGGTATGTCGAGCACCATGCAGGCGGTTGTGAAGGCGGAGGCTGCGCCAGGGATCGAGTTGCGGGAGGTTGCGGTGCCGGCGCCTGGGGTGGGCGAGGTGCTGGTGCGGGTGCAGGCGGCGAGCGTTTGCGGGACAGACCTGCACATCTTCAACTGGGACCAGTGGGCGCAGGGACGGATCAAGCCGCCGCTGATTCCGGGGCACGAGTTTGCCGGGGTGGTGGCGGGCGTGGGGCGCGGCGTGACCACGGTGAAAGAGGGCGACAAGGTGAGCGCGGAGATGCACGTGGCGTGCGGAAAATGCATGCAGTGCAGGATTGGCGAGGCGCACATCTGTCAGCACGTGCGGATATTGGGAGTGGACGCTGACGGGGCGTTTGCCAGCTACGCGATTATTCCGGAGAGCAACATTTGGAAGCTGTCGCCGACAATTCCGCACGAGTATGCCAGCCTGCTAGACCCGCTGGGTAATGCGGTGCACACGGTGCTGGCGGGGCCGATTGCGGCGCAGACGGTGGCGGTGACGGGGTGCGGGGCGGTTGGGCTGTTTTCGATCGCGGTGGCCAAGGCGTGCGGGGCGGCAAAGGTGTTTGCGATTGAGGTGAACGCGCACCGGCGGGGGGTGGCGGCGGCGATGGGCGCGGATCTGGCGCTGGACCCTGCGACGGACAACGTGGAAGAACAGATTCTGGAGGCGACGGGCGGGACGGGTGTAGATGTGCTGCTGGAGATGTCGGGCCATCCTGGGGCGATTCGGACGGGGTTCCGGCTGCTGCGGACGGGGGGACGGGCCTCGCTGCTGGGGATTCCGTCAAAGCCGTTTGAGCTCGACTTTGCCAGGGACATCATCTTCAAGGGCGCCCTGGTGCAGGGGATCAACGGGCGGAAGATGTTCGAGACGTGGTTCCAGATGGAGGCGCTGCTGGCGACGGGGAAGCTGAACCTGGATCCGGCAATCACGCACCGGCTGAAGCTGAGCGAGTTCAAGCAGGCGATGGAACTGCTGCGGACGGGTGAAGCGATCAAGGTTGTGATGCGGCCGGAGTGAGAAAAAGCAGGGATCAGGGGTCAGGGGTCGGGGATCAGGGGGCTTGCCAGTCGATGGTTGCTTCGCGGAGACCGCGGACGGCGTTGGATAGATAGATGGCGTCGGCTTGCTGGAGATCCTGAAGGACCAGGACGCGCTCCTCTGCGTTGGGGCTTGTGGCGAGGGTATGGCGGCGGTGGACGCCTGGGAGCAGGCCGCAGGCGACGGGCGGCGTCAAGAGACGGCCGGCTTTTTCGATAAAAATGTTGTGCATGGCGGCTTCGGTGACTTCGCCGCGGTGATTCAGGAACAGGACATCGTCAAAACCCGCCGCGTTGGCGGCTTGGAGGGCATGCGCGTACAGCGGGCGGCGGGTGGTTTTGTGGAAGTACATGGGGTCGTGGGGGTCGGTACGGTCGGCGGCTATGCGGATGCGGAGGGGGTGGGCGGGAGTTGTGATGGATGGCAGGGGCTCGGAGGTGATTTGGAGGGAGCCGTCGGGGGGGAGGAGGAGACGGACTTTACGGGGTGTTTCCGATGGAGGAAGTAAGTTAGCCCCCGCTGCGCGAGGATGGCGAGTTAGCGAGTTAGCGGGGCTGAGGGCGGATTGAGGGTCGTGGTTTCCCACCCTTGCGACAGAAAGATGTCGCAAGGATGGGGCACCCACTTCTTGTGGCGGGGTCAGGATGGGCGGGGTGGGGGGATTCGATTCCCAGGTCTCAGAAGCGGGATCCATCGACAGGCTCAGGACACGCTCTGAGGCACACAGAGTGAAGGTTTCGACGTGGGATTGGAGGGCGGCCTGGACTTGGGCGCGGTTGAAGGGGAAGGCGAAGTAACGGGCGGAGTCTTCGAGGCGGTCGAGGTGGAGGTCCAGGAGTGGATATTCGCCCTGCCAGAGCATGGTTTCGACCAGCGAAAAGCTGTCTGGCGAGGGATGAGTGCTGGAGCTGGTGAGGAACTCGGCTTTGAGGAGACACTCGCGGAACTCGGCGGCGGGGTCGGAGTCGATGACGATGCCACTGCCGACGCCCATGACGCCGCGGTCGCCATCGAGCGAGAGAGTGCGGATGGCTACGTTGAAGACGGTCTCCTCTTTTGAAAAGAAGCCGATGGCGCCGGTGTAGACGCCGCGAGGCTGCGCCTCGAGTTGCGCGATGAGCTGCATGGCGCGGATCTTGGGAGCGCCGGTGATGGAGCCGCAGGGAAAGAGGGCGCGGAAGATCTGCTGGAAGCCGACTTCGGGGCGGAGTTGGCCGGTGACCGTGGAGGTCATTTGCCAGAGGGTGGGGTAGCGCTCGACGGCAAAGAGGTCGTGGGCGCGGACGGTGCCGAAGGCGCAGAGGCGGCCTAGGTCGTTGCGGAGCAGGTCGACGATCATGACGTTCTCGGCTCGGTTCTTGGGATCGCTACGGAGCCAGTTGGCCTGGGCACGGTCTTCGGAGGTGGTGCGGCCGCGGGGGGCTGTTCCTTTCATGGGGCGGGTGGTGATGCGGCGGGTTTCGCCCAGGCTGTCCACGCGAAAGAAGAGCTCGGGGGAGAAGGAGAGGATGCGGTGACCGTGCTGGGTGTGGAGGAAAGCGGCGTAGGGGACGGGCTGGCGGGCGCGCAGGCGCTGGTGGAGCGCGGCGGAGCTGCCGGGGACGTGGACGCGGAGGGGGACGGTGAAGTTGAGCTGGTAGACGTCGCCGGAGCGGATGAATTCGTGAATGGCTTCGATGCGCTGGGCGTATTCGTGCTCGGTGAGGGCGAGGGTGCAATCGAGAGACGAGTCGGCGGAGGGGTGCGGGCTGGGGGCGGCGGAACGGAAGTCAGCGAGGGCGGGAGGGTCGCCTTTAGGGAACGCGCCGGATTGGTGGTCGAAGATTTGGGGCTGGCTGTAGATGCCGAACCAAGCTACAGGTTGGGCTAAAGGCTGGGGGATCGGCGCGGCTGGGAGGTTGCCGGGCGTGGCGGCGCGGGGCTCGAAGAAGGCGGCGCACTCGTAGCTGAAATAACCGGCGGCGTAGAGGCCGGAGGCGACGGCGCGTTCGATTTCCGCGAAGAGGTGGGGGAGTTCGGCTGGATGGTTGGCGACGCAGATGCGGAGGGGGGCGGTGAAGAGGCGGGTTGGGGGCGGTGGTGCGGGATGGGAATCCGCAGGTGCGGGGGCTGCTGACTCGAGCAGGACGGTTCCTGGCGTGTCTTCGACCAGTCGATAAAGTTCCGCGGGAGGGGAATGCCAGCGGGTCATCTGGGATTACTGGACGGTGAGCGCCAGGGTGGTGGTATGCGTGGTGGCGGTAACGCCGTTGCTGGACTGGGCGGTGACATCGATGGTGTAAGTGCCCGAGGGCGTGGCTGGGTTGATGGGCGGGCCGTGGTTCAGATACTTGTAGCGCGGGTTGCAGGCGGTGGTGCCGAGCAGGGTAACGAAGGCTACCAGAGCCACCAGGGAGAGGCGCTGCAGCCAGGGACGGCGGCGCAGAGAGAAGGCGAGCCCACCGAGGGCGAGCGCGCCGGGCAGAAGGACGGCCAGAGCGACGGGGTTGGAGCCGGGACGGGCTGCCGCGACTGAGGAGGCCTTCTGGGTGACTACGACCATGGAACTGGTGATGGCCGCGGTGGCGTTGGGCAGGATTTCGATGTTCTCCGGGGTAAAGGAGCAGGAAGACTGGTCGGGCAGGCCGGAGCAGGAGAGGGTGACAAACATGGGTGCGGTGAGCCCCGAGGCGTTTTCAGGGGTGACTGAGGCAACCACGGTTCCCGACTCGCCGGCGGTGAGCGAGAGGGTGGCTGGGGCGACGGAGACCTGGAAGTCGGGGGTGGTGGTGGCCAGGGCCTGGACCGGGGCGGCCTCGGAAACCGAGGCGCGATGGGCGGCGTCGCCTGCATAGGTGGCGCTGAAAGAGTGTTCGCCGGCGGGAAGAGCGAGAACGAGTTTGGCCTGACCCTGCTTGTCGAGGGCTGCGCCGGCCAACGGATGGCCCTGGTCGCTGATGGTGACGGCGCCGGTGGCGGGAAGGTTGTCGTCGCCGAAGACGGAGACGGCCAGGGTGGCCGAGGTGCGTCCGGCCTGGTCGTGGGCTTCCACGGTCAGCGTGGTCTGCGTGGTCAGGCCACGAGAATTTTCTGCGGCGAACGCCAGCGCTGGCATGGCCAGCGCGATGCCTAGTCCTGCAACCAACTCGAGCCGCAGACCGCGGCGGATCAAACCTCTCACGTGCACCTGCTCCAAATCTCAAGAAAAAGTCAGTCTACTGCCCGGTAGCCGAAGCGTAGAACACCATTGTAGCTGGCGGGAGCGCGGTCGGGCTATGGGCGGGGCGCTTTGGGGCTTTCCCTGGGCCATTCGTTTGACGGATGGGAGGGGAGAAAGGTGCGGGGTGGGGCGGGAATTGGGGGCGTGGAGACAACGGCACGGCCAGGGCGGAGCTGGACGGTGGGGAAGATGCGCATCCCGGCCAGAAATCCAGAAAGATGTCCCACAGGGGCTCAAGCCCCGCCGATTTCTGGTGGATTTGACGTACGGGCTGAAGCCCGTACCCTTCACCGAGGCGAGTTTTCAAGCGGCCGGTGAAGCGCGCTATGCTCTTTGGTTGAGGTGAACGCCATGACCGAGAGTGTTCCGCGCCCCCAACTTGCTCATCTGACTGCTGTCCTGGACGAGCTGCGCGCCAAGGGGACGTACTTCAAGCTGCGCATTCTGGACGACCAGCAGGCACCGGTGTGCCACTACGACGGCAAGCAGGTGATCAACCTGGCCAGCAACAACTACCTGGGGTTGGCGAACCATCCGAAGCTGATTGAGGCGGCGCTCAAGGCGACCAAGGCGTTTGGGGTGGGGTCGGGCGCGGTGCGGACGATTGCCGGGACCATGCGCATCCACATGGAGCTGGAAGAGAAGATTGCGCGCTTCAAGAATGTCGAGGCCTGCGTGGTGTTCCAGAGCGGGTTCACGGCCAACGCGGGGACGGTGAGCTCGATTCTGGGCAAGGACGATTTTATTTTGAGCGACGAGCTGAACCACGCCAGCATCATCGACGGGGCGCGGCTGTCGCGGGCGAAGATTCTGGTCTTCCGGCACAAGGATGTGGAGCACTGCGAGGAACGGCTGAAGGAAGTGGCAGGTGAGCCAGGGCACAAGCTGGTGATTACGGACGGCGTTTTCTCGATGGACGGAGACATTGGGCCGGTGGACCGGCTGGCTGCGCTGGCCGAGAAGTACGGGGCCATCATGATGGTGGACGATGCGCACGCTTCGGGGGTGCTGGGGCGGAACGGGCGCGGGTCGGTGGATCACTTCGGGATGCACGGACGGGTGGATGTGCAGGTGGGGACGCTGAGCAAAGCAATAGGCGCGCTGGGCGGGTATGTGTGCGGGAGCCGCGATTTGATTGACTACCTGTATCACCGGGCGCGGCCGTTTCTGTTTTCGACGTCGCATCCGCCGAGCGTGGCGGCGACGTGCATTGCGGCCTTTGACATTCTGGAGCAGGAGCCAGAGCGGATTCAGCGGCTGTGGGCCAACACGCGGTACTTCCAGGGAGAGTTGCTCCGGGCAGGGTTCAACGTCGGAGGGGTGACCACACCGGCGACGGAGACGCCGATTACCCCAGTGATCATCGGCGAGGGACGGACGGCGATGGAGTTTTCGCGGGCGCTGTTTGACGAGGGCGTGATGGGGACAGGGATTGCGTTCCCGACGGTGCCGGAGGGCAAGGCGCGGATCAGGCTGATGCTGACCAGCGAGCACACGCGGCAACAACTCGACCAGGCGCTGGAGACGCTGGAGCGGGTGGCGAAGCGGATGGGGATTCTACAATGAGGCCACGATGATCGCTCACTTGCGGGGAAAGCTGATTTTCAAGGAACCTGGCCAGGCCATTGTGGAGGCCGCGGGGGTGGGGTACGACGTGACCATCTCGGTGCCCACGTTTACGACGCTGCCGAGCGTGGGGGCGGAGGCCTCGCTGCACATTCATACGCAGGTGAGCGAGGACCAGATTGCGCTGTTCGGGTTCCTCGATCGCGAGGAGAAGCGGCTGTTTGAGCGGCTGATTACCGTGGGCGGCGTAGGGCCCAAGCTGGCCATCAAAATTCTCAGCGGACTTTCGGTGGAACGGACGGTACAGGCGATTCGCGGGCAGGATCATCCGCAACTGGTGCGGATTCCGGGGGTGGGCAAGAAGCTGGCGGAGCGCCTTGTGGTCGAGCTGAAAGACAAGCTCGATGACTTTGCCGTTGCGCCGGCACCGACCAGCGTACGGGGTGGGGCGGTGGACGATGTGCTCTCGGCGCTGACGAACCTGGGCTACCAGCGGGTGGCGGCAGAGAAGGCGATTGAGCAGGCGGTGGGCAAGGATAAGGCGCTGGCTGGGGATTTCGACGGGCTGTTCCGGGGGGCGTTGAAGGTGATTCGATAACGTGTGTGAGAGCGGCTGCCCTGGTCAGTAAATGTTCATGACTGTAAATTGCCTCAGGGGTATGAATGGATGGGTTCGAGCCAATCTACGCCGGCCGCTCCCGTTTGGTTTGCGGAGGAAGCGTGTCCATCAAGCCGTTTTTCAAGTTAATGCGGAACGGTCAACTGACCGCATTCATAGGCAGCAGCGTTCTTTTCAAGCCCTTCTACAAGCTGGTGTACCTGGCTGCCGCCCAAGAGACTGGCCTCTTCGAACTCTTGCGTGGCGGACCGGTTGGATTTGAACAGCTGGCTGCTGCGTACTGCCGGGACGGCAAGGCTCGCGAGGCGCTTGAGGCCTGGCTGCAACTGGGCACTCGCCTCGGCCTTCTCAAGCTGGGCCCTGGTGGGCTCGAGCTGAAGGGGCTGGCCAAAAAACTGGCGCAGCCGCAGAACGACGGCATTGTTGCCCTGCTCCAGGAAGTGGCGGGACTGCATTACAAGCTGATCCTGGACACTCCAGGCAAACTGCGCAAGGGAGAGCTGTGGGCGCTGGAAGATCAGGACGGCGAGATCATCGCCCGGTCATCGCGGGTGATGGAGGCATTCCAGACGGAAGCCATCGACCGCACCTTTCCTGCAGCCGGGGCTGTGCGCCTGCTTGAGATTGGCTGCGGCTCCGGCTTCTATATGAAATTCGCGGCAGCCAAAAACCCATCGCTCTCGGCCCTCGGTTTGGAGTTGCAGGAAAATGTGGCCGTGGTGGCTCGCCGCAACATCGAGGGATGGGGCTTGCAGGACCGGGTCAGGATCGAGATGGGTGATATCCGCGGCAAAGCCCCGGATGAGCGTTTCGATATTGTCACGCTCTACAACAACATTTACTACTTCCCTGTCGAGGAGCGGGTCTCGCTCTTGCGCCACATCAGGGAGTTCATGCAGCCCGACGGTTTCCTTCTAATGACCACCTGTTGCCAGGGAGGAAGCCTAGGGGTTGAGGTTCTGAACCTGTGGGGAGCCGCAACCGCAAACTGCGGCAGGCTGCCGACGGCGGACGAAGTGGTGAGCCAACTGCAGCAAGCCGGATTCAAGGATGTGCAGGCCATCCGCCTGATCCCGGGTGAAGCGTTCTTCGCGTTCAAGGCGCATCGTGGGGGAGCCGCCTGAGTTGGCAGAGTACCGATGGAGATGGACTGCAAGCCCCGGAGGCCTCGTCCGCGTTACACTCCTATTGCTATGGCTACCAAGAAAGCTGCTGCAACTGCGCCCGCCCACCTTCGGCCTGAGGGGCTGAAGTTTCTGCGGGGCCTTGAGAAGAACAATGATCGAGAATGGTTTAACGAGCGCAAGGCTGTCTATGAGGCGGAGCTGAAGGAGCCGATGCTGGCCATCGTGCGCAAGATTACCGACGCGATGATGGAGTTTGCGCCGCATCATGTGCGGCCGGCGGAGAAGAGCCTGTTCCGCATCTATCGCGATACGCGCTTCAGCCACAACAAGCTGCCCTACAAGACGCACGTGGCGGCGTGGTGGTCGCACATGGGGATGGAGAAGACTTCGGGCGCGGGGTACTACTTCCAGGTGAGCCCGAAGGGCGTGGTGATTGCTGCTGGCGCGTACATGCCGGAGAAGGAGCAACTGGCGGCGATACGGCACTGGCTGCTGGAGAATCATGCGGAGTTCAGAAAAATTCTGGCGCGGCCGGCGGTGAAGAAGGCGTTTCAAGAGTTCGAGGGTGAGGCGCTGACGCGGCCACCGAAGGGCTTCCCTTGCGAGCATCCGGCGATGGACCTGATCAAGCAGAAGCAGTGGGGACTGAGCACGACGCTCGCCGCGGAGACAGCGCTGGAAACGGACTTTGCGCAGACGGTGACGAAGCACTTCAAGCTGCTGGCGCCGCTGGTGGATGCGCTGAATACGCCGCTGGAGGGTGCGGCTGCGCCGAAGAAGAAGGTGCTTTTCGGGCTGAAATGATGGGGGTTTGCCGGCATTGCTCGGCGGTGCGATGGAGGCGGCTTCAGGGGCGCCTGGAGCGGCGAAGAGGGGCAAAAACCGGCAAATACAGGCAAAAACAGACGATTTCGGGCGAAATTCCTTAAAAACTTGTGGAAATCAAGGTTTTTCGGTTGACTTTACCCGGTCCGAAGTCGCATTGTAACGAACGACAGGGTTCTCCGGACCCGCATGAATACAGGGGAAACGTGCAAGCGTTGCCTCGGTCGCACTCCCTCCATGCGGTACGCACAATGCGAAGGAAGCCCAGGCAACAGAAGGCCGCCCCGAGGGTTGGCCCAGAAGGAGAACACACAATGGCAACTGGATTGACCAAGACCGCTCTGACGCGGCACCTGGCCGAGAAGCTGGAACTGACCAACAAGCAAAGCGCAGCCTTCCTGGACCTTCTGGCGGAGACCGCCATCAAGGAAACCAAGAAGAACGGCGTATTCGTGATTCCCGGCATCGGACGGCTGGTGAAGGCAGAGCGCAAGGCGCGCATCGGCCGCAACCCGCAGACCGGCGCGGCGATCAAGATCAAGGCCAAGACGGTGGTCAAGTTCCGCGTGGCCAAGGCCGCCAAGGACGTGATCGCACCCACCAAGAAGTAAGCATTCCGGACTGCGGACAGCGAGGGGATGAGCGACGAGCTCTTCCCCTTTGTCTTTTTTGGCGGAGAGGAATTGATACCTGAAATGGTCAGGCCGCGCAGAATTCTTCATCCGGAGGGCGGTTTGGCTCATCCGATGGGGTATGACTACGGAATCTGCAACGACAAGCGCACAGGCACCAGCTTTGGCCACCATGGCGGCAGCGCCCGTAAAGAGCCTTCTGCGGCTTGAGGGGCTGGCGGCGGCGGCGCTGTCGGCGGTGTTTTATGCGCAGACAGGGGCCAGCTGGTGGCTGTTTGCGGCGCTGTGGCTGGCGCCGGATTTGAGCATTCTCGGGTACCTGGGCGGGTCGAACCTGGGCTCACGGGTTTATAACGCGATTCACAGCTACACGACCCCGGCTGCGCTGGCAGTGACGGCGCTGCTCGTGCACAGTCCGGCGCTGGTGCCGATTGCGCTGATCTGGATGAACCACATTGGCGTGGACCGGGTGTTGGGCTATGGGCTGAAGTATCCGACCGGGTTCCAGTGGACGCATCTGGGCAAGCTGGGCGGGCGACGGGCGGAAGCTATTCAGGCGAGCTAGAGATTTGCTTGAGTTCCGGTATCAGGGCCCGGACGACCAGCGAGAGCCCGAAGGTGATCATGATGGCGCGAGCCATGATCCATCGGTCGTAGGTCCACGACAGGAAGGCTATGGTAAGAAAGACGCCGATGGGGCTTATCTCCGAGAGGACTGCCTGGATCCAGCGCGGCCTGTTGCCGGAGGGGGCGAGGGTGGTGCGCAGGCGCGGGAACAGGCGCGGAACGGAGCGCAGGTAGATGCGATAGGGCTCGCCGAGCTGAGCGGTGAGGAAGGCCTCTTCGCCAAGAATGAGGCGCAACTGAAAGAACGTGAGGACAACCATGGCAAAGAGCGCGCCGGTGGGCGGCATGAGCAGAGCCAGGGCGGCAATTACGCACCATAAGCCTAGATAAAGCGGATTGCGCAGGTAGCGATAGGGGCCGTCGGCCGTGAGAGCGGCGGCTTGCATCTGGCCGTGGAGCACAACGCCGTGACCCAGCCAGGCTGAACCCCAGATGCGGAGAATTGCGCCAATGGCGGCGATGAGAGCGCTGCAAACAATCACGACGGGCGTGGCTACCGTGAAGCGCAGCAGGCCGAGACGGCTGAGCTCGAGGGGCAGCCACTCGAGGAGCGAGATGCGGCTGCCGATTCTCAGAGGCTCGATCCATGGCGCCCAGAAACCCAGGACGATGACAGCCGCATTGATGGGCATGCGGAGACGGAATAAGACTGCGCTTGCGTTCATGCAACGATCCCTATTGCTCCAGTCTAGCTTCTGCGCCTGAGAAGCGGAGGCTTGCGCGTGGGACGGAATCGAGCGAGCGCGGGGCACATCATTCGGTGCGGAGGGCCTGCATGGGATCGATGGAGGCGGCGCGGCGGGCGGGGAACCAGGAGGCGAGCGCGGCGATGAGACAGAGGAAGGCCGCGGCGGCGAGATAGATGAGCGGGCCGTTCGCGCCGCTGCCGAGGAGCCTGGCGCGGGCGCCCATGGCGGAGGTGGTGAAGGAGACGCTGGCGACGGCGCGGGCGAGTCCGATAGCCAGCACAGCGCCGGCTATGAGGCCGAGGGCGGTAAGCGTGAGCCCCTGGCGGACGACCATTAGCAGGACATGGGCGGGCTGCGCGCCGAGAGCCATGCGGACGCCGATCTCCTGGGTGCGCTGCGCGACCGAGTAGGCCATGACGCTGTAGAGTCCGACGGCGGCCAGAAGCAGGGCGATGGAGCCGAGCACCGTCATGAGGCTGGCGGCGACTTTCTGCGGATAGAGCGATGCGCCGATGAACTCCTTGAGCGGCTCGGCGTCGAAGACGGTGACGTTGGGATCGAGGCCGCTCACCTGTGCGCGGAGGGTGGAGAGAACGCTGTCGGGGTCACCGTGCGCACGAACATAGAAAGCGAGATTCATGTCTTCGCGGAAGACCTGGCGGAAGGATACGTAGAAGTAGGGCGGGGTGGTTTCGCCGAGGTAGTGATACTTCGAGTCTTTGGCGATGCCGACGACGCGGAACCAGCTTCCCCAGCCGTGAATCAGCGTGCCGATAGGATTGCGGCCGGCAAAGAAGCGGCGCACGAAGGCCTGGTTGACGATCATGACTTTGGGCGATTTCGGATCTTCGTTGTCCTGCTCGGTGAAGTTGCGGCCCTCAAGGATGGGAATGTGCATGAGGGGCAGATAGCCGGGGGAGACGACGTTGCGGAAGATGTTCATGTTCTCGTTGGGCTGGGGTGCGTAGCCTTCGATTTTGAGCTCCTCCCACCAGCTTGGCTCAAAGCCGAGGGGGACGCCGTCGGAGTAGGCGACATCGGTTACGCCGGGGGCGGCGATCATGCGCTCATCGAGGCGGCGGCAGAACTCCTTGCGCTGGGCGAGATTGTAGCCGTTGGTGTTGAGATAGAGCTGGCTTAGGAGGACGTGGTCTGGATCGAAGCCGGGATCGATGCGCAGCGTGGTCTGGAAGCCGCGTGCGAAGAGGCCTGCGCCGACAAGCGCGACCAATGCCAGAGCGACCTCTGAGGCGACGAGGACAGAGCGGAGACGATTGCGCGCGCGGCCCGCGGTTCCGGTGCGTCCGCCGGCGTTGAGGCGGGCGCTCAAGTTGAGGCGGCCGACCTGCAGTGCGGGGACGAGGCCTGCCGTGAGTGCGGAGAACACGCAGACGCCGGTGGTGAAGGCGAGGACGGCGAGATTGGGCCGCGTATCCATGGAGACGAGCTGCGTCAGGGGGCCGGGCGGCATCAGATAGTGGAGCGCATGGCTCATCCACGGGGTGACGGCCAGACCAAGGGCCCCGCCTGCGCCGGTGAGCAGGAGACTCTCCGTCAAGACCTGGCGGGCAAGACGTGCGCGGCTCGCGCCCAGAGCAAGGCGTGCAGTGAATTCCTTCTCGCGCACCATGGCGCGCGCCAGCAGCAGGTTGGCTACGTTGGCGCAGACGATGAGCAGCACGAGCACGCAGACGCCCATGAGAATGCGCAGCGGTCCGACGAGCAGGCCCTGCGGGCCGTGGGGCGACTTCCACAGCGGCATCAGCGTGGCGCTCATGCCCAGGCTGACGTCGGCATTCAGAATGGCCATGCGGTCGGCGAGGGCCTTCAGTTCTGCTCGCGCCTGGTCCACAGTTACGCCTTGCTTGAGACGGGCGATGCCGAGCATGTTGCGGTCGTGGCGGTCGCGGAGTTCCCACTCCTGCACGCCGTTGAGCATGGGCTGCTCCATGTAGGGGATCCAAAGGTCGAAGGCTGTGACAGGGATGGAGCCGTGGAACGCGGGCGCGGCTACGCCGACGATGGTGAGTTCGTGCTGGTTGACGCGGATGGTCTTGCCGACGATTCCTGGATCGGCTGCATAGTGCGAGCGCCAGTAGCGGTCGCTGATGACGGCGATGGGGAATTTGCCGGGGGCGTCGGCGAATTCGGATGGGAGGAAGAGACGGCCGGCTTCGGGCTGGACGCCGAGCACGGCAAAGAAGTTGCCGGAGACGAGCTCGCCCCACACGCGCTCGGCGTGATCGGGATAGCCCACGCTGAAGGGAGACACGTGGGCGACGGCAATGCCGTCGAAGAGATGGAGATGGTCGCGGAAGTCGCGGAAGTCGGGATATGAGTTGGGCACCCACTCGCCGTTGGAGGTTACGGTTTCCAGCGTGACGAGCCGATTGGGTTCGGCGACGCCCGCGAGCGGCTGGAGGAGGACGGCGTTGATCCATGTGAAGGCGGTGGCCGTGGCCCCGATGCCGATGGCCAAGGTGAGGACCGCAACGGAAGTGAAGGCGCGGTTGCGGACCATCATGCGCAGGCCGTAGCGCAGGTCGTGGAGGAGATCTTCAAGCCAGGGGAGGGTGCGGCGCTCGCGATGGGCCTGGCGGGTCTGCTCCGCGCCGCCGAGACGGATGAGGGCCTGGCGACGGGCTTCAGCAGGAGCGAGGCCGGCGCGGATCCCGGCGTCGGTGTGGAGGTCGACGTGGCTTTCAAGCTCGGCGGCAAAGTCGGCTTCTGAATGGCGGGAGCCGAAAAGGCCTCGGAGGCGAAGGATGACGGCGCGAAGCTGGCGCATGGGGACGCTCCTATTCTGTGCGCAGGGCCTGCATGGGTTCGATGGAGGCGGCGCGGCGTGCGGGAAGATAGCAGGCTGCAAGGGCGATGACGGCGAGAAATGGCGGGACTAACGAAAAAGTCAGGGCGTCGTGGGGCTGAATACCGTAGAGGAAGCTTGAGGCCATTTTGGCCAGCATCCAAGCGGCGGGCCAGCCGAGAGCGACGGCGATGAGGGTGAGCACGAGGCCCTGGCCAAGGACGAGGCGCTCGACGGAGCCGGGCTGCGCGCCGAGGGCCATGCGAATGCCGATCTCGCGGGTGCGGCGCGACACGGAGTAGCTCATGACGCCGTAGAGGCCGACTGTGGCGAGGACGAGTCCGATGAAGCCGAATGTGCCGAAGAGCGTGGCGGCTACGCGCGGCAGGAAGAAGGCGGCGCGAATGTGCTCGTCCATGGTCTCTTCATTGAAGATGGCCAGCGCCGGGTCGAGGGCATGAATCTGCTGGCGGACGGATTCGCGGAGTGCGTTGGGATTGCCGGCGGCGCGCACGATCAGCGTGTAGCCGAGGAACGATGGGTCCGACCCAACGTTTTGATCGAGCGACCGATAGAGAACGGCGCGCGTGTCTTCGCCCAGCGTGCGCGACTTGATGTCGCCGGCTACCCCGACAATTTCATAGGTGACGCCGCCGCCGGTTACATGCTGGCCGATAGGATTCTGCCCAAGGAGGAGACGTTGAACAAAAGCCTGGTTGACGATCGCAGTTTTCGGTCCCATAGCCGTTTCGCCGCCGAAGTCGCGGCCGTTGAGAAGCGGAATGCCCATCGTTTCAAGGTACCCAGGCGTGGCCATGTAGAGATCGGTTCCGACCTGCGGGGCGTCGGAAGCGGTATGCCCCGCGATCTGCATGGTGTCGGACCGGTCGGCCAGCGAGAGCGGTATGTAGTCCGTGCAAACTGCCGCGGAAACACCGGGCAGCGCCGCCACGCGCTGGCGCAATTGAGTGAGGAAGTCGACGGTGCGCTGCGGCGTGTAGCCGTGCAAGCGCGGATCGACGGACATGAGCAGCAGGTTCTGGGTTCTGAAGCCGATGGGTATGCTGGCCGCGCTTTCGAGGCTGCGCAGGAAAAGCCCGGTGAGGGAAAGCAGCACCAGCGACATGGCGATCTGCGCAACAACGAGGACGTTGCGGAGCGTGAAGCGGCGGCCGGGACGAGCCAAGGCATCTTCGCCCTTCAGAGCGCATGCCATGGGTGGACGCGAAGCGGCGAATGCAGGGCCGATGCCGAGAAGAAGCCCGCTGAGCACGCTAAGAGCAAAGGTGTAGAGCAGCACGCGCCAATCGACGCCGATGGCGAAATCGAGAGGAACGGGCGCGGGAAGCTGGAGGGAGGAGAGCGCGCGAGTGGCCCAAAGCGAAAGGGCAACACCGAGGACTCCGCCGCCCAGGCCAAGCAGAACGCTATCGAGCAGCATCTGGCGGCGCAGACGGCCGCGCGTGGCGCCCAGGGCAAGACGCACCGCCATCTCGCGCTGCCGTGCTGCGGCCTGAGCGAACAGCAGATTGGCCACGTTGGCGCCGGCGATGGCAAGCACGAGCAGCACCACAATAGACAAGCCGCCAAGAAAGACCAGCAACTGGCTTTTTTCGTTTGGCGCAAGGGCGCCGGCCCGATAGGAAATAAATGCAAGGCCCTTGTCGGTCTTCGGGTAGGCGTGCGAGAGGCGCTGGGCGAGGGCGCTCATCTCCACTGTCGATTGCGCGGGTGTGACTCCGGGCTTGAGGCGAGCCACCACGGAAAGCCAACTGCTGTCCCGCTGCATGGAGCTTTCCACATCGGGCACCAGGGAGTTGAGTTGGCCCAGCGGCACCCAGAACTCGGCGAAGAGAATCTGATCGACGCTGTGAAACGCGGGTGTGGCAACGCCGACAACAGTGTAGGCGTGGCCGGAGAGCGTGACGGCTTTGCCGACGATCGCAGGGTCGGCATTGAACCGGCGCTGCCACAGGCCTGCGCCGAGAACGACGACCGGTATGGTGTTTTCGCCGCTGGTGAATCCGCGGCCCAGAGTCATGGGAAGCTGGAGCGTGTCGAAGTAGTTGGCGCTGACGGCCTGGCCAAAGACGCGCTCCGGGTCGCCGCTGCCGCCGATGGAGGCCGGCACCAGCTCAAAAGCAGCCGCTACGCCGGAGAAGGATTTGGCCTGGTCGCGGAGGTCGTTATAGAGCGGCATGGAGAAATCGTTGCAACACTGATCGCCTTGATGGTTGGTTTGAATCGCCAGTAGCGTGGCTGGATCGCCGACCGGGGCGGGACGCAGGAGAAAGCGACTGACCATGGAGAAGATGGTGGTGTTGGCGCCGATGCCGAGGCCGATGGAGAGGATGGCGATGGACGTGGCGCCGCGATGCTTGGCGAGGGTACGCAAGCCGTAGGCGAGATCGCGGAAGAGGGATTCGAGCCAGGGCAGCGTGCGGCGTTCGCGGTGGGCCTGGCGGGTCTGCTCCGCGCCGCCGAGACGAATGAGGGCCTGGCGAC
>DATNHL010000165.1:0-16311 GCA_035604995.1 Occallatibacter sp. | reverse complement strand
GGCCCCGCCCGCCCCACAACCAGCTCCCACCCCACCCCCGCCTCGCTTCCTCGTCGTCCTCGATGCCGCCCACGGCGGCGACGACCCCGGCGGCCGCCTCGCCGGCCAGCCCGAGAAGGCCTTCACCCTCGCCCTCAGCGTCCGCCTGCGCTCCCTGCTCGTCGCGCGCGGCTTTCAGGTCGTCACCACCCGCGAGTCCGACTCCACCATCGACGCCAACCGCCGCGCCGAAATCGCCAACCACGCCAACGCCCAGGCCTGCCTCAGCCTCCACGCCTCTGAAACCGGCTCCGGCGTCCACCTCTTCGCCTCCTCGCTCCCCCCCGCGCCGCCCAGCCGCTTTCCAGCCTGGAAGACCGCTCAATCCGCCTGGGTCACGCGCAGCCTCGCTCTCGCCGGTGTCGTCAACTCAGCCCTCCTCCAGGCCGGCCTCTCCGTCACCCTCGGCCGCACCGGCATGCCCGCGGTCGACAGCATGACCTGCCCCGCTATCGCCATTGAAATCGCCCCCGACCGCTCAGCCGGTCACAACCCCACCACCCTCGACGACCCCCAGTACCAGGCCCGCGTCGCCGAAGCCCTCGCCGCTGCCCTGCTCGAGTGGAAAACGGAGGCCCGCCAGCCGTGATCCCCCGCTACCAGACCATCCTCTTCATCCTCCTGCTCGCCGCCTCCGCGGCCATGGGCGTGGTCCTCTGGCAGTTGCGCGAGCGCGCTCACCAGCGCCTCCTCCAGGGCGAGGACTCCGCCCCCACCCAGGCCCCCGCAGTCGCCCCCGCCGAGCAGGCCACCCTCCTGGTCGCCAACGACGCCGACAACTCTCTGCTCACCGAGGTCCAGACCCTCCCCCTGCCCCAGGACCCCGGCTCCCGCGCCCGCGTCATTCTCGGCAAACTCCTCGACCTCTACGCCGCTCCCGACGCCGCCCATCCTGTCCCCGGCGGTGCCGCCTCCATCGCCCAGGTCTTCCTGCTGCCCGCCCCAAGCCTCGACGCCACCCCCTCCGCCCCAACCACCCCGGCCAGGTCCCCCCAGCCCAACGGCCCCCAACTCGCCGTCGTCAACCTCACCGCCGGCTTCGTCTCCGGCCACCCCTCCGGCCTTGAAGCCGAAACCCTCACCATCCTCTCCATCTGCGGCACCCTCCACGCCAACCTGCCCCGCGTCACCCAGGTCCGCTTCCTCGTCGACGGCCAGCCGCGCCCCACCCTCGCCGGCCACGCCGACCTCACCCGCACCTATCTCGCCGCCGACGCCGTCCCGCAACCCTGATTGCTGCACTGCCATCGCTATTTCCATTCCGCCGAATTCGCAGTATGATGAAGCAGTAGTCATGCGCAAGCCGATTCACATCACGGCCCCTCGGCCCACCCTTGAGGAGTGGGCGAAACACTTCCCCATCTCCAAAGCGAGCGAGAAAGCGTTACAGGCACTTGTGGACGAGTTCAAGGCGATGCATTCCAATCGGGGAAACGAGCCTGTGAGTTCCATCGAACCGGAAAAGAGGCGCAAGCGTGCCTCCGCTGCCTGATCCAAACGGCGTTTTCCTGAACATCCCCTACGACGAAGAATTCTCCAGCCTCTATGTCGCCTATATCGTCGGGCTCTGCCAATTGGACCTGGTCCCTCATCTTGCCTCCGAAATCCCGGGCGGGGATCGCAGGCTAAACAGAATCTTCAAGCTCATCCAGAGCTGCCGGTACTCCATCCACGATCTCTCCAGGGTAGAACTGAGCGTTGCGCCAACAGCCGTGCCACGGTTCAACATGCCCCTGGAATTGGGCATGACGATTGCCTGGGCCAATCTACACCCCAGCCGACAAACCTGGTTTGTTTGGGAGTCGGAGCCCTATCGGCTGCAGAGATCGGCCAGCGATCTGAACGGAACCGATCCCTGCATTCACAACGGCACGGCTGAGGGAGTTCTCCGTGAACTGCGCAACGCTTTCCACCGCGACAAGATGCCGTCCGCGCCAGACATGTTAGGGGTTTATCGCTTCGTCAATAACCAACTCAATGCGATTCTCTTAAGAAACGGAACGAGCAATCCATACGACAGAAGCGTCTTCATGGAATTGTGCCGGTTATCCAATTATCTAACGGAAATTCTCCGCCACACGAAACCTGCGGTCTGACAATCATGACCCCCACCATCGGCGTATTCGACTCCGGCTTCGGCGGCCTCACCGTCCTCCGCGCCCTCATCGAGCGCATGCCCCACGCCCAATACGCCTTCCTCGGCGACACCGCCCGCCTCCCCTACGGCTCCAAGTCCCGCCGCACCATCGCCCGCTACGCCGCCGAGAGCGCCCAGTTCCTGGTCCGCGAGCAGGGCGCCGAGTTCCTCGTCATCGCCTGCAACACCGCCAGCGCCCTCGCCCTCGACGCCATTCAGGACGCGGTCCCCGTCCCCGTCCTCGGCGTCATCGAGCCCGGCGCGCAGGCCGCCCGCGACGCCTCCCTCACCGGCGACGTCCTCGTCATCGCCACCAGCGCCACCGTCCAGAGCCACGCCTACAAAGCCGCCTGCCGCAGCCGCAGCCTCTGCGCCCTCGAGAAAGCCTGCCCCCTCCTCGTCCCTCTCGTCGAGGAAGGCTGGATCAACCACCACGTCACCGCGGAAGTCATCCGCATTTACCTCGCCGAGCTCACCGCCGACGCCGACGCCCGCGCCCTCGACCCCGACGTCCTCGTCCTCGGCTGCACCCACTACCCGCTGCTCCGCCCCCTCCTGCAAGCCGCCGTCCCCGCCAACATCCGCGTCATCGACTCCGCCCAGGCCGCCGCCGAGGCCGCCACCCACATCGTCAATGGCCGCCTTTCCCTCCCCGGCGAAGAACTCCCAGTAGTCCCGCCAAGCGCGCAGCTTCGATGCTTCGCCACCGACTCCGTCGAAAAATTCGAGCGCCTCGGCTCCCGCTTCCTCGGCCACCCCGTCGGCAAAGTCCAACTCGTCGACCTCGGCGGCTGATTGCCTCCCGCTCTGCTGCGCTGTGCTCAGCCTTTCCCTCTCCAAAACCTGCCATCCTGAGCGACCGTAGCGCAGCGAAGGGAGTCGAAGGACCTGCGGTTGCTTTTCCGCGATCTGATCACACCAACCCGAACCACACCACTGGCTGATATTCTAGAAGTTGCTCGCCCCCGCCCCCCTTGGCGCGGACCTTTGGAGGAAGAAAGAAAGCATGATCGATCTGGCAGGTAAGACGGCCGTAGTCTTCGGGCTGGCCAACAAGCGTTCCATCGCCTGGGGCATCGCCCAAAAACTCCACGAAGCCGGCGCAACCCTCGCCATCTGTTATCAAAATGACCGCATGAAGATGGAGGCCCAGAGCCTCATCGACGAGCTCCCCGGCGCATCCGGCTTCCAGTGCGACGTCTCCAGCGACGCTGAAATCGACACCCTCTTCGCAGCCCTCAAGGAGAAGTACGGCAAGCTCGAAATCCTCGTCCACGCCGTCGCCTTCGCCCCCGCCGCCGACCTCCGCGGCGACTTCCTCAACACCAGCCGCGATGGCTTCCGCGTCGCCCTCGACGTCAGCGTCTACTCGCTCATCGCCGTCACCCGCGCCGCCGCCCCCCTCATGACCGAAGGCGGCAGCATCCTCACCCTCAGCTTCTACGCCGCCGAGAAGGTCGTCCCCAACTACAACGTCATGGCCGTAGCCAAGGCCGGACTCGAATCCACCGTCCGCTACCTCGCCTCCTCGCTGGGCCCCCGCAACATCCGCGTCAACGCCATCTCCGCCGGCCCCATCAAGACCCTCGCCGCCCGCGGCGTCGGCGACCTGAGCGAGATGCTCCGCTCCCACGCCGACCGCGCCCCGTTGCACCGCAACGTCGACCAGCTCGAAGTCGGCGGCGCCGCCCTGTTCCTGGCCAGCGACCTCTCCAGCGCCATCACCGGCGAAGTCATGTACGTCGACTGCGGCTACAACATCATGGGGTTCTGAAACTCCGGTCGTAAACCGGAGGATGCGGAGGGAGCAGAGGCCTTCAGGCCTCTGAATTCAGCCCTTCAAGATCAGCGGCTTTAGCCGCGGGCCCTTCCGCGCAACCATCGCCCGCAGGCTCTCCTGCGCCTGTCTCCCACCCGGAATTCACTTCTCCTCCAGCGTCAGCGCGTAAATATCGTCGCTGCCGATGTCGCGCAGCAGCAGCGGCGCGTCTGTCGGGTCCAGCCCCATATACGCCCCCCACCACCCCGCATCATGCCAGTCCTTCAGATCGGCGATCTTCTCTTCCGCGCCACCGCGAACGCGGATTCGGAACAAGCCCAGATCGCCCCTCAAGCGCTTGAAATAAATGAACTGGCTGTCCCTGGACCACTCGGGAGAATCGACAGAACCCTTCTGTGGGAGCTGCGACCATTGCTGCGTCTTGAAGTCGAGGATCTTCAAGTAGGGGTCGGCGACGAGGTACCGGCCGTCCGGCGACCAGCGCGGCCAACCCAAGCCTTTCGATCCGGGAACAGTCTTGACCTGGCGGTTGTCGAGGTCGAGAATTTGCCAGCCGCCTTCTTCGCCAGCGGAAGTCGAGCTGCAGACAATCTTGCGCCCGTCGGGCGACCAAGTGATACCCACCAGTGAACCTTGATCCTCCTGGAGAAGCTTCCGCGGGCTGCCGCCATCTGATGAGACGACGTAGCTTGTGGCATGGCCAAGTGAGTTATAGGTAGAAATGTCCATAAACAGAATCTGTGTGCCGTCGGGCGACCAGCGGGGCAGGCAAGCCTGCACCGGAAGGTAGCTCAGTTGCACGGGGTTGCTACCGTCCCGGTTGGCCTTCCACAGGATGCCTTCGGGGAAGGAGACGTAGGCTATCGACTTGCCGTCGCTGGAGAAAACGACGCCCTGAGCGGAAATGCCCCCCAGAAAGGGCTGAAACTGTTTGGTCTTCGCGTCGAACCGGGAAAGCTCGCCATGGGGTGTGGCGCCATGCGCGAATATCCTGGTTCCGTCCTTGCTTGGAACCGGTCCGCCCCAGAACATCCCGGGGCCGAGACCGCCTTGAAGCGGCCCGCCCCAACGGATGGGGCCTTGAGTTAGTTGAATCGGCTCGACTGGCGGCCGACGAAACAGCCCGCGCCGCTCATCGAGGGCCCAGATTTGGCCTTCCGACAGGAACAGGAAGAACCTTCCATCCGGGGTCCAGCGGCCGCAGCAACGTTCGTAGGAGACGTGCCAACCGGGCAATAGCTGATGGAGATTCGATCCGTTCGACGAAATCTCCCAAATCTTGTCCTTCATCGTAAACCGGATCACGCCGCCGTCGGGCGACCAGGCAATATCGGACACTTCGTCCCCAGCGGAGGCCAGTTTGTGAGCTCCCGTCCCGTCGCTTCGCACGAGGTAAATGCCGCCCCAATTGTCACCGTCTACCGAGGTGTAGGCCACGGAGTTCCCGTCGGGTGAAAAGGCCGCGCTTTCGGCAACTGGGAGGGGGCGAACGGAGCCTCCCAGGATCCGAACATTCCACAGCGTAGGGCCCGATTGGAGGAGAAAGCTGGACCCATCCGGCGAGACGTCCCGCAGGTATGGCTCCGGCAACGCGACCGGGACCTGTGCGATCTCTCCGCCCGAGGTTGCAACCTGAGCGATAGACCCGGGGGACTCCAAACCCCAGACCTGATTGAAGTAGAGCCTGCTCCCGTCGGTCCCGACGAGAATCTTCTGGTGGCCGTCGTGGGTGATCTGTGTGATTCCCGTGATGCGCGGAGGCGGCAGCGGACGGTGCAGGTACCAGATTCCGCCCGCAATGCATAGGGCCAGCACACCGCCGCCGGCCAGCACCCAACCCCTCAACCGCTTCCGGTTGCCATCCTTCTTCCCGGCGCTGCCCAGGCCGACGGGCGCCTCGGCCGCTTCCGGCTCCCCCGAACCCTCCTCGGAAACCTCCACCTTTGAAATCCACCGGTAGCCTACAGTGGCCACGGTTTCGATAAAGCGTGGGTCACGGGCCTCGTCTCCCAGCAGCCTCCGCAGCAGCGCAATGCTCCGCGTGAGCGAGTTCTCAGTAACCGCCGCGTCGCCCCACACCGCGTTGAGCAACTCTTCCTTTGAGATCAGCTTCTGCGGGTTGCGCAGCAACATCAGCAGCACCCGGAACGCCTTGGGCTCTACCGCCAACACCTCGCCCGCCTTCGTCAGCGAGAACTCCCGCTCGCGTACCTCCACATCGCCGAATCTGAAAACAAATGGCTTACTCGCCATCACAACTCCATCATCCGCGCTCAGAAACTCATCATCCGCTCACAGAAACTGATCAGGAGTCCCTCAAGACCATGTAGAGCCACGCGCCCAGAGTGACCTCAGCCTACCCGGCTGAGGAGCTCTCGCAATGACAAATCTGAAGTGGTTCGCATCCTTCGTTCTTGCCGCAACCGTCGTTTCCACCCTCACAGCAGAAACCCATTGCCCAGGGAATGTCGCCAGTCTACCCTTCCGCCTCGTCAACCACCACCAGATAATTCTGGCCGTCACCATCAATCACACAGGCCCCTACAACTTTCTCTTGGACACCGGCGCGGAGACGACGGAAATCGACCCCGCCCTGGCCTCTGAACTTCATCTGAATGTTCACGGAGCTACCAGGATCGCAGGCGTGGGATTTGAGGCATCTGTTTCCTACGCGCAGATTGACCTGCTCGAAGCCGGTTCCCATGCCGTCATCAACCAGAACGTGCTTGTGTACGAACTGAGCAATCTCCAGTCCGCGGGCCTTTCCATTCGCGGCATCCTCGGCGAGGACTTCCTGGAGTATTTCGACGTGCTGATCGACAATGCGCACAACCTGCTCTGCCTCGACGACTCGGGCGCGATGCGCACGGCCGTAAAAGGTCAACACATCGCTTTGGTAGCTCCGGCGCCCGCCGCGGATGGCGTTGCAGCGCGCCATTCGCTCATCGTCGTTGCGCGTCTCTCCGACGGCACGCGGCCCGTTCGCCTGTGGCTCGACTCCGGCTCGAACGTCCCCTTCCTTTACAACCCCTCTGGATACCTGGCGCAGCGCGCATCCCAGAGCACCCCATTGCAGGGCATTGGCGCGAATGCAGCGCAACAGTCCTTCTCCGCCCTCGCTCCCCAGGACGTCAAGATCGGCTCACTCGAACTGTCGAACGTATCCTTCATCGCGCCCATGGGCGGCAAAAAGAACTCCAACACAGCGGAGTTCGATGGACTGCTGGCAACGGAGCTGTTCCGCCGCGTCTTCATCGACCACGCCGATCACTTTGCCGTCCTTGACCCGTGGTAGGAACAAAGCGGTCTCCAACAAACCTCATGGCGCGCAAGCGCCGTCTGCCCGACCGCAGGTGGTTGCAGATTATTACTGTCTCTCGGCGCACAATAGTTCATAGAAGAACACCAAACGGAAGCAGGGCGCCTCCCGAAATCCGCGGTACCGCCCATAACCACCAAAACCAGCTACAGCGGTTCCACAATTGCTGTACCCCGAAACCACCACCCTCAACAGCCTGTGGTGAAAGTCGAGTTTTGAAAGGGCACGACTTCAGTCGTGCCGCAAACGCAATAGAATCACCGCTGGGCTTTAGGCCCCGAGGGAAGGTTTTCCGCAACCTGGACTTTCACCACGGGCTATCAAGTGGCTCTTTCCTCAAGAAAGAGCCACCTTTCACAGAGCTGCAATGGGCACGTGAATTGTGGAACCGCTCTAATTTAACCCGTTTATTTTGTGCAGTCTACAATTCCAGTACCCTGCAAATGACGGGTTGAGTTGGCGGAAAGTGCCTGATAAATCAGTCACTTAGAGAAGAAAGAGCCAAAATGCCACCCCTCCCCCCTTTTCCTCCCAGCCCTATGAAAACAAGTAGGTTAGGCCAAGAATGACCCATTTCACCCCACCAAAACAAAGGACTTACGGGCCTGAGGCTGCGAATTTTAGGGGTTTTACGTCTGTTCCTTCAGCGTCACTGTGATCTTCCGCGCATCGCCGCCGGTCGAATTAATGGCAATCTCGCCCGTAGCCTTCTTGCGGATGCTCTTGAACTTCTCGCCCCACTCCACCAGCACCAGCGCGTCATGGGTCAGCAGCTCGTCCAGGCCGAGCGTCTCCAGTTGCCGCTCGCCTTCCAGCCGGTACACGTCCAGGTGATAGAGCTTCACCGGCTTGCCGTCCCGCGTTCCGTCGTACTCGTGGATCAGCGTGAACGTCGGGCTGGTCACCTCGTCGGCCTCGGCCGCGTCCAGCGCCTGCGCAATGCCCTTCACCAGCGTGGTCTTCCCGGTGCCCAGGTCCCCGCGCAGAATCATCAGTTGCGGCGGCTTCAGCAGCTTCGCCAGCTTGCGGCCCACCTCGATGGTGTCCGCCCCGCTGTGCGTGGTGAACTCGTGAACCCGGCCTGCTGCTGTCAGTGCGGCATTGCTCATCCCCGTACCTCACAAAGGGCCGCTGCATGCAATGCCCCCTGCAACCAAACATAACCGTTCTCCCCGCGCGAATCAAAGCGAAAAGCCCGAGAAAGTTGTTGAAGGCTGTCCGTGGCCAGCAAAGTGTGCTCGTCACCCTCGCGGACCGCGAGGTCCGCAGCCAGCCCATGCAGGCACACCGCCGCCTCCACCGCCCGCGCTGCCTCGCCCGGATGCTGCGCCAGCAACCCCGCCACCAGCCCCGTCAGCAAGTCGCCGCTCCCGCCCTTCGCCATCCCCGGATTCCCGGTCGTATTCACAGCCACCCGCCCATCCGGATGCGCAATCAGCGTCCGCGCCCCTTTCAGCACCAGCGTAACTCCAAACCGCTCCGCAAACCCCCGCGCCACCTTTAGCCGGTTGGCCTGCACCTCGGCCACCGTGATCCCCGCCAGCCGCGCCATCTCTCCCGGATGCGGCGTCAGCACCACCGTCCGTCCCTTGGCCAGCTTGCCCAGCAGCACCGGCTTCGCCGCTAGTATATTCAGCGCATCCGCATCGATCACCGCCGGAATCTTTGTCGCCGCCAGCAGGCCCGTGACAAACTTCACCGTCTCCGCCGCCTGGCCCAGTCCCGGCCCGATGGCCATCACGGTCTTCCCAGCCGTCAGCCCTGCCAGCGCCTCCGGGGCCAGGCAGTCGGGAGAGATGCCGCCCGCCGCACCGGCTGCCAACGGCCACGTCATCAGCTCCGGCGCAACTGCGGCCACCTGCGCCAGCACCGCCGCCGGAACCGCCGCCGTCACGAGGCCAGCTCCGCTCCGCAGCGCCGCCAGCGCCGCCATGGCCGGCGCGCCCGACCGGACCCCCACTGCGGAATATGACCCGCCCACCACCAGCACATGTCCAAAGTTGCCCTTGTTCGCCCCCCAGGCGCGCGGCGTCCTGACCAGTTCCATTGCCGACCCCGCCCAATCCACGCGCAGCGTCGACGCAATCGCCTCCTCGGGCGATCCAATCGGCGCCACCACAACAGGCTGATTCCACCGCCGCGTCAGCTGTCCAAACACGTGCCCCTGCTTGGGAGCGGTAAAGGTCATCACCGCATCGGCCGGAAATACCACACTGGGCGCCTCGGTCCCAGTCGCATCCGCCGCCCAACCCGACGGCAGATCCACCGCCAGCACCGCCGCCCGGCTCCCCTTCACCCACTCGTACGTCGCCAGTGCCAACCCCTTCAGCGGAGGCTTGAATCCCGTCCCCACCACAGCATCCACCAGCAGGTCGGCCTTCAGCGCCTCGTTGTGCCTTGCCAGCTCGTCCGCCGTCTCCACCACATGCACCGAACCCGGCACAGCGCTCGCCAGCAGCTCGCCCCACGCCGTCACCACGTCGGCCCCAAACCCCTCCGGAGCTCCCAGCAGCAGCGTCGTCACCTCCAGCCCCACCCCGGCCAGCAGCCGCGCCGCCATCATCCCGTCCCCCCCGTTGTTTCCCCGGCCGCACAACACCGTCACCCGTCGCGCCCGCGGAAATTGCATCCGCGCAAACCCGGTCACAGCTCCAGCGGCTGCCCGCATCAAATCGATCGACGCCACCCCAAACCGCTCCGTCGTAACCCGGTCGCAAGCCCGCATCTCGGCAGCAGAAAGTACGTGCATGGCATCCATGTTAGTCGATGTCAGAACTCGATCCTTGCCTGAAATGCAATCATGCGCGGCGAACTGTCTCCGCCCAGGCCTACGCCCAGCAACCCAGTAGGCGGCGAGACAGTGCCCTCCAGCGTCCCGAACTTCGCCGGAATGTACTCGCCCGGAACACCGGCCTCCACATTGCTCGGCAACGCGAAATGCGGATGGTTGAACGCATTGAACATCTGCGTGTCAAACCGCAACGACGCCCGCTCCGTGAGAGGAAATCGCTTGGTCAGGTAGATGTCGGAATCGGTAAAATGCGGCCCGCGCACCGTGTTGCGCCCCGCATCGCCAAACTGGCAATTTGCAACCGAATCGCCTCCCGTGCAGCCGCCCGTTGTCGGATCGACCACCGAAGCAAACGCCGCCGGATTCAGCCATTGTTTTGTCCCCGCCACCGTGACTCCGGAGTACGCAGTCTTTCTGTACAGCGGCACACCCTGAACTCTGCGCGCAAACTGCGGCCCGCTCCCTTGAAAAACCCCGTTGCCATTGGCCGTATACGGCTGGCTGAGCACCGTAAAGGGCAACCCGGAGTGCAGGAACGCCGTCTCAGAGAAAGACCAGCCTCCAAACAGCGCCCGCAAAGCCGCCCGTGACGAACGGAACGGAATCTGGTAAATCCCGAATGCTGAAACATTGTGCCGCACGTCGTAGTCGCAGTCTCCGTACTGGCGTCTAAGTCCCCCCGGCAGCGGCGATAGAATCCCCTGCGTCGAGAAAGACAGCAGCCCGCCGTTCGACACCTCATCCAGGCAGTGGCTGAACGTGTAATTTCCCTTCAGTGTTAGCCCGCCAAACTGCTCAGTTACACTGGCCTGCAATCCAGCGTAACTGCTGTTTGCATTGGTCTCAAACTCGTTCACGCTCCCGAATCGCTGATCGAGCGGCCTCTGGTAGGAGAAGGGCGCAAAGCATCCCGCGCAAACCGTCTGGTAGCCGTTCAGTTCCACTTGATAAGGCTCATGAACTCCGCGTGTGCCTACATAGTCGAGCCGCACCGCTCCGCCCCTGCCCGCCTGCTGTTCGATTCCGAGGTTGTATTGGTAGTAGTAGGGTGTCTTCAGTGTGCCGCTGGAAAGCGTGTTTAGGCTGACCGCCAGCGGGCAGGTCGGCGCACCCGCCGTAATGGCCGTGCACGGCGCCGCGCCCGCGCTGAAGACACTTTGAAAGCTCTGCTCTGCATGCAACGTCGCATCCGCAGCGCTGCCGGGCACATTCGGTGCAATCCCCACGCCGCCCACCTGTCCGCCGATTCCGCCCACAAACGTCGGCGCGTACGGCGCATTGGTTGCGGCAAGGTCGGCGATCTGCGCTGGAATCATGTCGTTGAAAACCCCGAAACCAGCGTGTATTACAGTCCCGTGCGTCACCTCGTATGCTGCAGAAACCCTCGGTTGCCACACGATGAGCGGCGTAGATGGGAACAAGCCGCGAACATGGGTCTCGATAACTTGGTCGAGCGACTGACTTATCTGGTGCGATCCGTCCAGAAACGACCCCGCCGGCCGCGCAAACAACCCCTGCTGATTCACGGGATTGGTATTCCACGTCGCGCGCACCCCCGCCGTCAGTGTCATGCGCGCCGTGGGCTTCACACTGTCCATCGCATACACATCCAAATTCCCCGCCGCCACGCGCTCCTTCAGCGCGATGGGATAAGTCTCGCTCTCGGTGTAGGCCGCCCCATAAGTAAACTGCGCCAGATCGTTATAGACGGCGGTGGGCACGCTTCCCTCGCCCAGGTCGTAGTCGCTCACGTCGATGCGCCGCGTGTTGATCCCGAATTTGTACGTGTTCTTTCCGCGCATCCACATCAGGTTGTCATTGATCTGCCACTGCGTCACGTTGCGCCCCTGCGGATACGTATTGTCGTTCCCGCCAATCGTCGTAAACGGTACGCTGTTGCTCCCTCCAGTGAGCACGATTGGGAACGCAGCAACCACCTGCGCGAAGTTTTTTGGCTCAAAAATGCTCCCGTACCAGCTGGCGCCGGGATTGAACTGGTTCACCAGATTCGAATTGAAGATATGCGTGTACCCCGCCACCAGCGTTCTTTGCGGCTGCGGAGAATACGAGTTGAACATCGCATTGATCGGGTCGGTGTAAGCGGCCTGCAAACCCGTGTCCTGTTGAAACCGGTACCACACACTGTTGGTGCGGTCGATGGTCTGGTCGATCTTCACCACCATCAGATTTTCGCTGTCGCTGTTGGTCAGGGACACCTGCCTCTGGTTCGCGCATCCGCTGCCATCAAACAGGCTCCCGCTGGTCTGCGCGCCAGCCAGCAGAGCACCGCTTGCGTCCAGCGGGCACGAACTCACGGCAACCGGCGTTCCTGCCGTGCTCCGATACAAGTTGAACATCGACTGATAGAACGGAATCTCCTGCGGCTCGGCCGGCAGAGCAGTTCCGGTTATCGGGTCCGTCCCTCCCACAGCCAATTGGCCCAGCACATACTGTTGATAAGCGGGCGAGGGCGCCACCACCTGCGAAACCAGCGGCAGCGCAATCCTGATTCCTTCATAGTGCGCAAAGAAGAAAAGCTTGTCCCGCCGCAACGGCCCGCCCACGCTTACGCCAAACTCATTCACCGTCGAGCGCGGCTTCTTTGTCACACTGTCCGCCGTATCGTCCGCATGCAGAAAGTAGTCTTCCGCATTCAGCAGCGATCCGTTCCATAACTCGTATAAGTCGCCGTGAAAGCTGTTCCCGCCGGACTTGGTGAAGTAGTTCACCTGCGACGCGCCATATCTGCCTTGATCCACCGAGTAAGAATTCGTATTGACTGTCGCCTCCTCCACCGCATCCAGCCCAATCACCAGGTTGGTCGATAATCCGATATTCAACCCGAGCCACGGATCGTTGCTGTCGTAGCCATCCAGGATATAGCCGTTCGAAGTCGCGGGCAGCCCGTTGAACTCCACATTCCCATACCCGCCGGCCGCCTTCGCGTCATTCGACGAGCCCGCTGTATTCATCAACGCTCCCGGTGAGAACTGAGTAATAAAAGTCAGGTCCTGTCCCGGATTCGGGAGACTCGCAATGGTCTTGCTCTCCAGCGTCGTCGTCGTATTCGGATTCTCCAGGCTCAGCAGCGCCGGCTCTGCCTTCACTTCAACGCTCTGCGCCGTCGATGCCAATGTCATCTTGAAGTTGAGCGTCGCCGTGCGCCCCAGCTCCACTTCAACCGGCCGCGATGTCTGCTCCGCCCATCCACTCGCTGTCACTGTCACGATGTAACTGCCGGGATTCAACTGCGAAAACAGGAACCGCCCCTCCCCGTTGGTCTTTCCCGTGCGTATTGCCTTGGTGTCGACAGCGGTCGCAGTGACTAATGCATTCACCAACAGCGCACCCGTTGAATCTGTCACCGTTCCGGAGATAGCGCTGGATATCCCGCTCTGCGCCTGCGATAACTGCCAGTTAAGCATAGTTAACAGCAGAAATAAGATACACCTATACCCGATTCTTCGCGCGGATGTCATGGATAACCCCTTGGGGAAGTAAGGTTATTGGCCCGTTCCAGCCTCGTTCAGCAGTCAGGCGTTCAAAGCAGTTATGGCGAGCCGCGCGTTCTCCCGCCTCATCCCTTCCCTTGGAACATCAGCAACAGGAACCACGCGTTCAATCCCGCGATCAGCGCGGCCGTGAACCACGACAGCCCTTGCAGCCAGCGTCCATTCACAAACTCGCCCATCGTTCTCCGGCTGCCCGTGAAGATCACCAGTGGAACCACCGCAAAGCTCAACTGCAGCGACAGAATCACCTGGCTCAGCAGTAGCAGCTTCTCCGTGCCCCGCTCGCCCGTAATCGCAACTACGATGATCGTTGGGATGATCGCGAGCGACCGTGTAATCATCCGCCGCAACCACGGCGACAGCCGGATGTGGATGAACCCCTCCATCACCACCTGCCCGGCCAGCGTGCCGGTGATCGACGAGTTCTGCCCACTTGCCAGCAGTGCAATCGCAAACACCGTGCTCGCCCCCGCCGCGCCAACCAGCGGGCTCAGCAGCTTGTACGCGTCCTCGATGGCCGCAACCTCAAAGTGCCCGCTGCGATTGAACACCGCCGCCGCCACGATCAAAATCGCCGCATTCACAAACAAGGCCACCGTCAGCGCCAGTGCCGAATCCACATTCGCCATGAAGATGGCCTCGCGCTTGCCCTTCGGGGTGCGCTTGTACTTCCGGCTCTGCACGATCGACGAATGCAGATAGAGGTTGTGCGGCATCACCGTGGCGCCCAGCATGCCGATGGCGATGTAGAGCATCGTCGGATTGGTCATGATCTGCGACGAAGGGATAAACAGGTTGCGCAGCGCCGGCCCGTACTCCGGTCGCGACAGAAACAGCTGCACGCCGAACATCGCAATGATGGTCCCGATCAGCGTAATCACCAGCGCCTCAACCACGCGGAAGCCCCAGCGCTGCAGCAGCAGAATCAGCAGCACGTCCAGCCCGGTAATCAGCACGCCGTAAAACAGCGGAATGTGAAACAGCAGGTTCAGCGCAATCGCCGACCCGATCACCTCGGCCAGGTCGCACGCCGCAATCGCAATCTCCGCGCCCACCCACAGCCCGAAGCTCACCCACTTCCCGTAGCTCTCGCGGCAAAGCTGCGCCAGGTCGCGCTCCGTGGCCACGCCCAGTTTCAGGCTCAGGCTCTGCAGCAGAATTGCCATCAGGTTCGAGATCATGATGACCGACAGCAGCGTGTAGCCGAACTGCGATCCGCCTGCAATGTCCGTGGCCCAGTTGCCGGGGTCCATGTACCCCACGGAGATCAGGAATCCCGGCCCCAGAAACCCCAGCAGCCGCCTCCATCCGATCAGCGAGCGCGAGATCCGCACGCTCGAATAGACCTCCGGCAGGGAGGGCTCGTTGGTCTCAACAAGAGTTTTGACTGCTGTGGCCATAGGAAAAAGAAAGGAGCCCGGAGGGCCTCAACTCAAGTATGCCACAAGTAGTTAATCAAGGTTAATTTATTTTCTTATGTTTAATTATCGTGAATTTTCCGGTCGCAGCCAGACCGCCTCCGCTGCCGGCCTTCCCAGGATCGAATTCCCCGTATTCAGCTCAATCGAAACAGTTTGATCGTAATTCTGGCTTATCACGCGCAGGCTTTTGCCCGGCCCAACGCCCGTTTTGTGAAGAAAAAGCAGCAGCTTCGGGTCGCGCTCCTGCAAGCTGGTCACCGTATAGCGCCGCCCCTCCACCGCTTCGGAGAGAGGCGTCTCGCCCCGCTTCTTGCGCTCCGCCGGACTCACCGGCAGCACCGCGTTCCCATGCGGACAGGCCCCGCTCTCGCCCAGTTTCTCCTTCAGCTTCAACTCGAAGGCCGGCGAAACCGCGTGTTCCAGCCGCTCCGCCTCCTCGTGAATCTCGTACCACTCCATGCCGAAAACTTCGCTCAGCATGCGCTCGATCAGGTGGTGCCGCAGCGCGGTCCGGTAGGCCGTCTCGCGCCCCGCCTCTGTCAGGCGCACAATGCCGTCCGCGCCCACCTCCACGCAGCCGTCCCGCTTCAGCCGCTTCAGCGCCATGGTCACCGCCGGCGCCGAAACCTCAAGCCAGTGCGCCAGCATCGCCGGAATCACCTGGTGCCCCTCGGCCTCAGCCTCCAGAATCGCCTTCAAATAGTTCTCTTTGGATACGTGGATCGAGTCTTTCATCGCTTTCTCCATCCAGTCTAATTGTGACGGCACGCAACCACCGCGTGTTTTACCATGAAGGTGTGTACCCCGCACGTTCCAAGGAATGACCTCCGAATGATCGAGATGAACCCCCGCACTCCCCTTTCCGCCAACATGCGTCGACTTCTGCCGGTTTTAGTCCTGCTCCTGGCCGCGCACACATTCGCCCAGCCTCAAGCTGCTCCGACAGCGTCGGCCGCATCCACCCCGTGGCAGCCAAAGCTCCACTTCTATGCCCCGCCCAACTGGATCAACGACCCCAACGGCCCCATCCTCGTCAACGGCCAATACCAGCTCTTTTTCCAGTACAACCCCTTCGGCGACCAGTGGGGACACATGAGCTGGGGCCATGCCGCCTCGTCCGACCTCGTCCACTGGAAGCAACTCCCCGTCGCCCTCCCGGAAGAAAACGGCGTCTCCATCTTCAGCGGCTCCACGGTCGAAGACCGCGACAACTCCAGCGGTCTCTGCGCCGAGCCCGGTCAGAAAACCCCCGGCTGCCTGGTCGCCCTCTACACCGGCTCCGCCCACGATCCACAAAACGGGGACAAGCAGA